>JBHLQH010000003.1:0-35203 GCA_048884965.1 Candidatus Thorarchaeota archaeon | reverse complement strand
ATCGCTAATAAATTGAAACGATTGCCTAAGTGGGATGTTATAGCCACTTTCAATGACGCTAATCCATCAATCTGCTCGTTTCAGGATGGATTCGCCATATGACTCGAAGTCTTCGCCTTCCTTTGCAGATTCAAGTCCCATTCGAATCTCAGAATCAGAGATCTTCTTGATATACGCGCGCCATCGCAACCCATCGAACGCCTGAGGTGTAGGCTCAGACTCAACAATGAATCTAATCTCATCTTCAGAGCTCTGATACTCGACCTCGTTGTTCACAAAGCCATAGGAGAAGAAGGTCTTCCTTCGAATCTTCTCATCGCGTGGGTCATAGAACATCATAGATATACTTGCGTTCTCTAGCTTTCCTTTTCGGAATGAATCGATCTTGCCCATGATGTATTTCCCAAGCTCCTTTGAGAAATGGGCAGTACTGACTATCTCTCCCTCATCGCCGAATTGGTCTGAGGAACCACCTTTCCATTTTCCAATTAAGAAGTTCCAGTTGCTCAAGGGGTCGCCATTAGACATGCCCTATCCATGTATATTCGATTGAAGAACTTGTCGAAAAGGAGTTTGGCACTTCGAGATTGGCTCTCGAAGTGCCATGAGGAGACATTGAGTGACTTATCAGCGTCGTAAAACCATCATAAGCTGACACGCTATGATGGAATCAGAACCATGCTTTATGACGATCTGTTTTGCAGCCTCTAGATCAGTCGTATACAAGGGGCTTCTCATGTCCTGCAGATTGGGAATTCTCCGAATCAGTCCTCTTCCTTTCAGTTTCCTGATTGCGAAGTTTACTGTTCGAATGGGGATATTCCCTCTCCTGCTGATATCCTTGGGACTCAGAGGACCACAGCTGATAAGGCTCTGAAGGACAGATATCGCGCTAGAAGGCAGTTCCATGATTAACGCCTCCTCCGGACAACTACGAGTACTGCAAAGATGCTCATAGTTAGAGTACCGATACCCACTAACATGAATAGAACCGAATCAGCATCCTCAAGAACAGATTCCAAAGCCTCGCCAGCTGCTTGCCATGCATCCGCAATTCCTAGGAAATGCTCTGTAAGACTTTCTATGTCCTCACTAAATTCATCTAAGGCGACATCAATATCCTCTGTTTCTTGATATCTTTCAGCAATGCCAAAATAAGTCCTTGTCAATTCCGATCCATTGTATGTATAGTAGAGGTCAACAAGAGATGCGTTGTTGCTTAATGCTACCATATGTGGATATGCCGCTCTGCCCAGTTCAACCACTTCGGTTACATCATAAGATGGCATTAGGGAGGGCAACGCTTCAAGGGCTGATCTGTAGGCAGGATATTGAAGGCTCATGTATGACTCATGAGATAATCCAGTAATAGCAAGTACATATGGCCAATCAGCAGTATCGTTGTGTTCACCTAGATAGTTCTTGATCCCATCTTTTGTTGTATCTAGAGATAGCCCTCTAAATGCAGATTCGCCAAAGCCTGCGAAGAAAAGATCTTCTAGATCAGAAGCATAGGAGGTCGCATTGCCAAGAAGACGATTCGCTATGAAGGCTCCAATGCGCTCCTCTTGGTTTTCTACAGTATCTCCTGACATGAAAGCAATGGTTCCATACCCGAGAGTCTTCCAAGCTAGATCAAGAGTAGTATAGTTTGCAGTATAGAAATACCTCCCATCACTAGGATAGCCATAATTTTCTCCAAAAGCACCTACACCGGGATCCATAATCTCAACAGTTTCTGATGTGTCATTATATCCTGTGACTACAATGGCATGCCCAGACGCTGGGGCTGCAGGATCTTGAGGAGAAAATACACTTCTCAAGTCAACATAGTCCTCTGCAGGTAGCCAATATGGGTCAACCCAAAGAACTGCAGGATATCCTGTATCAATCAGATCTCGGAGTTTATCTAAGGCCTCAACTGAACCATCAATGAGTTCGAAATTGAATCCCCAATCAGACCAGTAGGGTGCAACAATCTGGATCCATTCTGAGTTCGAATCGAAATATGCAATATAATCAAGACCTAGCAATTCAGCAATATAGGGTATTTGCTGTTGCTGCCTGAATGAGGACCCAGACATGAACATCTGAAGATCATCTATCATGATGTAGACTGAAGAAAACCCAATTCCTGAAGCTGCAAAGAATCCACCAAGATCCAAATTCAAACCAGCATACTGTAAAGCCATATCGACAGATGCCCAGTAACAGTAGCCGTTAATCTCTTGCCACACATAAGGGACTCCATCGATATGTCCGTATGTACTTGTACTTGGAGAGAAATCTCTTCTAGAGGACGGTGGTGCGTGGGGTGTTGTAAGTGGCACCCCTAAGAGTGCCACAGTAGTCAACACCAAAGCCACGCGAATTGTGTTTCTTTTCACTAAATTCCCCCTCCAATTTTATTCTGGTCTTGATAGACTTCGAATGCCTGATACCAAGAGAATCGCTCCAAGAGTCAAGAGTATGGCTGGACCTATCAGCGTGAAGAATAGCTCAAAGCCAAACACACCAAGTACTGACTCGAGTGCAATATCGAGTTTTGAGATTGTCAAGACTATCAGAACGATGAATGAAGACATCATTGCGAACATCGGTATCATCATTGCCATCATGACATTTGCTTGATGTGCAGGAGACTTGGTATCTTCATAGTTGGGATTCCTAGCTGTAACACCAATTGCTACCATCGATGAACCGATTATGACAATCAATCCAAAGCAGTATATCACTAGTGCTTCAACAATACTCAACTGGAAGAGGAAGACTATCACTGCTGTAGGAATCATCGCAATGAACACATTGGTCATAGAAGACATGGCAATACGAGATTTGATGAACTTCGAAGCTCCATTAGGAGTTCCCTGAAGAATCCAGAGCTGATCCCGGCTTTCGAGAAATGCAATTCCCGCATGGGGAAAGCCACCTGCCATCGCAAACATCATTCCAAAGATGCCAGTCAGTTGCAAGATGGGAATGCCTTCACTATCCATGTCACCTACAAAAGTCATCATCACAGGTAAAACACATGCTAGGACTAGACCGTAGAACAGCTTCGAGAGGTTCTGAGCCTTTCTGAAGTAGTCCTTTGCGTTGATAGCCATGAGAGTGCCAAAGGGACCGCTATTCATCTTACGAAGACCCTTTACGAAGATATTCTCCTTATTGATCGTAGTGACTCGCTCAGTTCGTGCTCCAGCACTGATGCTGAAAATCCTATCACACGATAACAGAGAGCCGCTAATAAGCAAGAGTGTAAAGCCACTCATTAAAGCAACACTTGTTAGGAGATCGAGTTCTAGGATCGAGCTGAAGCCAAGTATCTGCGACCCGGTCAGACCAACGCCATTGAACATGATGGTAATCCAGCTAATGACATCTGCACTCCAAGTAAATGGTAGGAGGAGGAACGCATTCATTCCAAGAATCTGTGACATTGCTTCCATTGCGAACATTAGCGAATACATAGGCAAGATCGCGGCTATAGCTACGACAACCGAGAGAGCCTTTGCAATGTCATTTCCGCGAGATGAGTCACCGAGTCTAGATTGAATAGCGGCGGTCAGGAATGTGGAGAACCATATAGCCGTAATAGCTGAGACTGCTAGAAATGCATAGACAAGCACCTGACCAATTAGTGATACTTCATAGACTACCATGAAGGGGGATATGACTATTGGAGCTAGCACCAGCACAACCAGACCATATAGAGGAGCGAGCCCAAGGAAGTTGCCAGTCAAGATATCACGAGTCTTCACATTGTTCGAGAGGTATAGCTCCCAATGACCAATCTTGATCTCTTCAAGTCCTTTTGCGAGAGGAAAGAGTATCAATATCAGCCAGACGAACATCATTATAGAACGCATTAGTCCAGGGAACATCGTCAATAACATGATGCGAATCTGTTCAAGGGGAATAAGCGCTGTAATGAATCCAACCATGACCATCGGTGCGGCATAGGTAGCCCAGATGAGGCCAAGGGCGTACAATAGTATGGTGTATAGCTTTCTGTGAGGCCTCATACCAACTGTAAGCACGTAGAACTCGGCCTTTGCAATAGTAAGCCAGTTCCTAGCCACTATCTTCACCTCCAGGCCAGTAGAGTATCGCGGTCTACCTTTCCGCCAACGATCTTCAGGTATGCATCTTCTAGGTCCTTAGCGCCAACGGACTGGATGATATCTTGTGGAGCACCAGAGATGACCATGTCACCATTGCTGATTATACCAATAATATCACAGACATCCTCCGCAAAGTCAGTCATGTGGGTACAAATGAAGAAACTAGTATCAGTCTGCTCAGCCAGTGCTAGGATAATCTCCTTGACCAATGCACTTGCAGCGGGATCTAGTCGTGAGGTGGGTTCATCCAGAAATACGAGCTTTGGCTCATGTAGGAGAGTTGATGCTATGAGCACCTTCTGCTTCATACCAGATGAGTAGGACTCAAGTAGGTCATCTTGTCGACTTTCAAGACCTAACATACTAAGCAAGTTGTTTATCCGCTTGTTAGCATCTGCACCATTCTTGTCATTCAAGGCACCAATGAACTCTAGGAACTCCCGAGCAGAGAGCTTTGAGTAGAGACCTGGTGATTCGGGGAGCAGACCTGTTGCGGCCTTGATCTCGTTCCTGTGAGTGGACACATCATATCCGCAGACTTCTGCGTCTCCACTCGTCTGTTTCATAAGACCTGAAAGTATGCGAACAGTGGTCGTCTTTCCTGCACCATTAGGGCCAAGGAATCCAAACCGGCTGCCTGTCGCAACCTCCAGGTCAAGGTTTCTGACTGCCTGAACTGTGTCGAAGTTCTTCGACAGTCCTCGAGTTTTGATAACGTGAGAGTTTTTCGCCATCGTTTTTCACTTTTCATCGTAAGACTGGCTCGATTCACTTGTTGTAAATCTTTACCAAATTCCTGTAGCATTATACCAAGAGTTTATATATAAATGTTTACCATAAAGCAGTAAAGAATGACCAGAAATCTTCTTAAGATGGAAGGTCAACAAAAACGAGGAAACTAACGATGGTACTACTCTCGACTCACGAAGCAGTTGTCTGGTGGGAATTTCATCATGGAAAGACCACAGCAGAGATTGCCAGTGAGTATGAGGATGGAAAAACAGCTCCAAAGTATATCTTTGAAGTCTTCAATGAGTCAGATAGTGAGGCAGAGAGAAATCGCGTTCATGAGAAGATTGAACTGAAGGATTCTGCGTATGTTTCACGGGTTCTCAATAGAGCCAGACAGAAGATCGAGAAGGCTTTGAGGAGCCATGCGAGCAGTCATAGACTTGATGTGGAGTCTGTCCAAGATTACAAAGGTGTCTTGATTGGATTCGATTACCAAGCAAATGCCCAAGTATACATTGTCTATACGATACGACTTGGAACAATTGTCTGGTACAGGCATGATTCCTATGCAGGCAAGCTGTGTGATGGAACACCCCTAGGAAATGTGCCCTTTGATGGAAAGCAATGTCCTAAGTTTCATGAGTGCCGACATACTCTAGATACAATAGTGAACGAGTACAATATCAACCTGAGACCAGATGAAGAACAACTATACATGACCCAACAGGCAGTAGCTATCTTCAACAAGCTTGCGGCCAAAGAGGTTCCTCGTTACAAACGATCAGAATAGGATGTGGAAGGAAGTGGGACGGGAATTCGAATATGGTGGAACTGTGATACGACCCCCGCTTGAGCGGGTTAGTAGTGGAAAGATTTTCAAGCCAAGCTCGAAGCTGAGGAACAAGTACTGGTTTGAAGCAATTTTACTTGCTGTCATACTATGGTTTGTGACCATTGTGACATTCTTTGGATTAATCTGGGGCGTCTACTTGCTGAATGATGATATTGTCCAATGGAACATTTGGTTCAATGCGCTCTGGGAACCGGTGAACCTCTGGTTCTGGATCTTCAATCTAGCATGGCTGGTACCAACGGCCATCTTGATACCTGTGTACATCAACTCCTTTGAGTATTCAGTTCGAGCTGAATCAGGAGAAGCAAGTGCAGAGGTGTATGTGAAGAAAGGGATCATCACTGTCACTCGAAAGCATGTTCCCCTAAGAAGTATCACCAATGTCACGACTAAGATAGGACCTCTAGATAGGCTCTTTGGGATTGGCAATGTTGAGATTGAAACTGCTGGTGCAAGGGGAGCGTATGACGAGGGTCCAGAGGAAAAGATTGCGGGTATCCCGTTCTTCGAGGAACTTAGGGATTATATCCTTGCAGAGATGCGGAGATACAAGTCCCCTTACGTGCTTGGCACAGAAGAGGGTGTTGAAACTGAGGAGTTGGTCCCTCGGATACAAGGCTCTTTGGAAGATGAGATTCTGATTACCCTTCGTGAGATGCGTGAGCTTCTACGGAGTATCAATAGGAAATTAGACAGAGGAGATGACTAAGAATGCATGAAGAACAACGCGGCACAGTAATTAAGCCTCCAATAGACAATATATCCAGCGGGAAAATCATCAAGCCATCAATGAGATTGCTATGGAAGGAATTTACAGGAATTTTCCTAACATTCTCCTTCTTTTGGTTGCTGGGGATATTGGCATGGATCGGCTTTGGATATATCATCATAGTACTCGATGATGGACTTGCACCGGCGCTATATTGGGGATCGTATATTCCAACATGGTGGCCGTACACATACCTATATGGAGCGATCCTGATCTTTGTGTTCGTCCTTCCATTCTGCATACTATACCCATTATACTTCAGAAATATCGAGTATAGTGTGATATCGGCAAGTGGAGAAACTATGCCAGAGGTCTATGTAAAGAAAGGACTTCTCAATATCACAAAGAAACATGTTCCATTCAGGACCATTACGAACATCGCAAGCAGAGCAGGACCTTTAGACAGGCTATTTGGCATTGGTACCGTTGAGATCGAAACTGCAGGATACTCAGGTGCGAACCAACAGGGACCGGAGGAGAAGCTTGAAGGGTTGCCATTCTATGAAGAAGTGCGTGATTTTGTCCTTCAAGAGCTCCGTAGGTACCGCCATCCATATGCCACAGCCACAGAGATAATCCCAGGAGTCGACGAACCAATTCCAGATATTCCTGATTCTTTGGATGATGAAATACTTAAGACACTAAGGGAGATACGGGACATACTCAAAGAAAAGGAGTAGAGTCCCTACTATGCTTCCGCTGTGGAGAGTCGTACTAAAAGCCATTCTACTGGTGATTGCAATAACACTGTTCGTGGTCCTGTATCTCATCTATGCAGGGCTTTTGTAGTATCTACTATAGAAGTGTCAGGTTCAAGGTAGACAGGACTCGGTCCAGTCGTATTAGACTCTCGGTCGCAGCCTCTCTGGGTCGCACCTCGAACACATACTGCGGCGGATGTTCCATCCTAGAAAAAAGATTCAAAGATTCGGAGAAGTCTATCTTCCCTGAACCAAGCAGCTGGTGAGACCCCAACTCGGGGATATAGTCGTGGATATGGACCACTTCAATAGTTTCAGAGAACTGTTGGAAAAGCCGCCAGTCATCCTTCTTTAGTTTCAAAGAGGTGTCATACAACTTGGGGATGTCCAGGCAAAGTCGCATCCCTCGGGCAATCAAGGAGGGGATAGAATGCCGAATTAGGGGACTCCAACCATTGTTCTCGAGGGCAATATTCACATTTGGTCTTGCATATTCGATTAGTTCAAGCAGATTCTCAAAGAGGGTCGTTTCATAAATAGAGAAATTCTCATTTACGTAGGCATCTTCCGTATCACCTGCCTTTCGGAAGCTTGGTGGTCTACCAGGATGGATAACGACATTGGTCATCGTATTGCTGAGGTCTCTTGCGAGATCAATGACCTCCTTGAAGTATGACATGATAGCTGAACGAATTGGAGAATAGGTTGTATACAGGCTGATATCATCACCAGGGGCATGGAATCCCCATTCGATACCTAACGATTCGGATAGTTCATGGAGCTTCTTTCGAGATTTCTGCGAGATCTTCTCAGGAGAGAAATGAGGTACTCCTATATCTGGAACGATGCCTGTCCAATCGCTCTTGGATGCGTATTGCAATGCATCCTCAAGGGATTTGTCATATATCACATGAAATGCTCTACGACTCGGAACAGACATGCTAGTAGTAAGACCATGAACGAATATGAGCGTGATGCATTCACGCTTGAGCCATCATTTATGTGAAATGATGTCAGGGACGCCCCCGGTATACTATCTCTCCGTGCTTGAATACCATCAGCTGTCCCCGGTCAAACTCGGTCCAAAGCGGACTGACTAGTTCTCTAGTCACAACAATATATCCAGAGGAGGGGGATGGCTCCATGCCCCCGACATTTGCACCTTGGATATCAACGGTACCAAGAGTTGTTCCTTCCTCCACAAAATCCATGAGACCGTATGGATGCTTGTGCGGAGCGAACCTCAATCCGCCATTGTGTTGATTCTCATCAGAGTAACAGACAAGATACTCTCCGTCAGACATCATACAATTCAACGTGTTTTCTTGACTATTAATCTCTTGAAGCACTCCCTCCATATATTGAAAGTCATCCGTTTTCCAGACACGAGGATCACGTTCTTTGATCCGTTCCAAGAGATAACAGAAGAGAAGCTCAGAGTCAGTCGACCCTAAAGGTGATTGATACGTCAGCTGCAACATACTAGTATCAGTTAGTGTCCCATTATGCGCGAAGCAGTACTCTCTGCGTATCCCGCCTGTTTCTAGGACTCTATAGAAGGGATGTGTGTTAACATAGCTAGGTTGCCCTCTAGTAGACCGTCTAACATGTGAGATGAATGTATCAGATTGAGGATAGCGTTCTATAAAATCATACAACGTGCTTTGAGTAGCAGATTTTGCTTCCTTGATTATCTGGAGATAACTATCCTTGTAGAAGGCTAATCCCCAACCATCGGGGTTCTCTTTGCCCCGTATCTGGAAAAGGTTCAGAGATATTCCTGCACGAACCTCATTCGAAAAAGACATACCAAGCAGATCGCACATCCGAAATCACCTTGACGATGATTTAGATAGAAGTGAATTGTATATGAGTTTCATTGTTTTTAGGAACGGATATACTATGCAGCCCTGCTAACTGTATATCTAGGACATTACTCCAGTAGGAACCAGTCTTTTCATCTTGAAGTCCTCACGAATCTGATTCAGTTCTACTGAAAGACTTTGATATCTTTCATCACTCTTGAGTTTCTCGACCTTTGAAGCATAGTCGGCCTCACTAGCATACTGTATCATCAGGTAGTTGGTTGTTGGCTTGTCGATGCGAGACCAGTGCCCGAGTACCTCAATATCATGCTCTTTGTATATCTCAAAGAATTGAGCACTAAGCTCCTTCATTCTCTCGATTTTTTCAGGTTTCACCTTAGTCTTGTATAGCATTACATATGTCATAATAATCAATAAACTATAGTTAATTTCTGTTATTAAGAGTTTCTAAGGGGACCTCATTGATTCTTCAATGATCTGTGAGCTAAAATTCAAAAAGCAGGAATTAGAGAGGAGCATAAATTCTCCTGCTCGTACTCAAGAATGAGGTCAAGTAGGAAATGGTCGTCGGGAGGTCATACTGTGAAGGTTGAGAAGAGAGACGGACGCATAGTTGAATTTGATGAGGATAAGATTGAGAATGCTATCCTGAGTGCATTTCAGTCAGCAGGAGTGGATGCTACACCGGTACGGGGACTAACACGAGAAGTCGTGCAACTTATTCAAGAACGGAAAGTGGAACAGATCCATATCGAAGCCATTCAGGATATAGTTGAAGACACACTGATGCTGCGAGGATATACGATAGTAGCAAGGCGATATATCAAATATCGAGAGAAACACAGTGAAGCCAGAAAACTGCTTCATCAGGTCGGAGTGGTAGATGATTTAAAGTTTGGACCAAATGCAGCCACTGTTTTGAAGAGGTATCTGCTCAAGGATGAAGAAGGAAACCCACTGGAAACTCCTTCAAAGATGTTTCAACGAGTTGCTACTGCAGCAGCCAGTATCGAGAGGTTGTATGGGGAAGGATCCGAAGAAGATGAATACGCGGATTTGTTCTATGATATGATGGCCAACCTTGAGTTCCTTCCTAACAGCCCAACACTGTTCAATGCAGGTACGCCCCTTGGACAATGTAGTGCATGCTTCGTTCTACCGATACATGACGACATGAACTCTATCTTCACCTCGCTCAAGCACATGGCAATGGTACAAAAATCCGGAGGTGGTACAGGATTCTCATTCTCTAGATTGAGACCAACTGGGGCTACTGTTGGCACTACTGGTGGTGTAGCGAGCGGACCTGTTTCATTCATGCGTATCTACGACACCGCTACAGAGGTGATAAAACAGGGGGGAAGGCGTCGTGGAGCAAATATGTCCATACTAAGATGCGATCACCCTGACATCATGGAATTCATTGCATGTAAATCGGACAAGCGTTCTTTCAGAAATTTCAACATCTCAGTCGCTATCACTGATGAGTTCATGGAGGCGTTGCGAAACAATGGAGAGATTGACCTCATCGCACCCCAGAACAGAGAAGTTGTGAAGAGAATAAGTGCTGGTGCTATATTCGATGCAATCGTGCATAACGCATGGAATTCCGGGGATCCAGGGCTTATTTTCATTGACAGGATAAATCAGGAACATCCTTTGGATGGAATGGAAATCGAGTCAACTAATCCTTGCGTATCCTCAGATACAATCGTATCCACAAGTAGCGGACTCGTTAATATTCTGGAAGTCCCTAATTCCGTACGTACGTCTAGGAAAGTTCTCTATTCTCTCAAGACTAAGGAAGGATACGAACTGAAACTGACTAAAGATCATCGTGTTCTTACTGAAGATGGATGGAAAGAAGCACAGGCACTAAAGAAAGGTGAACGGATAGTCTTGCAGAATGGGAAAGGAGGATTTGGTGTTGCGGGTAATCTCCATATAGGGCAGATCCTTGGATGGTTTGCTGGAGAAGGTTGGACTACTGGGAAGGATAAGGGTGCAGTACTCTCATTCCATCATAAAGACAAAGGTCCACTAGTAGAATATTACCAGAGAATTGTGAATGAAGAACTTGATTCCGATCTTTCTACTATTAGCAGTACAAAGGGAGATGAGGTGATATCGAAGAAACTGCTAGATTTAGTCATTGAATGGGGAGTTGAATCAAAGAATATCTCAATGCAACTACTTGCTGCTTCAGAAGCCTGCCAGAAAGGATTCCTTCAGGGATTGTTTTCTGCGAATGGCTCTGTTCAAGGAGAAAAAGAGAAAGGAGTCACTGTGCGACTCAATCAAAGTAATCTTGCATTATTGAAAAACGTTCAGATCATGCTTCTGAATTTTGGGATTGCATCCAAAATAGACGAGAAGAGAAGAAGAAATCAAAGAAGCTTGATGCCAGATGGAAAAGGGGATCAAAAGGAGTATGGCATCACAGCGAATCACGAATTGAAAATATCAAAAGATAATGTGATTCGTTTCCGTGATCAACTTGGATTCCTACTCGAGTACAAACAGAACAAGCTGGTTGAATCTCTTGTGTCTCTTGAAAAAAGAGTCCCATATGAAGAACGATTCACCGCTCAGTTCGATACATTGATTCCGCTAGACGAAGAGGACGTCTATGATATTATTGGGACACCATTGGGCGGATTTGTCGCAAATGGTTTAGTAGTCCATAATTGTGGTGAACAACCCCTTCTACCATATGAGTCATGTGTCTTGGGAAGTATTAACCTTGCCAAGATGGTTGATCAGGGAAGGATCAACTGGGAACGCTTGGAAGAGGTCGTAAAACTAGCAGTGAGGTTCTTGGACAATATAATCGACCTGAATGTGTATCCTGTTGAGGAAATCGAGAGAACAACGAAAGCAAATCGTAAGATCGGATTAGGCATCATGGGATGGGCAGATTTTCTGATAACTCTAGGAATACCATATGACTCCGAGAATGCACTTGAGAAAGCTGGAGAGGTTATGTCCTTCATTCGGCAGAAGGCCGAGCGTGCGTCAGTAGAATTGGCAAAGATACGGGGGAATTTCGAGAATTTCGCCTATTTGAAGGATCGAAATACTTGGAAAAGGAATGCCACATTGATTACGATTGCACCTACTGGAAGTATCAGTTTGATAGCTCAAACCACAAGTGGAATTGAACCGCTCTTTGCGATTACCCATAGTCGAATGCTTGCCGAGGGAATTGCACTAACAGACGTGAACGATCATTTTAGATCAGTCGCAGAGAAGAGAGGATTCTGGACTGAAACGATTGAGCGGGAGATAGCAAGGACAGGATCGGTACAACATATCGATGTAGTCCCTGAAGATGTGAAAGAGGTGTTCAAAACAGCTCATGAGATTGACCCTGAATGGCACATACGTATGCAAGCAGCCTTTCAGGAGCATGTTGATAATGCAGTAAGTAAGACTGTCAATCTTCCAAAAAGCGCAACTACCAAGGAAGTGGAGATAATCTTCAGAATGGCGGATGAGATGAAGCTGAAGGGAATAACCGTGTTCAGAGATGGCTCTCTTGATACCCAGGTTCTCTACGTTGGAGGTTGTCCTACATGCGAGGTGTAGACCGCCGCACCAATAATCGCAAAGATGTCCTTTTTGGGGACCGATCATCTTAGGTCTTTGTTGCTTGATGGATGGCAAAGATTCCAAGAAAGAACCTCAGATACTTGATATCCGAAAATCCTGCCATCTTGATGAGTTTAGCAAATTCCAAAACATTGTAGAATCTTGGTATAGTGTAGGACAAGTAGGCATAGCCAGTTCTTGAACCTGAAATCATTTCTCCCAGTCTTCGAACAGCTACTCGAATATAGAGATGATACAAGAACCGAATGATACGTGATGACGGCTGACTTGTTTCTAGGTTGATGAAAATGCCGCCAGGTTTTAGAACACGTCTGAACTCTTTGAGGTATTTCGTGAGTTGTGCCTGTGTGGGATTCAGGTTGCGAGTCGCATACGAGATCGTGATGAGGTCAAACATGTCATCCTTGAATGGGAGAGCCCCTGAATCAGCCAGGGTCTGCATAATAGTATCGAATGCAGGTTTCTCCTTTGCTTGTCGAAGCATGTCAATGGAGAAATCAGAAGATACAATCTGAGTGTTATCTTTGGCAACGTGATTCAAGCTTGCAGCCATCTCTCCAGTCCCACTGCAGACATCTAGCCAGCGAAGACCTCCTACTGCAGATGCGATATGTGCTGCTTTCCTCCGAAGTAAGATGTCCAAACCAAAGGTCAGAAGATGGTTTATCATCTCATAGGTCCGTGCTGCCTCAGAGAAAATCCTCTGTACACCCTTACTCATGGATATCATCTGGTCAATGAAAGGTCATCTGATAACTGTAGTCCTACTGATATCATACCAACTCAATCTTTGAATACACTCTTTGCAACCTTCATTATACGTCCAGCGCCGTCGCAGGTATACAAATACTCATTATTACTTATCACTGATTTGAGAGGACGTGAGCTAAGGGGAAGGACTGTCTGCGTCCAATCAGACTTCAAATATGATCGTAGGGTGCCATCGTCTGAGATTGAATATATCCTCTCATCATCTGCAGCTATCCCATTCACATTATCTTCATGACCCTCAAGGACCCTGACACATTCCCAGGTACCTTTCTTCCAAATTCGCACTGCACTCTCAAAGGATGGAGGCCGCGGAGAACCAGGTCCTCCCCACCAAACCTCTCCTGATCCTGATAGCAAATAATCCCCATCGGAGAAAAGACAGAAGATATCGGCATCATGACCCTCCAAATTTACCACGTGAGAGAAGTCCTGCCTCTTGAAGACAGTGACAAAGTCGTCGATGCCTCCTACATAGATGTACTCGTCATCAACCGCAAGAGCCGTTGCGATATTCTGCTGGGATGGGAGAGATACGACCTTTGCCCATTCAGACTTACTATAGAAATCCACAGAACCACCTGAACGTGCAGCTAGAACCTCCCTACCATTATCAGAAATAGCGAGTACAGAGCTCAAATCATCTCTGAAAGAGATGACAGGAGAGAAATCATCCTTTCTCCATACCGCTATCGCTGCGGTACTGTACGAACTCCCGATGAATACATACTCCTGATCTAATGCGAGGCATAATAGACTCTCAGTGCCTATTCTGACTGCATGTAGCTCCCGTAGCGTTCCCATACTCCAAGTCCCTAACACTCCAGTGGAGCTGACAGAATAAAGCAAATCGCCATCGGTCGCCAGAGCATTAATCACACTATCATCTTCAACATGCGAGATAACGATGTCATTTGTTAGATCATCTAGTGAGAGTAGACGTTCCGTCATGGATATCATCGTACTATGAAAGATACACTGCTTATACCTCTTACCACTGGGAGGAACAGATTGAAAGGAAGGATGCCTTGATACCTTCTCGATAATCTGTTGGTGCTTGGTAATGAATCCAGTAACACTCATTATAGTTGGTGCAGGTGATCGCGGTGAAACCTATGCAGGATATGCCTTACAACATCCTGATAGAGCTCAAATCGTAGGGGTTGCCGAGCCGAGAGACTACCACCGAATGCAAATGGCAAATGCTCATTCGATTCCTCAAAGGAACGTATTCAAGGATTGGAGAGAAGTAGCAGAACGTGAGAGATTCGCAGATGCAGTATTAATCACTACACCTGATGCACTTCATACTGATCCAGCTGTCGCCTTCGCAAACAAGGGATATCATATCCTCTTGGAAAAACCAATGGCTCCTGATGAGAAGGGGTGCAAGAGAATAGTCCAAGCCGCGCTCGATAATCGAGTGATTTTTTCCGTAGGACATGTCCTAAGGTATACACGATTCACTCAGAAGCTAAAGGAAATACTAGATTCGGGAGCTATAGGGGAAATAATCGACATGCATAGATTAGAGCCTGTTGGGTACTGGCATCAGGCACATTCTTTTGTTAGAGGAAACTGGAGAAGAGCAGATGAGTCGTCGTTCATGTTGCTCGCAAAATCCTGTCATGATCTCGATTGGATTCGATATATCATTGGCAAAAAATGTGTGAAGGTTTCTTCTTTCGGATCCCTAATTCATTTCAAGAAAGACAACAAACCAGTGAATGCCGCACAAAGATGTCTAGATTGTGCACATGAGCCTAAGTGTCCCTATTCAGCAAAGAGAATATATCTAGGTTTCATTGAGCAAGGGAAAAAAGGATGGCCTGTGAGCGTTGTAGCACCCAATCCTACCAAGGAGAGTCTTCTGATCGCGCTTCGTGAGGGTCCGTATGGTAGATGTGTCTATGAGTGCGATAATGATGTTGTAGATCATCAGATTGTCAATATGGAATTTGAAGGTGGCACTACATCTTCATTCACGATGACAGCTTTCACAAGGGCTAGACAACGAGAAACTAGGATCTTTGGAACTCTTGGAGAGATATATGGTGATGGAACCAAGATTCATGTTCACGATTTTCTGTCGAATAAGACAGAAGTCTATGACACATCTTCTGAAGCAACTGCCCTTGAAGGTCATGGCGGTGGTGACTATTGGCTCATGCATTCCTTCGTATCAGCCCTTCTGGAGAATAATCCAGATATCATCCTTTCCGGACCAGAAGAAACTCTTGAGTCACATCTAATGGTCTTTGCAACTGAGAGAGCTCGTGTCGAGAATAGAGTCGTGAATATGGACGAGTATATTGGCTAACGTGCAATTGAATGACTTGTAGTAGGATGGTGGATAGGGCAGCTAATTGATATTGCGGGATATCCAAGAATAGAGATGAGGATTTAATATGGGCTGGAGAATCAGAGCGACAATTGTTGGCCTAACAGCTCTGATGTTAGCATTGCTAATAATCACCGTCGTTTCATTGGTCAGCCCAGAGCTCGAAAACATTGCTCTCTTCTTTGTCGCAACTTTCGGAGTCAATCTATTCATCGGTATCTTCGCATTGTTCAAAGTCGGCGGAAGAAGATCGTGACTCATTCAATTCAGATTTTAGAACCTATCTGCTTGAAAAAGAAGTTTTAATCGTAAAAGATGTTTATGCGGAGGTCTGGAGTGTAAAATTGTGACTAGTGTTGTAGTAATAGGTATCTATGTAGATGACATAGATGCCGCAGTGGAGTTCTATTGTACTAAGCTTGGATTCAAGGAAGCACAGCGGTATGCAAACGGATGTATCGTGCGACTTGAGAATGAGGGGCCAACACTCATTCTTGAACAGGTGGATGGAAAATCACCGATAAGAGAGATTGGGACACCTCAAATCGTAGTATGTGTCGAAGCAAAGGATATTGTGTCTACCATGAAGGATCTCAAGACAAAGGGAGTGGATTTCATCCACGCTAAGCCACAGGAATTTGTCGCGGGTTTATTCAACGTAATGAGAGACCCTTCAGGCAATCTCGTTGAATTGCTTCAATTCAATCAAGAGTAGATATGATCACAGGCCTGAATAGCGCCTAGTAAAATGCTAGAACAGGTCTAGCTACCGTCGGGTATCTACCAGCCAATCATCCTTCGTTTCCTGAGGTGCCGGGTCATCTGAGACAGGAGATTCAACGGGAGCATCCTCAGAAACGGCAGCTGATGAGTCCCACCACTGTTTTGCAACCTCTTTATCAATCCAGGTTTCATCTTCAGGAGGAGGTCTGAATCTGATGATGGCGTATCCAACAACGAACAACACAGGTACAGGAAATATCAAGGGGAAGAAGAAATATCCTCCAGGAGGAGTGAAGAGGAACGATGGAATCATCAGGATTAAGTACAACGCGGGGAGCTGTATCTCAGAAGCGACTCCAGTAATAATAGCTCGTTTGCGAGTAGTCTTTCCGGAGAAATAACGGTACATCATGAAGACAAAGACATATCGTATGAATACTACAGGCAAGGTACTAAAGAAAATGTATGGAGTGAAAGAAAAAGTAAAATTTGAGCCGTATTCATAGAAAAAGGGGTCGGAGTAATAATATATCGCCCAAAGCGATGCCACTATTTGGAATTGAGTGCTCCATTCATATGCCATATACATTGCAGCTATTGGACCAATAACAGCGACAAATAACATGATTGCTGCTACAGCAAGAGGGCTCAAAGTCCCCTTCGATTGTTCGAGTATAGGTTCGTTTTGATTCAATTACGATTCCCCATTGTAATTGTCTTCCTTTTGTTTATGGAATTTTTGATTGACGAAGTCTTGTGAGAGGTTCTATCAATTCAGACATTCCACATTTCTTGAGTTCTTCGTATTTGATTAGTCATGTAGAAAAGTGTGAGAATGATTGCGAGGAATCCAAACAATGCAATTCCAGGAAGTGGATTTTCATAGATGCCTGAGAACAACGATGGGAGACCAATTACTATCATGAGTAATGAAAGTATTAGAATCATGAGCTTGAGGGCATCATCATTCGTCAACACACTCTTTGGCCTGCTTCTAGGAGCGACATCCTCATCATAGCTCATTCTATCACCATCTTGATTGGAGATGATTGTGGGGAGGGGTCCCTCCCAGTAACATATCGGATACAGAGATTGCAGAGCAACTATTTCTGATAAAAGGTATGATGTGGCGAGAATTCCAGCAATCATGAAAATCAATACTGGAACTCCTCGAAAAGATACTCTTTCGATGCTATCGCTTACGCCACATCCTTGCAACTACAACCACAATGACAATGCCAAAGGCAGCAACAGCTACTATCAGAAATGAACCACCATCGGGTAGCCCGATACCGGTTACATCGGTCGTCGAGGTGTTTGTTGTATCGGTGGATGTTGAATCTGTAATCCAGACGGATGCATCGACCATCCAACGTGCAATCCTAAGCATGAGAGGCCATTCAGACTCCGGATCGTCCAAATCATCGAACATAGAAGATCCATCTCTGTCAGAGTTCTCTTCAAATTCAGGGTGCAGGCCTGAGAGGAACACACATCCACTTCCATACTGATAGGCAATTAGAGAGGGATATGATACATCTGGAGCGGATGCGATGTTGACATAGTCGATTGCATCATTTGGTATGAAATAGGTAGCACCCCAATAGAGGGTCGAGAGAGTCGATGGAACTCCAGTCAGGTCAATAACGCCATTTGTAGTGTTGACTTCCATGACTTCTATGCTTCGATCAGTCACTCCAGTGATAGGACCTCGTACAGTACCATTGTACAGTTTCAACAGGTACTCATCATTAGTCGAACCATAAATCAAACGGTCACATGCAAAAATCGCTCCTCCAGCTACTCCGAAATACGCTCCTCCGTGGGACACGTAATTACGGATGGCTTCAAGGCCTTGTGTCCCTAGCTGGATGTTATATGAAGGAAGGTTTCCTGGTGGGAGCCCCAAGACATCATATCCTCCAAGGAAGCCCTCCTTGATCATAGATGCGGAAACAAGGTCAACTGTTGCATTCATCCATTCAAACATATTGACCATAGCGATTCTACAAGCATTGGCAACCTCCGTGTTATCTCCTTGAAATACAGCAATAGAAACTCCAGAGAGATCATGGTTCTGCAGGCTTGTTGCGATGACCAACCCCCTTTCTGCAGTGCTAACACTCAGCTCCACATCTGTTGAATATACCACAGAAACTAGCAGAAGTGATAAAATAACTGTAATAGATTTCCTCGTATTCATTTCAATCTCCATCTCGCAAATCTCCAAAATAAGAAAGACTCAGGTGAGGGATTTGCTATCTCAATAAAAGAAAAGCATTGAACGCAATTCTATGTCCATAATTGGTGAATAGAACATAGGCACAAGGATTTAAGCTGATGAATAGCGATTTGTGTGGCATTCTTTGAAATGTCGTGGTGAAACATACCAATTGGCGAAGAAGAGAAAATCATCAGGTCGAGCTAAAGGCGGCTCAGGTAGCAAAGGTACTGTCCAATGTTCACGGTGCGGTCGTCTGGTACCAGCAGATAAAGCAAAGAAATTCACAAAGGTCACCTCCATGGTAGAACCGCAAATTGCGAGAGAACTCAGGCAACAAGGGTCATACATCCAAAGTCGCAGAGTGACATCGTACTATTGTGTGAGCTGTGCAGTTCACTCCGGTAAAGTTCACATTCGTCAAGATGAGCTAAGAAAACCGGTCCAAAAGCGTTGAGAATGACCCGCACACATTCATATGCAACAACAGCAACTGCCAAGAAAGGAGATTCATCTAGGTAGATGTATCTCCGATTACTGATTTCTCTATGTCAATGGCCTTAATGATGTCAGGATCGCTTCAAACATCTCAAAATCGTCTGATGCACCTTCTCATAGGTGCCTTCTTCCAGGAGCTGTTTCATCTGCAGGTCCCTCAATCCACTCTCAATCAAGTCCAAGGTATCAGGATCATCAAATAAATCGCCGGTTCCAAGCGCATGTTCGAATCTATCTTTGAAAGATGTATCTGAGTCTTTGAGCCGTGAAATGTTCCCTTGAACGAATGAATACAAGGACTCGTTCATTCGTCTGTAGGGAAGAGGTAACCGAAATCTGTTTTCAGGAGTTAGACCGGGAGGGAAGATATCGTATTTGCCATTTGAGTACTCTGCAACAAAGAAGTAGATATCAAGGTGTGTCAATGGAGCTATGCCATGTATTGCATCATTCTTGATGGTACTTCTTTGAATATCAAGTACTTCGCTTTGATGCTCCAATAGGCGCTTCTTTATTCTTCCTTCGAGACGGTCTATTGATGAGAGGACTTTCTGGAGCAACTCATCCAGCTCTGATTCGCTCTCTTGACGCTCTTTCTCAAGACTCAGCAATCGATACTTTTGGTCATCAATCTCACTCTCAGCAGAGATTGCTGCTTCACCTGTTCTTGAGGTAAGGGCTTCATTGTATCTCTTTGCATCAAGAAGCACTTCAGATGATTTCTCATTCAATGCCTCAAGTATCTCCTCAAATCGAGGAAGGGCATCAGACAGATACTTCGCGAGCTTTCGATACTCTTCAACAGCGCTTTCAATATCATCTTGTTTCCGTGCGATGGTTGCACGCGTTTCTTGAACGTGCTCAAGTAGATAGGTGAAATAGCTCTCGATATCTGTGCTGGCTCTCGCAAATTCAGCAGTCTTTGCTCTGAGATGTCTCTTGTACTCCTCTTTCAATGAATAGATCTGATCGCTCTTCCTCACTTCGAGGTCGTGCGTTGCAACTTCTGTGCTAGATTTCATCGATGATATCCTTTCAGTCCACTTTCGTTTCTCCATGGATACGATGTTTTCCATGACCTTGAGTTGGCTTCGTAATTGATCCGAAACAAGGATTTTCAGCTCCTCCATCCTTTCGACTCTGGCGAGAATCTCATCTCGTATTCTCTGAAAGGCTTCACTCTCAGCCAACGCGTGTTGCGAAGTAAACGTCTGTTCGACACGGTTGGGAGAATAGCTTGGTTCTAGTTCACTAACATATGGTCCTACTTCGACCAATGATTCAGGCTCGTAGAGATTCCGAACGCTTTTCTCAACTGTTTCTAACTCATCCATTAGAGATAGGACCTTCTCAACTACAACAGGTACGTCTTTTGGTTCGGTCACTTCGTTACTTATCGATCTTCTAACTTCAGCTAAACGGGTCTCATGGGTGAAAGAGAACCTTTTTGATTCCGAGGTTGATGCACTCAAAAGAACAGAGTTCTCAGGAGAAACCTGAACTAGCCAAAAAGGAAAAGATACGCGTGATAGCCTCCTTATCCTAGCACTCTCATCCTCTTTGGAAATGGCCCATATGAATGCCATGGTAGTTTCGAGTGCCTTCGTTTCAGAAGCCAAGGAATTCCCATGTTTACGGTACAAGAAGTCTATCGCAAGCTGTCTAACCAACCAAACCACCCACGAATCACTACGTGGATGAGGATGCAGTTATGTCTTTCTGACATTGGTTCCTCTTTGGCCCGTATCTATAATAGGGTGAAGGAGATTACGAAAGTAGCTTCGGAAACGTAGGATGTTGCAATAGTGAGAGAGAATTTCGAATTTGGTGGAGAGATAGTCTGGAGACCAACAGAGGACTATATTCAATCATCAAACTTGACAGAATTCATGCAAATACATGGAATAGCCAATTTTCAAGATCTAATGACCCGTTCTACCAAGGACGTTGCATGGTTTACAGACGCCATATTGACCTATCTAAAGATCAAGTTCTATCATGATTATGAAAAAGTCGTAGACCTCTCAGAAGGGATTGCCTGGCCAAAGTGGTGCGTTGGAGGGAGCTTGAATATCATCCACAACTGCTTGGACAAATACATCAATACGCAAAGAGAGAGCAAAACAGCCTTTCTCTGGGAAGGAGAGCTTGGAAACACTCGTTCAATGACCTATCGAGACCTATTCATTGAAGTAAACAAGGCTGCAAATGCTCTCAGAGATCTTGGACTTGAAAAAGGGGATTCTATTGGAATCTACATGCCCATGATACCAGAGATTGTAGTTGCATTGTTAGCCATTGCAAAGATTGGAGGGATAATCCTCCCACTGTTCTCAGGCTTTGGTCCAGGTGCAATAGTTGACCGCCTAGGAGATGCTAAGGCAAAAGCGATATTCACGGTCAATGGTTCTTCACGACGCGGAAAGACTGTTGAGATGAAGGCGATCGTTGATGAAGCAGCAGAGAAAATTCCTTCACTTGAACATGTAATTGTCCTAAACAACATAGATGAATCAGTTGACATGGAAGAGGGAAGAGACCACTGGTGGAATGATATTATCGGCATGCAACCTGATGAAGCTGAAACAGAGATCACTGAGGCAGAAGACCCCTTAATGATCATCTACACATCGGGGACGACCGGACTAGCGAAAGGCGCAGTCCATACGCACTGCGGATTTCCAGTCAAGGCTGCTCAAGACATGGCTTTTGGTACAGACTTGCACGAGGATCAGACAATCTACTGGATGACTGATATGGGATGGATGATGGGGCCATGGCTGGTTTTTGGATCGCTATTGCTGGGAGCTACGTTCTTCCTGTATGATGGAGCTCCTGACTATCCAGGACCTGAACGATTGTGGAGCTTGGTGGAGAAACACAGAATCAATGTTCTAGGGGTATCGCCCACATTGATCAGACTACTCATGACATTTGGAGATGAGCCGGTAAGAAAGCATGATCTGTCATCATTGCGCTACTTCGCATCTACAGGAGAACCTTGGAACCCAGATCCTTGGATGTGGCTATTCGATAATGTGGGAAAAAAGAAGATTCCGATTATCAACTACTCAGGGGGAACAGAGGTTTCTGGAGGGATTGTAATGGGAAACCCATTGCTCCCATTAAAGGCGTGTGCCTTTTCAGGACCCTGTCCGGGAATAGCAGCAGATGTCTTCGATGAGCAGGGCAGATCTGTGCAAGGGCAGGTTGGTGAGCTTGTCATTAAGGCACCTTGGATTGGCATGACAAGAGGATTCTGGAAGAATCCATCGCGGTACGAAGATACCTATTGGAGCCGCTGGGAAAATGTATGGGTTCATGGGGACTTTGCAGCAATCGATGCCGATGGACTCTGGTACATCCTTGGAAGGTCGGATGATATCATAAAGGTTGCAGGAAAACGCGTTGGACCAGCTGAACCGGAGTCCATTGCAGTTTCGCATCCTGCAGTCGTAGAGGCTGCTGTTATAGGAATCCCACACGATATCAAACTGAATGAGCTCGTGCTATTTTGCGTACTAAGAGAAGATACTGCCCCGACAGAAGCCCTCAGAAAGGAGCTGAAGACGTTGATAGGTAACCAGATGGGCCGTCCCCTCACACCAAAAGAGATTCTCTTTGTGAGAGATCTCCCAAAGACTCGAAATGCGAAGGTCATGAGACGGATGATTAGAGCAGCGTATTTGGGTGATGATTTAGGAGATACCGCAGCCTTAGTGAACCCAGAGTCTCTTGATGATATTCGGCATGCCAGATAGTACTCGGATATAATGAGAGATGAATTCTAATTGGACCAATCGGACCCAATTCTCAATGGAGTTGAAACAGATGCTCCCAGAGTATGAAGTCATTGATATCACACCCGAGAATGAAGCACAATATGACCTCTTCTGTAAGAAATCAAAGAAGAAGGAAGAAGGGTATCAATCGAAGCTAGGTTGGTTTCAGGAAAGATACAATGAAGGCATGCGCATGAAGGTGTTATTCGTCAACGAACGAGGAAAGATGACATCAAGGGGGTTCATCGAGTATATCCCTGGAGAGTATGCATGGCGTGTAGTACATGCACCGAACTTCATGGTGATACATTGTCTATGGGTAGTAGGTCAGTGGAAGAAGAAGGGCTTCGGTAGAATGCTACTTGAGGCCTGTGTCGCTGACGCAAAGAAAAGAGGTATGGATGGAGTTGCGATGGTCACTAACGATGGGAATTGGTTGACCGGAAAGAAAATCCTTCTCAAGAACGGTTTTGAGATGGTCGACTCAGCTCCAATGGGATTCGAGCTTGTTGTGAAGCGGTTCAGAGATGTGCCAAATCCAACATTTCCAACGAACTGGGATGAGCGACAGAAGCGCTGTGGCAAGGGATTGACAGTCTTCTATTCATCTCAATGCCCTTATACACCGGAGGCAGTAGAGATGTCGTTGGAAGCAGCAAAAGAAGAGGGAGTCAAGGCAAAGACTGTGCATCTAAGAACTGCAAAGGAACTCCAGGAGAAGTCCCCCTCAGCATATGGCGTATTTGGGATTGTATTTGATGGTAAGCTGGTAAACTACCAATTTATGAAGAAAGAATCTCTTCAGAAGATACTTCGCTCCTGAAGTAGTATGAAACATTACTATTTTCGTGAATCCGCAACCTCTAGATACTTCTCATCGAGAATGCACTAGTTCAATTGTAGAGCAACCTGTTCGCCAGTTAGATATGAAAGGGCTAGATTATTCCATGGGCAGATTTGTAGCAACTGGCGGTGTTCTTTTGCTTAGATACATGAAGGACCCAATTAGCACTACAGCTATCAGAAACATAAGAACTATAGATGGAAAATAAGGTCCTAGAAGTCCAACTATAGGATCAATGGCAGGATTTCCTTGAGCAGAGAGGTACATGCCATGGAAGAACCTCTCAGAGGGGTCGATGAAACTCTGTCCTACAATCTTCATACTACCACCGTACAATAAATGGTTTCACTTCCATATTAATCTAGATGTGAGCGCGGACACACATACCTAGAAATATTCAGTCTTGGTTGCAGTTGCTTCCTCCCCTGTAGCAAGTAGCCAAAAGGTTTCGATGATGCCTTTACGCAGAGATTCACATCCCACTCCAACAGCCCGTAGATTTGTGGTGTTCTCATAGGTTTCTCCTCGGCAGCCTCCCAAGCACCAATACTTGATAGCACATTGCGAGCATACTTCGTTGATTTGGTCGATTTGATAGGTTGAGCGAAGATGCTTCAGAGTATCAGATTCCATCCAAATCTCTCCGAATAAGTGGTTTCTGATATTACCACAGGAGAATTCCGGTTTCGCGTGATTGGGACACGGATAGACTTCTCCATCTGCATCAATCAGGATCGTCTTCAAACCAGCTCCACAGTATGCGCGCTTCTTTGATCGTGCGCAGAGGTACTTCATAACAGAGAGATGGTCGCGTATCACATACTTACGGGCTTCTGGATGGTCTGTGAGAAGTTTGTGAATAGATTCCACAAGAACAGCACTTGGTACTGGTTCAATCCCTTCACTCAATGCGCGCCCCATGCGGCGCATCTCAATGAATCTGATTTCATTAACACCAAGTTTGCGGCCTAGATGATAGAAGGCGGGAATATCACTGAGGTTATTCATCGTTACAACCATTGAGATTAGAGAATAGGTCCCATTATTAACGAGAATCTTTACACCTTTCATAGCTCGCTCGAAGCTTCCTTCGCCACGAATTGTATCGTTCAGCTCTGATGTCGATCCCTCAAGCGAAACCTGTACAGCAAGACCTAAATCCTTAGCATTTTGCGCGAATTCATCATCTATAAGCAAACCGTTTGTGGATACTATGACCTCAGCACCTAACTTATTACCCAAACGAGCGATATCCAAGGTCTTTTCTTTCTCAAGAAGGGGCTCTCCTCCTAGAATCGCAAAGTTGAGATTGGGGGATATGCTTTGAGAGCCTTCTTCTAAGAATCGTTCCAAATCATTGACATCAAGAGTGGTTCTTATGCTGTCAGAATTTGGTACAAAGCAATGCGTGCATCTCAAATTGCAATGGCGTGTCACATTGACAGTTACATTCTCAAGGAGTGGATCTATTGGTGCCGCTTGAGGTGTAGGTCCATCCTGAGGAACTAGTTCAGCCTTCTCCAGAGTGACAAGCAGCATTCCTATCTCATCATAGCTTGGGCTAGGAGAGCCAGATTCTTGAATGACTGACACTATATCAGATATGCGTCGTGTGCCATCTGCGAGCTTGATTGTCTTGAGGACATCTGCATCTGCAACCATCCAGTGAGGGATATCTCGCCATATCATAAGGTAAAGATCCGCTCTCTGCTCAATGTAGTCAGGTTGTAGAACTCTAGGATGTACAGATGACTTCGACAAAGATTTCTCCCCGCATCTAGGTGACTATGGCTCATCCATCGTTATTAGCATTCGTAAAAATGACTAATGGCACTTTCCGACTGAATGCTAAACCGATCAAAGAGGGGGAAAACCAACTCTGACTCGGCGCAGCACCTGCCAGTGTGAAAACCATCAAGCCCGTCATCCTGCTAGAATTATTGATTGGATGTTCTCAAGTCGTAATTGGTTTCGAAGTTATCGACTCAGGAGCGAGAAGAGGTGGACTCAACTCGACAGTTACCAAATTTTACGGCGATAACCACCTTTAATTACAAAAAATAATAGCTAGCTGGAGAGCTGAAAACTACAATGATTTCAAGACCAACCCTTCTCATATCTGCTCTGATAATTACACTATCACTCACCATGGGCCCTCTTCAACATGAAATAACATCTATGTCAAGAGATTACTGGCCTACCAATGAATGGAGAGAGGTTGCACCGGAAGTCCAAGGACTGAATTCATCTCTTCTTGGTGAAATGCTACAATACATTAACGACCATAGTATGGATATAGATTCCATCTCTATTATTCGAAATGGATACCTTGTGTTGAATGAGCTTCCGTCGGGGAATTATGATGGAGAAGGACTCCATGTCCTAGCATCAGTTGCCAAAAGTGTGTCTTCAGCATTGGTTGGAATTGTGATTGATTTAGGATACATCTCCAATCTAAGTCAAAGAGTCATTGATTTCTTCCCAGATAGAACAATTGCGAATATGGATAATCGAAAGGAGAGCTGGACATTAGAACACTTACTGACGATGACCTCTGGTCTTTCTTGGGATGAAACTTCATACTCGTATGAGAGCCCGATGAATAGCTATTTTCAGCTTACCCAAAGTGATGACTGGATCCAGTTCATGCTGGATCTTCCTATGGAAGCAGAACCAGGAATTCAGTGGGAGTATAATTCAGGGTCAATATTCTTGATTTCCCCGATTATTGAGGGCTTGACAGGCATGACTTTGGGCGAATTCGCAGAGGAATATCTCTTTGATCCTATTGGAATCACTGATTACTATTGGGAACAGAATCCTGATGGATACTTCATAGCAGGGGGTCATTTCGGACTTACTGCATTAGATTTAGCAAAGATTGGCTATTTATTCTTGAACAATGGAACATGGGATAACAAACAAGTGATCTCTCGAGAGTGGATTCGAGATTCGATAGGAACACAATATTCGTTCTCTGAAACGAAAGGATATGGTCATCTTTGGTGGACTATGCCAGACATCAATGCTTTCTATGCATTGGGAGCGTACAATCAGCACTTAATTGTGCTTCCAGATTATGATTTGGTGGTGAGTGTAACAGCAAGCATTGCTTATGGAAATCCTGTTCTACTCTTGGTTAGAAACTATATTCTTCCGTCAATTACAGGTCCTACTCAGAGCATTCCAATATACATTGGACCAGTCACGATTCTGATTTCAACATTAGTCATTGTCTCAGTAATCGGGATTTCAATAGTCGTGCTGCTCAAGCGAAGATGATGCATTGCCTCGTATGAAAGAATATTCTAGAATCTGTAAAAGAAATGAAATGGAGTTTTAATTGCTCACTACATTCCTGTATACTCCAACCACTCACTGACTGCTTGCTTTGAGTAGGTTCCTGTGAGTCTATCATATGCCTCATGAGGCGGCAATGCTAGCACCTGTAGATGCTCATCACCCAAAGTTATGGTGTTAGAGGTGCTTCTGGCGGTAAAGACGATGAAAACGACATCCTTATCGTGTCTCTTCGTGGGGTAGGAATTCAGATATCCAGTAATGGTGATTTCCAAACCTGTTTCCTCTTTCACCTCGCGAACCAAAGCTGTTTCTAAATCCTCGCCCGAATCGACAAACCCACCAGGTAGCCCCCAAAGATGAGGTCTGTCTTTGTATTGCATTACAATCAGATTGCCATTATAAACCAAGATTGCAGCCACTGCAGGTGCAGGGTTGTCATATTCAAAATAATCGCAGGAAGAGCAGGATACGCGATAGGTTTTCTCTTGATTCTTGGCCAATGTTTTCTTACCGCATTTGGGGCAAAACAGCAATGATGTGATTCCTCCTCTCAGCATTAATAGTCGTTCAAGGACGAAGTCGCATTTAGCATCTTGGGAGTAATGAGAGAATCTATCCAAGATTGCTCAACTTAAATAGAGAGATGACAGGGGTATGTCCCCTGTCATAGATGACATTTTCTAGATTTATGCCCGTTTTCGAAGGACTAATACTATCACAATGACGAAAGCAGCTGCACCTATTCCCAGAACCATTAACAGTGTGGGGTCTAGCAAAAAGGGTGGCTGAGTGGGTGTCGTTGAGTGTGTTGAAGTTGATGTAGTTGTACTGGTGCTTGTGGCTGTAGTTGTAGTAGTTGATTCTTGAACAATCACATCAAATGTGGCACTAACTAGATTGCCATACACATCTGAAGCTTCTACATAGAGATGGTATACCCCTGGTGCAAGCATTGTATTATTAGTTATCAAACCGGAGTTGTTAATGGAGAACTCGGATGTATTGTTGAGATACCAAGTATGAATTCCTGAAAGATCAAATGCTTCGAGCTGGTATGAGAATGACTCGTCGTAATCTAGAATCTGATTTTCTGGAACCGATACCCAAGAAGGAGATGTGGTGTCTTCTACTTCAAGAATAAAGAATCCAGTGAGAGTCATTCCATATATATCAAAAACATCAACATAGAGAGGATAGATACCAACTGAGAGAGAGGTGATATTTGTAATGACCCCCTCGGAATTGATAGTAAAGTCCGTCATATCACTTAGACTCCACCCACCTATAACCGTACTTACTGTGGCGTTAAGGTCGTAGTGGAAAGATTCGCCAAATTCGAGAACCTGATCCTCAGGACCATTCATCCACACTGGCGTCTCTGGAAGTACAACAACTGGGTGCGCATCAGAGTTATCTGCAATGCCCTGAATCGGATGTGGCGTATCCCCAATTCCATCGCTATCAGCATCAATACCTGTATAGTTGCTCCAGTAATTGTAATCAAAGAGTGAATCAGAACCATCATCAATAGCGTTGATGTCACAATCATTGAAGACATTCCAAGTCATCTCATTGTCGCAGGTGTTTGATTCCATATAGAGGCCGATATCATCGCCCCCATCTAGAAGATTATGAGCGATTGTGGTGTGATTTGACGAGATAAGGTAGATAGATAGATTGTTCTGTGTGAGATTATTGTAGCTCAGTGTATTATAGAGAGAATCTTTCAGATATATCGCGCAATTTACGAACTGAATCTTATTGTCAAAAATGACATGGCCTTCAGAACCACCAGAAACGTAGACTCCATAGGACCCGCTTACGTGCGATGCAGAAATCGAGTTGTTGATGATGTGGTTCTGAGGACAGTTCGACAGATACACACCACGTGGATTTTCTGACAAGTTGTTATTCATTATCATGTTGTCATCAGAGGGACTATAGATGACCACCCCATATTGTGTATTCCATACCACTTCATTTTCAAAGACCTCATTCAACCTAGACATCTGCATTGAGATCCCACGAGAATTCTCATTGCAAATATTATCAAAGATCTTACATTTCTGGGTATTTGAATAGGTTTCAATGCCAACATCATTCGTTGTGCAATTATTCTCAGAAATCGTTATGTTTTCACTTGTGGTGGCATAGATTCCGACCCCTAACCCGGAGCTAAAATGATTCTGGCATAGGTTGTATTGAATCTCAGAGTCCGATGTTGAATCTAGATATATACCCCAACGACTGTTTGCAGTACAATTGTTCTCGAAAACTTCTATAGATTGCGAATAGCAGAGGCGAATCCCTCTATAGCATCCTGTTAGAGTGTTGTTGGTTACTGTAATCTCAGTGCATCGAATAATGTCAATACCATTTTTCGACGAGTCGATTATCTGATCGCGTACAGTGTATTCTGAACAGTTCAAAAGAATTACTTGACCAGCATCAGTCGGAACAGTCCCACCAATTTGATGCTGCCAGAAGATGATGGGCTTTCCACTGACTGTATTATCGTCAACAAAACTCTGCGTAAAATCGCCCGTATAGTATCCGACGAAATCAAAGCCATCGACTGCCAGTGTGTTGTTTACCAAGATATTCGAATGACTCCACCAGAATTCAATCCCTGCATCCATAGTATTGTTTTCGATAGTTAGTGAACTTGAGCTGAAGAGAGAAAGTCCTGCACGATCTATGGAAGACATTGAGTTGTTGAACACAACAATGTCTTGACAGGAGGACATGTAGATTCCATATTCATTATAGAAGATTGTATTCTGAACAATTTGACCATTGGTGACATTAGTTAGGTAGACTCCCGCACCATTCAGATAGTAAGTTGCGTATCGAAGGTCACAATATCGAATAATGAAATAGGCTCTAGTATCACTAATATTGATACACGGCCCTTGTCCAAAAGCCTTGTCGATTACTTGATATTCGATGATATACGGGTTGATTTCGGTCCCATTACCGCTCCATCCGTTGGCAAAGGCTGTTGTATTGAATTCAACATCGCCAGCTATCTCTATTGGCGGATCTCCAGCACTTAGACTAACAGGTTTTGTGCTAATGATGATCTTGTTCGTCAGTTCTCCACCAAACATCAATATTGAACTGCACAATATCAATACCAAAATCAATATCACACTTGACTTCACTAGCTTCAATTTCTTATCCTCCATTAGGGGAAAAGGAATCAATGTGCTCAGGAAGTTCCCTACCTCCCTTAGCACACTTATTGGCCTAGCAAAAACATATCCATAATTGGCTTGCCGGGATTTAAATTACAGCTGTACGGATGGCTAAGCGCTGGAATGCGCAAAATCTACTCATTTTGCCAAAAGTCATATGCCCAAACGTGATGATGTACTTACGTTGAACAGCTCTATTATATGTGTTCTCGGATTCACCTACGACTACTCATCGACATGAGAGACCTCAGTTAGCATCAGGCCCTGTTGCGAGTTGTTGGCGTTGATCGCCAATACGTATTGAACTCAGGGTAGAACTGATGATTGGAGGCATGAAGACATGAGAGAAAGCATTAGTGTAAAAGGAGCTAGGACTAACAATCTTAGAAATATAGACGTGGACATCCCGCGCGACAAGTTGACCGTTATTACCGGTGTGTCGGGGTCGGGAAAGACTTCGCTTGCTTTTGACGTTATTTTTAGTGAAGCGCAACGTAAGTTCTTCGAATCGATGTCAGCAACTTCGCGGACTATGCTACCTATGCTTGAGAGAGCAGATGTAGACTCGATCATTGGGCTGTCGCCTGTCGTCGCTATAGAACAGCGAACAGGAACGGTGAACCCGAGGTCGACTGTCGGAACCATGACGGACATCTCAAGCTACATGAGAATCCTCTTCTCGGTCTTGGGTCAGACACACTGTCCGTACTGTGGCAAGAAGGTCCACACACGTAACGCAAACCAAATTGTTGATCACCTCATGACCTTGCCAGAGGGGACAAGTGTAGAGATACTTGCTCCTGTGAACAAGATCTATGATGAAGACTATACCTTTCTCTTTGATGATATACGAACGAAGGGATACAAGCGGATCAGAGTCGATGATGTAGCCTATAGCATCAATGATAAGATCGAGCTTGATGAGTCCAAGGACTATCGGATAGAAGTCTTGGTAGACCGTATCATCATAAAGAGAGACCTGTATCATCAATTTGCAATATCAATAGAGAATGCCAATAGAGTGGGAAGTGGATTCATCAGATTCGAAGTAGATGAATCATCTTCATCAGATGTGAAGAAGAGGTTCTATGGCGACTTTGGTTGCAAAGAGCATCATATCATCATGCACAAGCTTCTTCCAGGTGCATTCTCACCGAATCTACCAGACCATTCATGTCCAACCTGTCTAGGAGTTGGAACGTTATTGAAGGCAGACTCTCGCCTGATGATTATAGATCCAAAGAAGACGATCAGGAAAGGAGCTCTGACATGGTATCCCAAGTACTGGATGTTCAGTATTGGAGAGCATCTCGGATTCGATATTGATACTCCCTTTGAAGAGATATCTGAAAGTGCACGACACCAGCTTTTCTATGGAATCGAGGAAGAGTTCATCCTTCAGGAACCTCCTGATTGGCCTAACAAATACAGACATCGTTCAATCGGACAGAAGGTCAAGTATGGAGGTATTTGCAACTCTATAGACAGATGGTACAGGAATGACCGAAAGAAGGGCGAACGCTACGAGTGGTATCGGAAGATTATGGCTGAGAACATCTGTCCTGATTGTCATGGGAAGAAACTCATCAAACAGCGTCTACTTGTCACAGTAGAAGGTAAGAATATTGACGAGTTAGGTGAGTACTTCATCAATCATCTCTTGGAGTTCGTAGACTCCATCAAGGCGGATAAGGACAGGGAGAAGGCAGGGAATCAAGTCAAGAGCGAACTCAGAAAGCGCATCCAACTCCTAGATGATATAGGACTCTACTATCTCAGACTCAACAGACGAGCTCGGACACTATCTGCAGGTGAAGCGCAAAGAATAAAGCTCTCCACACAGCTAGGCTCAGAGCTGATGGGCATGCTGTATGTACTGGACGAGCCTTCGATTGGCCTTCATATGCGGGATAGCAACAGGATTATTGATATCCTGAAGCGACTTAGGGACACTGGGAACACTGTTATCGTCATAGAGCATGACTTGGAAACGATCATGCAGGCGGACAACATCATAGAGATCGGTCCTGGACCAGGTGTTCATGGCGGAGAGATTGTAGCCCAAGGATCCTATGAAGCGATTCTTAATGAGCCGAAGTTCTTGACAGGGCATTATCTGACAGGAAAGAAGCAGATTCCCTATCTGGGAAAGGCACGTAAGCCAAATGGTAAGAAACTGAAGGTCTTTGGTGCCAGCGAGAATAATCTGAAGGGTATTGATGTGGAGTTCCCGCTAGGTGTGTTCATCTGCATCACAGGCGTCAGTGGGAGTGGGAAGAGCACGTTAATCGAGGATGTGCTTGGCAACAAGCTCCTACATGATATGCGAGACCCTCGTGTGATACCAGGAAAGTTGGACCGACTAGAAGGCGTCGAGAACATCGTAGACGTGCGGATCGTTGACCAGTCACCCATCGGAAGACACTCGCGATCAATCCCAGCTACATATGTAGGCTTCTTCAACAAGATCAGGGAGATCTATGCGAACACGCCCGAAGCGAAAGATAGAGGATATACTTTAGGTAGATTCAGCTACAACTCGACTGAGGGGCGCTGTGCAGAGTGTAACGGTGAGGGACTTGTGCGCATAGAGTTGCAGTACATGCCTGACATCCAGACAGTCTGCCCAGTTTGCAAAGGCGCGAGATTCTCAGAGGAGATCCTTGAGATCCGGTATAACGGGAAGAATATGGGCGATATACTCAACATGACCGTTGAGGAAGCGAACGAGTTCTTCAGGGAAACCCGGTTGATTCGCCACAAGACGAAGACCATGATGGATCTCGGATTAGGCTATCTTAAGGTGGGACAACCTGCGCCGACCTTGAGCGGAGGTGAGAGCCAACGCATCAAGCTCGCCAAGGAGCTAGGAAAGCTGAAACGACTGAAGGATAACCTCTACATCATGGACGAGCCTACTGTGGGGCTCCACATGGAGGATATTCAGATGCTCCTGAAGACCATCCACAAGCTCGTCGATGCTGGTAACACGGTCATCGTTATCGAGCATCATATGGACGTTATCAAGTCTTCCGACTACATCATCGATCTTGGACCTGAGGGTGGTGCAGAAGGCGGAGAGATCATTGCTCAGGGTACTGTAGATGACATCATCAAGTGTGAGCAGTCTTACACTGGCAAGTTCCTCCAGAAGATAGTGGAGTCTTCCTAGACTCAGGAGATGTTGTATATGGAAGATCCACAAGTAAGGAAACAGTTCGATGACGCACTATCAAGCTTCATCGAACGTGCAAAGCTAGACAGGCGAGTTCTTGCTATCATACTCTATGGTAGCATGGCATATGATGAGGTCACAGAGCGTTCCAACATCAATGTGTATGTAATCACGGATGAGGGGCGTCACAGAACAACTAGAATGATCGAGTATGGGATTCCCATAGATGTCGAGATATACAGCCGCGATGAATTCATGAGAAGACTACAGTCTACACGGGGAAGAGGAATGCTACAGGTCCTCTCTTTTGGCAAGCTTGTCTTCTCTCGAGATTGCTCCTTCACCGAGTTCTTCAAGGGTATATTATGGAACGTTGGTAAGAGAGACAGAGATTATCTACAGATTCTTTATCATCTTGCTACGCTGTATGACCTATCAAAGGCGGAGAAGTATCTCTACATCAAGAAAGACATTGCGCACAGTTTCCACTCTCTCATTCACGCATTGAGCGAGCTAGGATACTTGCTTTGCTACATCAACGATGTCTTTCCCCCAAGAGAAGTCATTCTGCGAGGGAGAGAGTTCGAACCTGAACTCTATTCCCAAGTCTATGATGACCTGATTGCAAACGAGTTGACAGAAGAGTCCATGGACCAGTCATTGCGGAAAGTGTATGAGTTTATGGACTCGCTGGACTTGATCATCTACAAACCAGTACTTGATCATATTTCCGAACAGGGAGGGACTACTTCACAAACGGATCTAATGGTAGATCTTGGTCAAAGGGGATTTCCTTTCATAGTAGATCTAACTCATCTACATAGACGGCGCATTCTCAGACGAACAGTGACTCCTGTCAAGCTCACAAAGAAAGGAGTCGTAGAATACAATGAGGCTCAATACCACTTTAGCTGGGATTCGTTTGATAAAAGCAAGGTAATACCGACTCAAGTAGGTCCCGCGCAAGTTGAACGGGAACGAGTACATGCAGATTATCAGAAAGCCATAGATGCCTTTGTAGAACGAGCAAAGTCAGACGAATATGTGCTTACAGTCACACTAGGTGGTAGTCTTTCATACGACAAGGTCTGGGAGAAGTCAGATATCGATGCGATCATGATTACGAAAGATGAACCGTACAGTGATTACCGAGGCTTTATCGAGATGGATGTTTCGTTTGATGTGTTCGTCTTGCAAAGGGATAGCTTCCGGAAGCTCGCTAACCGAAGACGTGATGGAAGCGTGTTCAACTCGTATGTTTCTAAGAGCAAGGTTCTCTTCACTCGCGATGACACCATCTATGACATCTTTGAGGAGGTCCATGATGTTGGAGTGCGTGACCTTGAGGACTTGGTCTTTCTAAACTATGTCTTTGCGAAAGACCTCATAAACAAGGCGTACAAGGCGATGCATACCAAGGAGGACTATCGGTTTGCGGTAGTATTCATGATGCCAGGCATCCGACGGTTGGCGAACATTGAGGTTCTCCTGAATCGGAACGTTCCTCTAAGAGAGTCCACAGCTCAAGCTCTTGAGCTCAATCCAGAGTTCTTCAATAGAATCTTCACAGATATGATTGAAGGATCAAGAACACGTGGGGAGCTTGAGAACATCCTGCAGTTGATGGAGCAGTACCTTATGGAACGTCTAGAAACGATTGCTCAGCCTGTGCTTAGACTCCTAGAGCAGAAGGAGGAAGTCACATATGACGACCTGAAGGCACACTTCAGTGAT
>JBHLQH010000002.1:98238-198934 GCA_048884965.1 Candidatus Thorarchaeota archaeon | reverse complement strand
CTTGATGTCGAGTTTGATCCTGATCACAATCGGTCTGTCTTCACGTTCATTGGTGAACCTCAGAAAGTGAAGGAAGCTGCTTTGAAGGCAGCAGAGCTTGCAGTAGAGAAGATTGACCTGACAAAGCATAGTGGACAGCATCCTCGAATGGGTGCAGTGGATGTCGTTCCGTTCATCCCACTCCATGGAACAACTATCGGAGAATGTATCGAGATATCCAAGGAATTCGCTGAGGAGTTCTCCAACAAATGCAACGTTCCTGTGTATCTCTACTCGAAGGCTGCAACGCGTCCGGAGAGAGTCGACCTTCCAAACATCCGAGAAGGTGAGTTCGAAGGACTCAAAGAGCTAATCGGCAAGGACCCCGCGAAGGATCCTGATTATGGTCCAAAGAAGATTCATCCTACTGCTGGCGCAACAGCTACAGGCGCTCGCAATTTCCTTATCGCCATTAATTTCAACCTAAGCACAACCGATGTGAAGGTCGCTCAGGTCTGTGCTGATGCTGTTCGAGGTACAACTGGTGGGTTTGTTAATGTCCAAGGGATTGGGCTTGAGTTGCCTGACAAGAATTGTGCTCAAGTTTCACTTAACCTCACACATCCGAAGCGAACAAAGATACATCAAGTCCTTGAAGTTGTGCGTAACGAAGCACGACGATTCGGGGCAACAGTCATTGAAACTGAGATCGTTGGTATGGTACCACTCTTCGCATTGATTGACGCTCTAAAGTACTATCTTCAACCAGAGAAACTTGATGAAAGCATGATTCTTGACTTGTACTACTTGGGTGGTTCCGAAGACCCCACGAAGAAGACCTTCACAGAGATGTCTGTTATAGAGTTTGGTGATGAGATACGAAGAGCCCGTGCAACTCCAGGCGGTGGGAGCGTAGCAGCTGCCATAGGCTCATACGGTGCTGCACTTGTCTGTATGGTCACAGGTCTCTCGCTCTCTGGAAGGCGATTCGCTGCAATCAAGGACGAAATGATTGAGCATCGTCATGCAGCTGAGAATGATCGTGGAGTTCTAATGGGACTGGTAGAAACCGATTCAGCCGCGTTCGATGAGGTTATGGCACTGTTCAAGCTACCAGAGGAAACGGATGCTGATAAGAAGAAGAAAGCTGAAGCAATCGAGGACGCCACTATCAAAGCTGCATCAATACCCCTTGAGACTATGCGTCATTCCTATAGTGCGATGACCCATGCAAAGGTCGCCGCTGAGAAAGGGAATCCAAATGCAATCACTGATGCCGGTGTTGCAGCTCATGCGTTAATGGCTGCAATTGAAGGTGCCGCACTGAACGTGCGTATCAATCTTGGCAATATCAAGAGCAAGGACTTCGTTGAGAAGACTGCTGTTGAAGTTGAGAAGCTCATCTCGGATGGAAGAAAGCTCAAGGGAGAGATTCTTGATATCGTCGAAGCGAAGATGAAAGAGCTCGCTGAAGGCGCATAGGTCATTCACGCAGTATGGTCAGGGATGCTCCCTGACCTATCTCTATCTTATGGGGGACTCCTCCCGCTGACCTTATAGCTTCTGAAACCTCTTCTTCAGCCCCCGGCGAGTAGGCAAGCATCGTCCCGCCACCTCCACTTCCATTAACTTTGCAACCCAAGGCACCTGCTTTCATTGCAGCATCAATCATCATGTCTATCTTTGGAGTCGAACGAGCAAAGTTGTATCGTAGAAGTGAATGGTGTTCATTCAGCAATTCTCCTATCTTCTGCTCATTTGGATGCTTCTTCTTCAGTAGCTGGAATGCTTCTGCTGTTAGATCTCGATTCCTGAGTGATGCCTCTGCCATCATGACTGTATTGTTTGGTCTTGACTGCTGTAATCCATAGACTCGCTGTATTTGCGTCGTTCTGGGGTCGAACTCTGGGAGCTTCCTTCTAATCTCCCCATAACCAGCTTCGACGGTCTTTCTGATCTCTCTAAGGTCTCCAACCGTATCTTGCTTCTTCTGTTGAGAGTCGCCAATAACGATACCTTTCAGCTCCGCGGGCAATCTTGTAACTTTCTGGTCTAATCCCATTGAAACATGGACCACACCTCCGAAGGAGGATGCGTAATGATCCATCATTCCTCCACTCTCTCCGAATCTCTCGACCTCTGTTTCATATGCCAATCGAACGATATCTATCGGTCTGAGCTCGGCACCTCCCATGTGCGTTGCAAGGATTACTGAAGCCACAGAGAGGGCGGATGATGAAGAGAGACCCCCCGCAATAGGGATATTCCCTGAAACTCGTACATCCCACCCCCTCGATGGTACCATATCTAGATCTTTTGCTACATTGAACGCACTTCGTAGATAATCCCGATCATGTCGGTGCTCTAGGAGTGTATCGATAGGGAATTCATCCATTGCTCCCAGATCCGTGTAATCGACGATGATTAAATCATCATCCCTCGGATGTGCGACTATCTCTATACCCAGGTCTATTGCGGCTGGTATGACGTCGAGACCCAGATAATCACTGTGTTCTCCAAATAGACACACTCTTCCGGGTGCGAATACTCTGAACGGTCTATCAACTGTCAATGAGGATTCCTCTCAAGAACTTGATACTGTCCATGATTTATCCGTTTATACCTGCTACTATTTCTGTTCCAACGAGAGCTTGATGACAGTTTCGAAGTCCTCGGGGGTCACACCAGGAGAATCGATACCATATTCCTGATAGGTCTTCTTCACCCTCTCAATGATATCGCTCCCTTCAACGGAGGCACCAATGAGATTCTCCTCAAGCTTCCTAATGGTGTCGGATGGATACATGAAGAAATCTCCAGAGATAACGATCTCAGTGATCTTCCCATGGTCGACAGTCTGGGTGACTCGAATAAGCCCACCGGGCGCCTTATGATTGGCTGTACCCATGATAGATGTAGCTGTGAGTCTGACAGTCCGAGCGTCGATTCGTCCACCACTGCGCCAATGCAGCCATTCGTCAGAGAGATATTTACCCTTCAACTCTGCCATCCGGCTCTTTTCCCACTCAGTCAGACTTCCCTCCTTCAAGTCGATATCGAGGGTTTCCTTGTAGAGTCGAAGAAGGTCTTGCTTCACTTCCTCTCTATCAGGCATCGTTCCAATCTCCCGCTTTATCGTTGACATCCGCATTCGCAATCCCTGTGCCAACTTATCCCTGAACTTCTCATCTGGTACTCTTAGAACCTTCACCATCATGTCATAGTTGAAGTCGAAGATCAAGTTACCAACGAGGATACGCGCATCCCCTACATCAGCTGCTCCATTGCCTGAGATCTTCTGTCCATTCGCAGTCTGAATATCATTTACTGGTTTGAACTCGCAATCGATTCCTAGGTTTTGATAGGCCCGTACCGGAGCCTCTAGGAATTTCCTATAGTATTTGCTGATATCAATGACAGAAGCCGGACTATCCTTCCTATGGACGATCTGGTAGAACATTTGCTCTCCGTCAAGATAGACTCCGCCACCCCCCACAACGCGACGTGTAACAACGATATTGTTCTCTCGACAGAATTCCAAGTCGATATCCTTGTCTGTTTCTTGGAAATACCCAAGACTCACCAGAGGCGATGATGGCCAACATATAATGAGTGTATTCTCTGAAATTCCTTCAGTAATTCCCTGCGCGATTACATCATAGATGATTTGCGTATATAGTGGTTCGATAGGCCCGATATCAAGGAGCCTCCATGTTTCGAGTGGCATGGTTTCTTGGGCTTTTGGTCTGTTTTAATTACTTTCGCTTTGCTATTATTACATTCACGCACTAAAGCTAACGATTAAATCCTCTCACTTTTACCCGAAGATGAACATCGATGATTGAGGCTCTTGGACTGGTTAAGAAATTCAGTGACTTTACTGCAGTAAATGAACTCTCCTTCACAGTGAAATCTGGAGAGATCTATGGTCTCCTTGGTCCCAATGGCTCTGGCAAGTCAACAACCATGAGGATGCTTCTAGGTCTGCTTCGACCCACGGAGGGTTCTGCTCGTATAATGGGCAATGATATTCGTACAAACATCGTTGATGCAAAGAGAGTGATGGGATACGTGCCAGAAGAGCCTGTCCTTCCTGAGCGTCTAACAGGTTGGGAATATGTAAACTATGTTGCTGATATTTGGAAGATTCCACGAGGTAGTGCACGCGAGGAGGACATAGAAGAGCTGCTGACACTTCTTGACATCAGGGATGCTAGTGACGACTTGATCGAAACCTATTCAAAGGGTATGTCTAGGAAGATCGGTCTGGTTGCAGCGCTAATTCACAATCCAAAGGTCTTAATCCTCGATGAGGTGCAAGCTGGGATTGATCCCCGTGGAGCCGCTACAATCAAAGAGATTCTCAATGGTCTTCGTAGCCGCGGAGCTACGATTCTCATGTCTACCCATGTATTAGAGATTGCTGAGCAGATGTGCGACAGAATTGGTATCATCAATGATGGCAATCTGATTGCTGAAGGAACGATGGTAGAACTGAGACAAAAGGCAAAGGGACACGCAAGTCTCGAGGATATATTCCTTGATTTGACCGGCGGGCCTGACATGCAACTTATCGCTAAGTTTCTGGAGGACACAGGTGCTTCAAATTGAGTATGAATGATCTTCTTGTCCTTCTTCGGCAGGACTTATCTCAGACATTTCGATTACGGGGCGGAAAGGGAAAAAGAACCGAGCAAAAACACATCATTCGGAGACTCATCGGTCCCATTGCAGGAGTAATTGTAGCTGTAGCAATCATTTGGGCTATTGTCATTCTTGGACCTATTATTTGGCCATTCGTAGAAGAGGTACTTCAAGCAGAAGGTGGGCTAGGATTGGGTGCTACCATCTTCAATGCACTCATGCTGTTTGGTTTTCTTGGATCAATAATGGTTTCTGCTACGACCGTTGGAAATAGCGAACGTATGGAATACCTGATGACAATGCCAATCGCCTTGAGAACCCTCTTCTTGGAGAAGACAATTATCATCATCCTCTATAACTCGATTATTTGGCTCGTCATAGGTACACCGATATTCATCGGATTCAGCATTGTTTCGCCTTATCCATTCGCGTTTCTATCTGCTCCGCTCTTTCTCATTCTCATGTTGATTTTAGTCGCTCTAGGCGTTTCACTTGGTGGGCTACTGGGGCTCATATTCTCTAGAATTCTTGCTGGACGTAGAATGCTGAAGCAGGTTGGATATGCTATCATGTCAAGCCTTGGCATCCTTGCAGGCACTTTCTGGTACATCTCGATTTATACCGACCAATCTGGAGAAATCTTTGGATTCTTCTTCGAGATTGCTAACATGCTTGGTCTCTCATCAAATCTCACCCCTGGATACGCAGTAAGTGTGCTGACCCTCGGCACCCTGATTGGTGCTCCATTCACTTTCTTCGATGTGATCGTTCCACTCATTTATGCAGCAATTGCCTTTTCTCTTGTCTATGCCACTGCGTTGGTTAGTGAGGAAGCACACTATAGTGGATGGATGGCAAGCGGATCAAAGCGGTCCTCTAAGGTCGAGGTGAAGATAGGTGAACGAAGATGGGATCCTCAACCCTTCAAATGGCTCACGTTCAACAATACTGTCAGTGTATCCCTATGGTATAACATCGCATCCATTAGACGAGAAGCGCGTGTATTCACTCAGTATCTCATTGGTCCGATTCGATACATCATCTGGCTTATCCTACCGGTGTTCATTGCTGGAGAGGAAGCTTTTGGATTTACAAGCTACTTCATCGTTGCCGCCCTCATCCCTTTTGCAACATCCTATGGACTATTCTTTGCTGGCTATGAAACTGTATATGAAGGAAAGAACCTGATGACGCTACAACTAGCGGCGACCAACATGCAGGACTATGTCAAAGGCAAGGCTCTTAGTGCTGTTCCATTCAGTCTAGCTGCCAGTATCGTAATGTCAGTCATTATCGCTATCATCTCTCCTGATTTGGTCATCTATCTACCTGCAATGGTGGCATCGATAATCTTTCTGACCCTAGCATCAGGAGCTGTAGCTGCGAACGCTGCTGCCATGGGAGGTGACTTTAAGGCAGAACGAAATATCACTAGACAACGAGGATCTGCAGTACGAATGCCCATCACTGGCTGGTCGATACTACGGGCACAATTTCTACCGATGATTCTTGGATTTGCTGGTGTATTTGCTGTGCTCTTGGTAGGTATCTTCCTCAATCCCCTCCTCTCATACCTTGCTGCACCTGCATTCATGGCAGTCTGCTACATCATCTATCGGAACTATTCTCGTAGTGCGGGAATCAAGCTCGCACAGATTGAGGCTACAAAGTACCTTTAGACCTCAAACTGTGTGATAGCTTTTCCTTCTGGAAGTCTGATATCGCAGTCAAAGTATAATCCAATCATGGTGCTTTCTATCTTGACCACATCAAAATTATCTCTTGGTCCACTTTGAATCTCGATTTCGACATCGCCTGATCTTCCATTCTTCACATCGTACTCCAGATATGCGGCAGTGAGGACAGCAATATCGAAATTCTCCCCCGTGATGTTGGGTATTAGTTTCAAGTTTATGTTTGGTCCGCTATCAATCCAAGCACCTTCATCATTGAACTCGCATATGGCCTTTAGTATGGTGATATTATCTCGTACCACTTTTGCAGTGAGTATATCCCCTTTCCAATCCATAGTGATTGAGGCAAGCTTCCTAGGGTATCCCCAGATTTCTCGTCCTGATACGAGTGCGACATCTGTATCTACATAATTATGTGAGAAATATACTCCTACTTCTTCTTCTCCTGATTCTGGGTTGTCAAACATGCATTGAACCAGCAATCCTGCCTCTGTGAATGTTCCCGCCTCAACACAGGGCATCTTACCGATCATAAGAGCCGCAAGAGGCATCTGTGATGGTCTGAGCGGTACCGGTAGGAGTGCCTCAATTGTTTCCTCTGGAGGGTAGAATAATGATAGAAAGAGCTCTGCGTCTTTGTAATGGTAGGGTGGCTTTGGATACATCGGACTAGTTAGCGGAGTACTATACTTCTCAACCAAGCGAAATCACCATTCTTCCCTCTGCTGCGTGACTATTGAATCTGTCGTGAAACCAAAAACGAACGATACTTGTGCTAGTTTTGCACCCTGAAATATGAGTGGAGCAAAAGTGGAACTAGGATTTGCATGGCATCATTCAAAACAACCGAAACACGCTCGATCTGATTTTGAGGATATGCTGAAGAACAACTGTAATGCAGTAGTGATAGCGGCATCAGAAGATGACTTGAACTATTGGTATCCCAATCTTATCGAGATTATCGAAACTGCGAAAGATGTTGGTCTTAAGGCGATTGTGAACTTCTGGGCATTTGGTGGCGTTTTTGGTGGCGAGCCTCCCTCCATGTTCCTTCACCAGAATCACAGATATCGTCAAATCACCGCTGAATCAATGGAATCAGTACCTGGCGCATGTATCAACCGAGTGGAGTTCAGAGAGTACCTTTTCGAGAATATAAGAAATCTAGTACACGATGCCTCACCAGATGGTGTCTTCTTAGATGAGCCCCATTATTTTCCCCTTTTTGACGAGAGTGAATACACTTGTACCTGCGAGGTATGTCAATCGAAATATTCAGAGATATATGGAACTTCGATGCCAAAGGAGTATTCTACTCCGGTTAAGGAATTTCGCAAGGATTCTATGCATGATTTCCTTCTAGATTGTTGCAGAACAATCAAAGATGCAAGACCTCAAACTGAGATTACAGTCTGTATCATCCCTTTGGATCTTGTTGGCTTTGGAACCCCCGATTGGGAACGTATTGCTTCTATTCCTCAGGTCGATGTCTTCTCAACTGACCCCTATTATCATGTCTTTGGAAGGGATCGCAAATGGGCGTTAGAGGCAGCTACAAGAACAGTCAAGGTCGCGAAGGAGTTCAACAAGAAGAGCCAGCTATGGATTCAAATGTTTAAGGTATCCAAGGGTGAAGAGGAAGAGATTGCATCCTTGGTGCCTGCATTTGTTGCATTGGATGTTGACTCAATCTTTGCATGGAGCTATTTGGCAAATCAAGGAACAACCATTGCGTGCGAGAATCCTGAACTAATATGGGATTTAGTAACAAAGGAATTCAAAAAGATTGGAATGTGAGGGATAAGTCCCCCACGTTCCTTAGAGACCTATTTTCTTGAATATAAGAGGCCAGAGGAATACACCAAAAATGACCACTATTGTATATCGCAGCGTTCTAAGCCAGATTTCTTCAGAAGGCAGCAATGGTCCCAATCCAAAAAGCAGCAACACCACAAAAATTAGCCCTAATAGCGCTCGAAGAACCAATCTCCACTTTTGTCCACTATTGGGTTCGACATCAAAGTTAACATACCGCTTTTCAAGATAGAGGCCTACTGCCGCTCCCATTATCAAGCCGCCAGTGGAACCAAAGTTATCATCAGAAGGTGGCAAGAATACATATGTCAGGAGAATTGTAAGAATCAATCCAAGAAAGAACATACTTGTGTAAAGATACTCCTCTTTGTATTTCGTGAATTGATTTGCCAATGGTTCCTGAAGATAGAATAGAAGGATAGCCACTCCAATCCCCACCGCCCAGCCTAGAATCACATCTTCTAAATAGTGCACTCCAAGGTATATTCTGGAGATTCCAATCAGGAATGGAAGGATAATTGAAATCAAGAGCATCCACCAAGTTCGTATCTTAAGTGAGAACCAGGAGTACAATGTAGCAGCAAGTTGAGCATGATTACTCGGAGTTGAATAGTTCACTTCCTCTACACCAGGGTACCAATATGATGGATCTGGTCTAGGATTGGCTATCATCGTCTTTAGTATGTAATTGGACACAAATCCAATCAACAATACTATGGCAAGGATGATTGATTCTCGTTTCTTGAATGTCCAGAATCCTACTAGTATCAGTCCTATGTAGAAATATTCTGAACCTAGTTCAGTGATGACTCGAAACAATTCTCCTGCCCAAGGGAGCAAATCTCGAAATACTAAGGTGATGTTTGGGTCAAAGAACATCATGAACACCTCTAAAACACGCGAATGCATTAAACAGAATGCATCGCCTAATGAAAAATGTATTCCCAGTTCATAGTGTCTAATAACAAACGCTTATAGACGGACTCTATTCTTGACCTTCTGAGGTTCCCACTATGGTGCTAGAGCATCTTGAGCCAAAACTCGTTTGGGCTATATTTGAGAATGTATTCACGAAGACGCCTCGTTGTTCGAAGAAGGAAGAGAGGATTCGTCGAGTATTGAAGGACTTTCTTAGCCATGAAGCTGGGATCAGGAATATCGAACTGTCAATAAAAGAGGATAGCGCAGGGAACATCCTTGTGAAGAAATCGGCTACAGCTGGTATGGACTCTAAACCAAGTATTCTCCTTCAAGGACATCTTGACATGGTCTGTGAAACTGATAGGAAAGATGGCTTTAACTTCGATACAGATCCAATACCTGTTCAAATTCAAGATAACGGCGAGTGGGTCGATGCTGATGAAACGACCCTCGGTGCAGACAATGGGATTGGCATGTCATTGGCGTTTGCATTACTGCTTGACCCTGAGGTTGCTCACGGTCCTATCGAGGTTCTAGCTACTGTGGATGAGGAAACTGGATTGACGGGGGCCTTTGCACTAGATCCAGCACAAATGGGTATTGAAAGCAAGATGCTCATCAATATCGATTCCGAAGATCTAGGAGTAATAACGATAGGCTCTGCTGGCGGCGGCGATACTGTTTTCTCAAAGTCCCTTACTAAGGTGCCTTCTCCCTCTGATTTCAAGTTCTTCACTCTCTCGGTGGATGGATTCCTTGGAGGGCACTCAGGGGTTGACATCCACCTTCCTCGTGGGAATGCGAATAAAGTCGCAGCGAGATTGCTATCATCGCTTCTGGATGAGATGCCCATTCTCATAGCAGAGTGGAATGGTGGTGGGAAGAGAAATGCTATCCCAAGATCCTCATCAGTAACATTTGGAATTCATTCTGACAACCTGAACAAAGCTCATGAGATACTAAGTGCCAAGAAGAATGACATTGAGTCATATTATCTCGGTGGAGAAATGCCAATCGAACCAGATTTGACCATCAATTGGAGCAAGAGCACAGCAAATCATTCGTTCAACTCAGAAGAATCAAGCAAGATCATTCGAACATTCCATATTCTACCCCATGGCGCATTGAAGTTCTCTCCTGCGGTAGCAGGGCTTGTTGAAACATCAAACAACGTTGCTGTGATAACCACAACTGAAGAGGGTATCCGACTACAGATGTCAACACGTAGCAATCTAGATTCTGAACTTGAGGTTAAGCGAAGGGAAATTCGATACATTGGAGAGTCTTATGGATGGGAAGTTGAGCAAAGTCCTGCATATCCTGGCTGGGCTCCGGATCCAACTAGTAAGTTCCTGAAGTTCATCAAGGAGAAATACGAGCAGATGCTAGGGTCAACAGTAAAGGTCGAAGCGATCCATGCTGGTCTTGAGTGTGGTATTCTTGGAGCAGGGATTCCTGGTCTGAAGATGGTCTCTATCGGTCCCTCTCTGAAGAATCCTCATTCGCCCGACGAGAAGTTGAAGATAGCTGATGTTGGAATCCTCTATAATCTTCTCAAGGAAATCATTCGTGATCTTCCTACTTTCTAAGGTCTATTGAAGATCGCCTAGTCCTAACCTCTCAAGGATCTCCTTTGGTGGTCTTCCAGTTTGTCTATCCCAACCTCTGAACTTGTACCATGTATCAAGCTGCTCCTCTAGATTCGGCACATGTTCCTCTGTGGCACCTTCGAGTGGGCGTTGTATCAATTCAGGTAGCCTCTCGTTCCTGACATCATACCCCAATTTCAGGTTCAGCATTCTCATGAGTGTGAATATCCTCTCACCTGTCGTCTTTAGTTCCTCAACTGAATAGTCCCACCCAGTAACTAGCTTGAGGAGCCGAGCCATCTCTCCTCCCTTAATTGGGACGAAATTGCATATGCCGACCGAATTCGTTATGCACCTGAAATTCTGGTGCTTCGCGACAATCACAGCCTCATCCGCGAATCGGTCGACGCTCTCAATCTCCATGTCCTCGTTTGTCTGTCCCATCTGGACATTATACATGTCCGCTGCCATATGACATGCTCCGCGAGGAGATGTCGCATATCCAACGGCAAGTCCCGAGAAGCCCCGTGGATCATGCTGTGGGAATTCCATGCCGTGTGTTTGAACTGCAAGATGCTCAACATTGAACTGCTTTCCAACAGCTACGGTCCCTTCTGCTAGAAGGTCGCCGATACCCTCTCGTGTGGCAATCTTGTCAATCAACGTACTCGCTGCCTCTACATCTCCCCATTTTGGAGCGATACCATCTAGTTCTGATGATGAGATGATTCCTTCGCTGTAGAGATAGTAGACGAATGCTATCGTATTGCCACCTGAGATCGTATCGAAGCCTACGAGATCGAGCTTCTTTGTAAGATGCTGTAAAGCCTCTAAGTCATTGTTTAGAATCAGTGTACCCATTGTGCCAGTCACTTCAAGCTCAGGTCCCTTGAAAGGTTCAGAAGCATATTTTCCCTCTTTTACCTCGACCACTCTCCCGCATCCGATGGGACAACGGAAGCAAGCTTTCTTTCCTACCAAGATTGTTTCTCTGACTGTCGTCCCACTAAGGTTGTATGAGTCGAAATCAGAGACCGTGTAATAGCCTGCGGGAAGCGATCCGTACATGAGACTTGCCATATCGACAAATCCTGCCGTGCCGAGATCCGAGTACATTCGAACAGATGGGTCTTCGATATAGTCCTCTTTGAGCTCATTGGAGTAGGTTGTCAATGTTTCGGAATCATGAGCTGGAATCTTTCTATCAGTTCCTTTCACAACGATTGCCTTTAGCTTCTTTGAACCCATCACTGCACCCACACCAGTACGACCTGCAGCACGATGGTAGTCTACAATGACACTGGCATATTTTACAAGATTCTCTCCAGCAATCCCGATTCGTGCAATCCCTGCAAGCTTGTGGCCTGTTTCTTCCTTCAGAATATCCCAAGTTTCTTCCGTATCTTTTCCCCAGAGATGATTCGCATCGACAAGTTGAACCTTCTCATCTTCGATAAGGAGATACTTAGGTGCTGGAGACTGTCCCTGAAAGTGGATACCATCATATCCTGCGAATCTGAGATCTGCGCCAAAGTGGCCTCCCACAGTACTATAGCCTAGTATCCCTGTATATGGCGATCTTGCGCAGAAGGTGGTCTTGCTACCTGTCGGGACCATGGTGCCTGTGAATGGACCTGTCATGATGAGTAACGGATTGTCCGGACCCAAGGGCTCTGTTTTCCCGTCCACCATGTCGTACAGCAATCGTGTAGCCAGTCCTGCTCCTCCGAGAAACAGCCGCAGGTAGCTCTCCTCTATTGATTCCTCACCTATCTCTCCTGAAGTAAGGTTCACCTTCAAGAGCTTCCCTCTGTATCCTACAACCATCAGTGCTCCCACCTAAAAGTCGATTTCCTTTCCTTCATACATGTATTCATAGATCTTCTTGATCTCAGCAGCCTCAATTGATCTGGGAGTCATCGTGATACTAGAGTCCATCATGGCGAAGTCCACAAGGGTTTCGAGACCATTATCAAATGCCTCCTTCTTGATTCCAGCTGCCTTCAAGCTTCTTGGGAATCCAACTTGGTCTTGCAACTCGCGAATCTTCTTTGCGAATAATCTTGCCGCCTTGGCATGATCCCTCTCATCTATTCCTATCAATCTGCCCAGTTCCCAGTAGTGCTTTGCACTATCAGGGTTATCATGTGCAATGAACTCAATTGTGTATGGTAGAGCCATCCCAACCGCCATACCGTGTTGTACACGAAGGACTGAGCCCAAGCTGTGCCCCAATGAATGAGCAAGACAGACCTGCGAGTTGCTAAACGACATTCCTGCGAGGGCTGCTGCCACTAGCATCTTCTCCCTAGCCTCTAAATCATTCAGGTTCTCCATTGATTTTGGCAACCATTCGAACACTATCTGTACAGCCTTCATCGTGACAGCATCAGAGAAATCATTCTTCCATACAGATGTATACCCTTCAACCGCATGCGTTAGCGCATCGAGCCCGGTATTCGCAGTCAATATCATTGGTAAATCCTTCACAAAGGTTGGCTCTAGGATTGCCATATCAGCCATTAGCTCTGGATTGGTAGTTGCGAACTTCCTTCCAGACTCATCCTCTCTCACGACGATAGCCCGAGTAGCTTCTGACCCAGTACCGGCGGTGGTTGGTATACAAATCAAGGAGGCTTTCTCCTTAAGTCCTAGAGTGTCGAAGGGCGAGAGTGCCTCAAGACTCATCTCAGGCTTTGCATACAAAACCCATGCGGCCTTCGCAGTATCCATAACACTTCCTCCTCCTATCGCGATAATCGTGTCAGCCTCGAACTCCTGCATCGCTTTAGCCGCACTCTTTACCACTGCTACTCTTGGATCTGGCTCAGCATCCTTCCATACCTTAACTTGCCATCCATTTCCCTCAAGGATCTTCCGTACCTTCTCTGGGAATCCAAATCCGTCAATCACTTCGTCAGTGATGATGATACCTTTCTCTCCTTTCACCAATTCCAGTTCACTTAGAGCATCCTCTCCGAAGACCATCTTCGGTACAAAGAACCACCATACCATTGCAAGCACTACCTTCCTGTCCGCCAGAAACATCTGACCTACTCAATAGATGTTAGTAGTTCTCCCTCTTATTTGTGCTGACGAGTGAAATGTTGCCAGAGGTTGGCATCCTATCCAAAAAAGGTAGCTAGGAAAAATGTGCGTCTGGCAAAACATTATTAGCAAAAAATGCAATGTACAGAAAGCCGCACGCTGAGTCTATTTTATAGCTTTAGTCTTGAGTAGATTCGGAGAGGAGACTACAAACATGAGAAATAAGATAATTTCAGGAATCTTCTGCTCATTGCTGATTTTCTTGCTTGCTGCACCCATACTTCCAATCGCATCGCAGTTCGAAACAATGACTGCAATGCCAACGAATGGGCATAGTACTGCAATGCAGGGTCCCCCTGTAGAAATGAGAGTCAATGTGTTTGAAGATGAATCAGTTCTTTCAAATCACAATGCTACTAATTACGATCCAAACATCTACAATGGTGGTCTTTGGGTAGGTTTGGAAGAAACAGATGGATGGGCTAGGTCTTGGGTGAAGTACGATTTGTCTCACCTTCAAAATGACATTGGAATTGTTAGCGCAACTCTGAATCTTTATTGTCAAGCTGAATGGAATGAGACAACTGGAGAACCAATAGGACTATACTATTCAGCCAACGACACATGGAGCGAAGAAACCATTACATGGTTGACACAACCTGAGTTTGATGCTGCGCCCGTGGATGTCATCGACGCACCTCTGGGTGAAGACCTAATCCAAGTTAACAATTGGTACCAATTCGATGTCACTGAAGAAGTGACTGCTACCTACAGTGGTGATCGAGTGTTATCGCTGGTATTGAAGCAAGTTGAGGAAACCGGTCTTGAAGAAACATGGAAGTACTTTGTCGAGAAAGACAATGCACAAACCAACTCTACTTACTTGCTAATTACCTATGCCACCCCAGAAGCTGATGGTTTGACAGTAGAAGGATATTCGGAGGCACCACACATCGATTATATTCAGAATGATACTCCCACATTAGGATGGGAATTCCTTGGATCTGGAGCCGGAGCAGCTCAGAGGGACTACGAAGTACAGGTTTGGAACAATGAGTTCTTTAATGACACCCTTCTCTTTGAGGATTCAAGAGGCGAGGTCTACACCGTATACACCAGCAGTACAGGTACCAATATACGACCATGGGCCACTAATGGTGAAATTAGGTATCAGATAAAGTACGAAGCTACGATGTTCTCACAGGGTGGACTTATTGACAAGCTCTACTTCAGAGTAGCAGGTATTAGTGGAACTGCAACCTTCGAGAACCTCAAAATCAATCTGGTGAATCATGAATCTAGTGCTGATCTCAACTCTGATTTTGATGCAAACTACGAAGACGAAAGGGTCACAAGTGTCTTGGACAGAGATGTCTATCATGCAATTGTAAGAGACTCCTGGATGGAATTCGATGTTGAGAATTCCTTCGTCTTGAATGGTTTGCGTAGCCTTATCATTGAAATAAGATTCACGAACAGCACAGGTGACGAGTTCTATTCTCCAGTTACTTCATCAATTGCTGATACCGCATCGGTAGCATATACCGTTGGAGCTGGGGCATACTATTCTCAAACCGCAGATTGGGTGTATAACCGAACTCAAGGCTTTAGGATCGAATTTGCGAGTGTTCCAGTAATGGAATTCAATGATATAGTTTCGAATCTCTACCCATTTGCCACCGATAATGGTGAAAGTGGAAGGTATCAGCAACTCTACAATAAATCTCTCGTTACCCAGACTGGTATTATTGACACACTATACTTCCCGATGTCAACCGCAAATGATGCGGTGTTTGAAGACTTCCTTGTCCGCATGGTGGAAACGCCTCATGAAGGCGCCATGAGCCACACGAATATGGATTCAAACTTTGGCGGAATGATCCCAACCACTGTAATTGAAAGTGCACTGTATACTATCAGAAACACTGGACGGATTGCAGTACTGAAGCTAGCAACTCCCTTTGTTTACGCTGGTGAACACAATCTGCTTATCGATATCCAGTGGGGTAACATGACCTCTGGCGGATTCACGGTGTATCGTAGCCTAGGTGAAGGAGGTTATCGGGCATTTAACCTGACTCTTAGCTCTTCCAATACTGCTGATAATGATACCCGTGGATTAGATCTCCATCTGGGATTCGTTAACCTTCAGACTGAAGTTGTCTATGATGGAACTGCGTTGGTTAATGCCACCGAGTACTTCTGGCGAGTACGATTGTGTGATGGTACAGGAGTATGGGGCGAATGGACAAATCAGGCCTTCAAGTACGAAGCTTTGTCTTCTATTCCTGAATGGAATGGTTTGGTCTTCGATCCGAATCCTGGTGTAGCCACACAGGAAGTTGATATCTCCTTGAATGTCACCCATCTTCTTGGTATCAACCAAGTTCTCCTAGAGATAGATGGTACAAACCATTCGATGTCAGCTTCAGGTGATATCTACTCTTATACTTGGACTCCAAGTGAGAGTGGCAACTACACCTATACAATCTATATGGAGAGCACGATTGGCACTTGGACCACTACGAGTGGAATTTTCGAGGTCGGTGCAGCTCCGCTCATCCCTGGATTGCCTATTGACAATATGACTCTGCTCCTCATTCTCCTTGGAGTCCTAGCGTTAATTGTCATTGTAGTTGCTTGCCGTAGACGCAAGAAGTAATAATTCGAGGGAGTATTGCATCAGGAATCTTTGATGCAGCACTCCTTCTCTCTTTTTCTTCATATTATTCTTATCATATCTCATCCAAGAAGACCTGATGCTCTATGGATTGACTCTACTGCTTCTGAGATGATTCTCTCAATTATCTCTCCGACCGTCGGTAGATCATTGATTCGACCTACACATTCACCACCGAACATCAATGCCGTTTCAGATTTCGCATCAATAAGGTCCTCAAATCCATCACGCTCAAGTGTTAGAATATCCTCATTCGATTCAACAGGCTCTCCAAGATAGAAGCGTGGTACATCTTCTAGAGTCTTCTCTACGATACTCTCGGCTCTCTGATTCCGCACGAATCTCATTGGACCAAAGAGACCCCTCCCCGTCAACGTCTGCCTCTCATCCCTATCGATAATTGCCTGTTTCCAGATTGGTTCAAAGTCGCTCTCTTGGGTCGCTATGAGACGTGTTCCCATCTGGATGCCTTTTGCACCGAGGGTCAGTGCTGCAGCAAGGGTTGCTCCGTCACAGAAACCTCCAGCTGCTACGACTGGAACCTTGACTGCCTTCGCAACTGCTGGTACAAGGACCATTGAGTGGACCGGGTCCCATGATACATGAGCGCCTCCTTCATGTCCTGAAGCCACTATGATATCTGCTCCTGCCGCCTCTGCTTTCTTGGCGTGGTATACTGAAGGAACCACATGGATCCAAGTGAGTCCATGCTTCTTGACTTCCGCCCATGGTTTGGGATTGCCTGCTGAAGTAACAATTACTCTCAGTGAACGTTCAACATCTGAATCCGCCTTTCTAGCTTCCAAGGTCTCTTCCACAAACATCTGCGACGCCAGTATGAACTCCGCAGCAACCGGAACATTGACTCCAAATACTCCATTCTTCTGCTGGACTGACTTTGCCACATTCTCAATCGATTTCCTCAGGATGACTCTCGGAGGGTCTGTCCCGAACAACCTTATCGCATCTACTGGTGCTGCATCTGGTAGAAGGGTAGCAGCCATCCCAATACTGCTGATGATGCCCAACGCTCCAGCATTAGCGACCGCAATCGCCAGGGACTCTGTCTTATACGGACCCATGCCACCTTGTAGTATTGGATGCTTGATCCCGAGGAGATCGCACACCTCTGTATGTAGGGATGTCATGCTACTTCTCTAGTATCTTGGAGGATTTAAATGCGTCATTTCATGGCTCTCAGCCTCAACGCTGGAGGAAGATGACAATAACTACAACCTTTATCCCATCAATAACGCCTATAATCACTAGCATGAAGATTGATTCAAAGATCTATCTTCATTGTTACTCATCGAAATACTTGGTCGGGACTCGCTGCGCTGTTGAAACTAGTTCTGCGGCCGCTTTTGTTGCCCGCATGACTTTGCCCATATCACCCTTTGGAAGTCCAAATTTACGTGACATGAGACCCTTGATGGGATCTATCTCACCTGCGATCAATTTCTTCCAATTCGCATAAGTCCCTGTATAGACATACTCTGCATCATCATCAGGGCCAGCCATGTGCGCCTCGCGGCACTCACCATGCCAGAGGTCAAGGTACATTCCCATCTTCTCTGTGATGACCTCACCATCTGGCTGAATCTCAAAGATGAAGTCGCCTTCCCATGTCTTCGCAGCCTCTTTGTAGGCATCATTTGCTCTTAGGAGCTCCCAGTACTTTGCTACCCATTCCTCGGAGGGAAATACGAATTTCTCTGTCATTTAGTGCCACCTAATCATGAATGTAATGAGCATTTGAGGGCAAAGTACAACAAAAGCCTTCTGGCTGCAGGTTTCTGGTGTGCACTTTTCCACATGTTCCCAAAAAAACGAAGGCATTATAGGCTTTTATTCCCAGACAACTCTGTTGTTCATTGGAGGGTCTAGGATGACCATATCGAAAGCCACCATACCCATCGTATTGATTATACTATTCTTAACACCAACCTTAATGAGTGTAGCAGCGCCAGTAATCGAGGATAGTCAGATTTCCCTGTCAAAGACTGGATATCAGGTATCTTCGTATGACATCGACCGAGTAAATTACAAAGCAAACAATTTTGAGAATCCCGGATTCGAAGAGTGGACAGATAGCTATCATCCTGCTTTACTTTCTAGCTCGGTAAGTAGTGATTCATACGCTAGCATAGTAAGTTCACCTTGGCCAGTAGCCAATGGCTCAAGTTCACTGACTATGCAAGTGAGATCACTCACGGGCGATTTTTCCCAACACAACATGGATGAGGGAAGCTATACTTGGTGGGCCAATCCTGTCAACCTCACTATGTCCTTCTATTACTACATTGAGAATATCCCAAATCCCATCAGCAGTGATTATTTCATGTTGGAATTCAGATTAGGTAGTGCCGGTACGCGATATTTACAATACTATTTTGGTTCCAGCACCACCTCTACTAACAGCTCGTATAATCGCTATTTCAATATAGGTGCATCACCTGGGCAATGGCATCTCTTTGATAGAAATATCACAGCAGATTACATCGATGGATTCTCAGTCACTCCTGTTCAGTATCAGGGTTTTGATTTCTATCTCAGAAGCTACTCACGAGACTATGCTCAGGTGTTCTTAGACACAATCTATCTCTATAACACCACGCTATACAAGAGCGACACCTACGATGCATCCGGTGATTTCCGAGGTGGGATATATAGTAACAATGATCCTGGAGTTCTGTCTCAAAGTGATACCAGAATTGAGGGTGACTATAGCATGAACATGTCTACCTATTCTCTCGGAAATCGGAGCTATGCAGATATAGAATACAATTTCTACAAACGTTTCACCGAGATGAACCAAGACACATTTGAGTTCTGGTGGAGAATTGATGACTGGACTGTATACTCTGAAGAAACGTTTGCCTATGTCTACGTAGAGTGTATGAATGCTACACATGAGTTTTACGTATACTATCCACTAGGATACGGTGACACATTCAAGTATACCTATCCCGGTTATCACATCATCATCCCTGATGCGTTCAATACTACTGGAAGTTGGAATCATTTCAACAGAAGCATCTGGGATGATATCACATCACGAAATTCGACAAATGAAGTGATTATCAGTTCCATTGAATTCTGTGTGGGGGTTGATGAGTATCAAGCAAATATCACACTCCTACTAGACGATATGAGCCTTTATTCAGCTGCACTGAATGACATGAGCTATGAAGATGAAGGAGCAGTTGGAGGAAATGCATATGCATGGGAGATTGAACACAATATCAGGAAAAATATGAATGTCACCAGCACATCCTATACTGGATCAAAAGCCGCAAACGTGACAGTGGGTAGCAGTAGTTATCTCTATGCTCAGCAAGAACTTGCATATATTGATCTAAATAGCAGCTCCGAGCTCTACCTTACCTTTGCCTACTATATTGATGATTTTACTAATTTGACCAATGACTATATGGAGATCACACTTTACTTTGAAGATGCCGAGGACTCGCTTAGGTATGTGTTAGCCAATGGTTCTTCTCGATATAGTGAGAGTGACTACTTTATTCTCCTCGATTCCACTCAAGGACAGTGGCATGTTGAAGAACGTGAGCTGGTTGTAGACTATACATCTGCATTTGGAATGGCACCTACTGATAGGCTCGTTGGAATATACATAGAGGCTCAAGGAGAAGGACGAATTGAAATTCTCTTGGACGACTTCTATCTATATGAGGACCCCGCTCCTACAATCACAAACCTGATTCAGAATCCTACAAATCCTGAATACGACGACAACGCCACAATATCTGTGGATGTCGTTGATCCTCATCTGGATGACGTACTTCTTCATTTTCGAATAAACGAGGGTTCGTTCATCATTGAAGAAATGAACGAGCAAACTCCTGGCACATATCAAGCTGTCATTCCTGTGCTTGACTATGGAGATGTAGTAGAGTATTTCATTTCAGCAAATGACACATATGGTAAAACCACGAATCTGATGGATGAATCCACATACTTCACGTATATGGTACAAGATACAATCCTTCCCTCAGTATCTATCACCAATCCTGAGAACGGATCGACGGTGAGTGATACGATCGTAATTACCATAGAGGCTTCAGATACAGGTAGTGATATTCAACGAGTTCTGATATATATCGATTCTACGCTCGTAGCTAATCTTACTGAAGGTTCCTTCACACATTCCTGGGATACTACAGAGGATACGGATGGACTTCATGAAATCTATGTTGAAGCGGTGGATAATGCTGACAACATCAATTCATGTCTACATATAGTGACAGTAGCGAACAATGGTTCAACCACACCAACACCAACGACAGATACAACATCGGGCATACCTCCTCCACCAGATCTGGCGCTCGTAGTAGTCATTGTCGGAATCGCAATTGGCGTGACCGTTGTTGTCATTGTCCTACTGCTACGCACAAAGAAGAGTTGAAGGATGATAACGCCTCATCCCAGTGGATGAGGTTTTATCTTTCTTTTCACATGGAGAACCCTGACTTTCAAAGAACTACTTGAGATGAATTTGATGAAACCTCTTGATATTGACTCAGCACTTCCTAGCTGCTTTCATACGCTTGTTGAGGCCGCCTTCGCTATCACGAACGGAGCCAAAGGTAGTGACTATCTAGTTCTAAATGATGGAGATGAGATGAAGGGGTACAAAGAGACAGATTATGAGAAGTCTTTCAGGACAGCTGTCGAGGAAATAGAGGAATACACTTCCTCCTTTACAAATCTATTGACCTCTCTCCCTGAGGTTGTTCGGGTCATCCTCTGGAGCTTGGTCATGGCATCTCCGGCTGTGGATGCATATAGAGCCCGAATGTACGCCTATGCTACAGATTGGGGGTCTGAGGTATCATCTGTTGGAACTTCGAGTAGACGCCTTCAAGATGTCGTCGATGGAATCGTCAAAGTAATGTCACTAAAGGATAGGGAGAAGGTCTACAAGAGATTACCTGATGAGGTTAGGAATAAGGCGATCGAGAGAATCTATTGGACAAGCAACGACCGTCACGATAGCTATTATCGTTCAATCAAATCAATTCTTTTCTCTTCGTAAGAATCCGGTCATTTGACTCAATCTATTTTCTTCAAAGGAAGGTTCAATGACCGAACTTGTTGTATCTGGTCATCCAATTTGCCAATGTACTCCAGCCTATGTGAATCACTGCCCAGCGTAAACTCACATCCTGCGTCTCTTGCCATCTCGAAGAATTCGGTGTACTGTGATACATAATGCGCACTAAGCTCGACTGCAACTCCGTTATCTGCAAGTGCGCGAGCAACAGCCAGACCATCTTCCTCTCGAAACGAAGTGAGATATCCATCCCAATGTGCAAGGATATCAAAGTGCCATTTATTCAATGCTTTCTGAATTGTCGAACGCCATTGAGTCGAACTGGCACTGAAGTGAATAGATCCAATTACGATATCAAAGCTATCCAAAGGAGCAGATATCTCTGCATGTGACCCATCCGAGGAGATGTCAACCTCGGCCCCATCTAGGATTCTCAAAGGCTTGAACACAGTTCGAAGGTTCCATATCTTGTCTCTGCGTTCCTCAATCCATTTTCCTCCAGCCTTCCTGCTACCTAAGCAAGGCCAGAAATGATCGCAAATCGCTATCGTATTGAGCCCCTCCGAACTAGCTCTCTTGGCAATATCCCTCACAGAGGCTAGACCATCTGAGTAGTCTGAGTGAATATGCAAGTCATAATTGGCTGGGTCCATGAAGCCTGTCCGAAATTTGCCATCTTATAATTCAGTGGGTAGAGTCCTTCTCGTTTCAAGCAGCGCATGGAAACAGGAGTCTGAGCCTAGATGGCATGCAGGACCTTTCTGGTTGATACGAAAGATTAGTGCGTCATTGTCACAGTCAGTCCGGATCTCAACAAGTGCTTGTGTGTTTCCGGAGGTGATCCCCTTCAACATGACCTTTCGATGGGACCTTCGATAGTAGTGAGCCAACCCCGTGTTTATTGTCTGTTTCAGTGCTTCAATGTTGACATATGCCAAGGTCAGTACCTCTCCCGAGCTAGCTTCTTGCACAATGACAGGAATCAAACCATCCCCTTTTTGGAAATCCAGTTCTTCAATCTGTACACTTTTCATATTCGTATTGCAACTCCTGCTTCGTGGAGATACTCCTTAAGCTCCCTAATTGAGCATTCCCTCAGGTGGAAGATGGAAGCAGCTAGAGCTGCTGAAACATTTCCCTTCTCGAAGACATCCAAGAAATGTTGATGATTCCCGGCTCCTCCGCTGGCAATCACTGGTATCGTCACTGAACTGGTGATCATGCAATTCAGTTGTAGATCAAATCCATCTTTTGTCCCATCAGTATCCATAGAAGTTAGGAGAACTTCACCTGCTCCCAAATCTGCGGCCTCTTTTACCCATGATAGGACTTTGCGGTTAGTTCTGATTCTCCCTCCATGCGTATAGACATCATACCCCTTACCATCATTCTTTTTGGCATCGATTGCGATGACAACACACTGAGAGCCAAAACTGTCTGCTAGCTCTGTGATAAGGCTTGGATTTGATACTGCTGCTGAATTGAGAGATACCTTATCCGCCCCGCTGTGAAGTATCTCTTGAGCATCCTCAAATGTCCACAATCCGCCTCCTACGGTGAATGGAATATCCAGATCCTGTGCTATCGTTCTCGCTAGTCCCTTGAGTATCTTCCTTTTACTAGATGATGCCGTTATATCAAGAAACACAATCTCATCCGCACCCTCATCTCTATAGCTCAACGCAAGATCTATTGGGTCTCCAGCATCCCTGATACTCGTGAAGTTAACCCCTTTGACGACCCTACCTGCATCAATGTCAAGACATGGAATAATTCTTTTCTTAAGTCCCATTACAATCCATCTCCCGTGCTAACTCTATCGCCTCTTGAAGCGAAAACACCTTCTCATACAATGCTCTGCCTAGAACAGATGCCACGACTCCAGTCGCTCCCAGAAGTTCTATGTCAGGCAGGGAACTGATCCCTCCAGCAGCTGTTATCCTAATGCCCTCTCTTCCAGCCTCACGTGCTAACGTATCTAGGTCAGGACCACAAAGCATTCCATCCCTATCTACAGACGTAAGAAGGAAGCTCTCTATTCCCAATCTGAGAAATCTATCTAGAGCACTATCAAGTCGTACATCTCCAGATTGCGTCCAGCCTTTAGTCAGCACTACTCCCGCTCTGTAGTCAAGTGCTACCATGATTCGATCTGCGCCATAGTCAATGACAAGATTACTGACGGCATCTGGGTCTTGTAGTGCAAGTGTTCCAATCATTACAGTCGTCTGTGGAATATCCAGAATATCCTTGACATCGTCAGGCTTCCTTAGTCCCCCTCCAATTTGAAAAGAAATGTCGAGGTTTTCCATCAGATTGTGTATAAGTGTAAGATTGCTACCCACTCCGAGTGCTCTATCGAGGTCAATGATATGAAGGGTCTTTGCTCCTTCTCTAATCCACTCACTGGCAATTTCTATAGCGCTCTTTCCGATTTCATAGTCGAAGCGCTCTGTGGTTTTCCCCTGTTTCAGACGCACTACCTTTGAATCCATCAAATCTATTGCAGGAATTATCTCCAGAGCAATCACCTCCTCAGGAATTCTACAAAGTCCTCAATGAGTATTCGACCTGCAATCCCTGATCGCTCAGGATGGAATTGAGTCCCAATGATGTTCTCCCTCTGGATAATTGAAACGAAATCGGTTCCATATTCCGTGATCCCAATCTCTTCGCGGCTATTTGTGATAGGTATATAGTAGGAGTGAATGAAATAGAAATCTGTTCCAGAGTCTGTATTTTCAAGCAATTCACTGGATCCCTCGATTTGAACACCATTCCAGCCCATGTGTGGGACTATCAATGAGTCACCAAATCTCCGTGATTCACCTTCGAAGAGACCTAATCCCTTTCCATCTCCCTCTTCGCTTCTCTCAAACAGTAACTGCATCCCGAGACATATGCCAAAGAGTGGAAGACCATCATTTGCATGAGCAATGATGAGATCCCTGAACGGTTCCAGTTGCTCGCAAATATATCCGAAATTTCCAACTCCTGGCAGTATGATGCAGGAAGTATCCTTCATGTTTGTTGGACTTGATATCATCTCGATAGACAGTCCTGCTCTCTCAAACCCTCGCTGAATACTCAGGAGATTGCCTGCTCCTAGACTGATAATTGTCGCCTTCATTCTAAAGCACTCCTTTCGAGCTAGGCACTCCTTGTCTTCGAAGGTCCTGTACTATGCCCTCTCTCAAGGCTAGAGCCATTGCTTTGCATGCAGACTCCACCTTGTGATGGTCGTTAGCTCCACATTCACTAACCAAGTGGATAGAAGCTTCGAGTGATTGGGCTAGACTCGCAAAGAAGTGTTGAACATCCTCAGACATCATATCCTCTATGTGTTCCCCCTTCAGTTGGAGATCTATTATCGAGTATGGTCTCTTTGCAAGATCGAGACATGCAAGCGTCCGAGCACAGTCCATTGGCACAATTGCGTATCCGAATCGTCGGATGTATGAGCCATTATCTATTGCCTTTCTTATGCACCTCCCCAACACAATGGCTGTATCTTCAACAATGTGATGAGATAGGTCTCCTCTTGCAGTGATATCAATGTCAATCAGGCTATGGGTTGATATTGCTTCCAGCATGTGCCTGAAGAAGACTGGTTCCAGATCGATTGACGAGATTCCAGTTCCATCAAGATCGACTTTGACAGCAATCTGGGTTTCTTTCGTCGTCCTAGAAGATTCACTAAGGCGAATCATAGCACTGCCTCCAGCCTCTCGATGAACCTTTCCCCCACTTCTCTTGGAGGTACTGTGATTCTTAGGCAGTCCTCTACATGTCCAACTTTCCCTAAATCTCGTACAAGTATCCCCTCCTTCATGAGTGATCTTGAGATCTCCGATGAAACGCGCGGTACAGAGAAGAGAATGAAGTTTGTCTTCGATTGGAACGCACGTACGCCTGATAGACCATTCAATTTCTTGATCACCAATTCTCTTTCTGCCTTGACCTTGTCAGTGATTAGGCTGATATACTTGGACAGGTCGATAAGTTTCTCTCCTAGAGCCATTGCAAAGGAAGATGCCGGATATGGTAGTTGGAACCTCAAGTTGAGAATACCGCAGAGACCTTCACTTGCTAGAAGATAGCCTAATCTCAGACCAGCGATGCCCCATGATTTTGAGAAGCTTCTCAGAATCAATAGGTTCGAATATGATTTCAGCAGTTCCTTCGTGGAATAATCCGCGAATGCAACATAGGTTTCGTCAACGACAACAATACCCTTGAAGGATTGACAGACTTTCTCGATATCCCGTAGTGCAAACTGATTCGATGTCGGATTATTTGGCGAGCAGATGAAGCAGATACCCGTCATTGCATCAATTTCAGATAGAAGCGCATCGATATCCAAAGCGAATGCCTTTGTGAGCGGAATCGCTTTGTAGGGTATGCCATTACTATAGGCACATGCTTGGTACATAGAGAAGGTTGGTTCAAGTGAGAAGACCCTATCCCCGTTCGTAGCAAATGCTTTGATTACGAGATCTATCAGTTGATCCGCTCCTGCCCCAATCAGAATGTCATTGAACGAGACTTCCTCATATGCTGCTATCCTCTTTTGTAGCCCATTCTTTTCATCGATTCCATAGAATCTAGGATCAAGCTCCTTTGCAGTCTTGATCATTAGCTGTTGAAGGAACGAGCGAGGGATGAACATGTTCTCATTAGCATCAAGCTTTACAATTTCATAAGGATTTAGAGACAACTTAGTAGCGATCTCGTTCATCCCTTTTCCCGGATCATATCCTTGAGGTGAGTATTCAGTTCCTTGTTTCATTCTCCCCACCTCCCTCGAATTGCACTTGCGTGGTTCGTCAATCCTTCAATCTCTGCGAGAAGTGTTGCATAGGGTTCCGCTAGGGCAAGTCCTGTCTTGGTGCACTTGACTTCATTGATCACTGTTACAAAGTCCAACACTGAAAGACCTGAAAACACCTTGGCATATCCATTAGTGGGGAGAACATGATTGACTCCCAGCATATAGTCACTGGCAGCAACTGGTGAGTTCGATCCTATGAGTACCAAGCCACATGAGGTTATCCTCCGTTTAATCTGTGATGCTGCTTCTGAGATTATCATAAGATGTTCTGGAGCGAATTGATTGATGAATCTGATACCATCCTCAAGAGATTCGTAGACATAGATCAGTCCATTCTTAGCGAGCGCCTGCTCGATGAAATTCCTTCGATTGATTTGTCCGTACAGTTCCTCTAGGATTGCAACTACCTGTTTAGCGAGGCGCTTGCTATTTGTGACGAGAACAACTTTGGCATCTACATCATGCTCTGCCTGCGATAAGAGATCAAGCGCGAGCAACATAGGATTAGCAGAGCTATCAGCTAGGATTACTAGCTCGCTTGGTCCAGCAGGCATATCGATAGGAATATCCTTCGACACAAGACGTTTGGCCATAGTGACATACTTGTTACCTGGTCCAACAATCTTCGTTACAGGCAAGATAGTTTTAGTCCCATAGGCTAATGCTGCTATAGCCTGAGCACCGCCAACTCGATAGATTTCTTCTACTCCACAGAGATCGCTTGCCACAAGGGTTAATGGATTGATACTTCCATCCTCATTAGGAGGAGTGCAGATTACTATACGCTTCACACCAGCCACTAGTGCTGGGACCGCACACATCAGTACTGAGCTTGGATAATCTGCCGTCCCTCCGGGAATATAGCAGCCTACAGATGGTATGGATGATGTGCGAACATCTACCCTCAATGCTTTAAATGCAACACCAAAGTTCAGCCGTTCAAGAATGGACTCAGAGATAACTCTGAGTCGCTCAATGGATTCCTTGAGTGCGTCGACCTGTGTTCGTGTTACTTTCGCGTATGCATCATCAATCTCTGACTGATCAACCTGTAGGTCCCTTAATTGAATCTCAATCCCATCGAATCTTGACGTATATTGAAGCAACGCGGCATCTCCGTTCAGCACTATATCTTGAAGGATATCTCTTACTCTGGATTCCAGACTATCTTCATCCCTTTTGTTTGGCCATCGTGATTCAATGACATCCGCAGGATAGATTGTTGTCATTCGAATTGTGCTATTAACCACTTTACTCGCCTCCTGATTGAACTGATTCTAGTGGTAGAATTTGCCTGGGTTCATATACTACGAGTCCTTGTGCTAGTCTTCTCATTGTTGGCATGATACTCAGGAATTCTTCTCGATCAATCACTGTATTTATTGCGCACCAACCCTCTCCTGCAAGCTTAGAGATAGTTGGAGTCTTCAGAGCTGGTAGGGTACCTAGTAAGTCCTCTAGATCATCCTCTCTCACATTGACAAAGATGTGTAGCTTCTTTCTAGCCTCTACTACTCCTCGAAGTAAGGTAACGATGTCCGCAGTCTTCTCAGCTTTGCAAAGGGTTGAAGATACCGATTTGTTCGCAATAAGCACTGCTGAAGAATCCATAACGACCTCGATCACTTTCAGTCCGTTCTGGTCAAGAGAGGTCCCTGTATCCACTACCTCCAGAATCGCATCGGCATCAACCAGAGGTTTTGCTTCTGTCGCACCGAAGGACAAGATTATTCTAACGCGCTCATTCTCTCTTCTAGACCACCAAGGAGTAATCATGGATGGACGCATGGTCGCAAAGGCTTCAACATAAGCTGGCATCTCTTTGATGAATGCCTCAGCTATATTGAGGTACTCTGTTGATATTTTGACATTTCGTCCTTCCCCTATTCTTTTCTCGAGTAGATCAGAGAGTGAATTCACATCCGACCACTCTTTGGGTACTGCTAAGACCAATCTTACCTTTGAGTACTCTAGGTCGATTAGAATGTCCACTTCTGCATTGGTTTCCCTGATCCAATCCTTGCCAGTGATTCCGATGTCGATAAGACCTTCTTGTACATACAGAGGAATCTCTTGGGGGCGTAGGATTCGAAGTGTGATATGCTCATCATTTATTCGAGGACAATAGGTTCGTCCAGACCCACTGATACTGTAGCCCGCTTCCGTGAAGATGCGGAGTGTTTCATCACTCAAGTGTCCCTTTGGTAAAGCCAGTTTGACCTTATTCACACTATCTCACCTTGTTGAATTATCTGAGTAAGTAGATTGCCTTGGACTAGTGCGAGTTCTAGCATAGCTAGAAAGCATATAGAAAGACAATCAAAAATAGAGTCGACTAAGGGGAGTTGCCATAGAGTTAGTTGGTAGAGGCTATAGATGAACACAATCGCCTCGGATGAACGCAATTCCTCACTATAATCATCTCATTCATTTCGCAAATTCAACTTGACTTAAAAGTTCCTGCTCGAAAGTGTACATCATCACTTGCTAGCAAGGACCACTCGTTGGCACTCCTCGATATAGTCCTGAAGCCGCTTCACTTTCTGATCAACACTTTCAGTGGCCGGATTGATTGAAGCATCTATTCGTCTATTGACTCTCTCAATATGCTTGTCAATAAGATCGACACGTGTGTTGAATCCCTTGAGAAATCCCAGCTCTCTGGCCTTCGCCAGTTCTTCTAGTGCCTTCAAGAACTGCTGGTTCTCCATTCGTAGCAATCCGTGTAGCATCATCAGTTGTACTTGTGCACCATAGGAATTCGTGTTCTCAGCGAGATTGAGGGTCTGTGCTAATCTCTCTTCCATCCTCTCAAGATACTCTTCTTCTTGAGTGATTCTGTAAGTCTGAAGCTCGAGCTCGACTAACTGAATTAATGATAGCAATTGGTACTCAAAGACCCTCCCTTCTGTCAGCTCCAGACACCGGATGTAGTGTTTTCTTGCGGTGTGTAGATTTCCGCTCCTCTGTGCCAGAACGCCTCCATAGTATTCGCAGATGCTTGTTGCAAACTCAGATCTCAGGTTGGCTTCAGCAGCCCACATCTTGTCAAGGTATTCCTGTCCTTCTTCATACCTCTTCGTTTGTGATAGGATACTCACCATGAGACCACAAATATCCACATAGACGAGATCTCTTGTTCCCAAGTCATCAAAGATGTTCAGGGACGTTGTCACTCTCTTCTCTGCTTCCTTGAAATCCTTGATACCCAGAGATACTGCTCCTAGATTGCCCCAACACAATGCCTGACCATATAGGTCACCAATCTCTTGGTCTGATTTGAGCGACCGTTGATAGAGATATTCAGCATCAGTATATTCTCCTCTAAAGCGATAAATCTCACCAAGATTATTGATTACAGCTCCCTCTCCTACTTGATCTTTGAGATCCTTGTACATATTCAACGCACGGTTATAGTAATCTAACGCTTTGTCATATTCGCCTCGTTCCGCATTTGCAACTCCAAGATTGTTGTAGCATCTTGCAATGCCCTTCTTCTCACCTATTTCCTTGAACAAACCAAGAGAACGCAGATAGTAATCCTCCGCTTGGTCAGGAAACCCTTGATCGAAAAGAACGTTCCCAATCAGTCGTAACGCCCAACCACTAAGGTCCATCCGTCCATGTCGAATTCCCAAGTCCCTCGCTCTCTCAAGCGAAGCAGTTGACGCATCATAGTTACCTCGTTGCCAATGAATCTCGCCTATCGCCACTAAAGCTTCCATATATGTTTCTGAATCATCAGAGTATTGGGCTATGATGTCTGATAGTAATCCCACTGCCTCATCATAGGATCCTGCTTTCATGGCGTCCTTTGCTGGTTTTAGTGGGTCCTTCAAATCAGACTTCATCCTTATTGAAGTGGTAATATTCCCTCTTGAAAGTTATGTGTAGAGAGGTAAAAGAAAGAAGCGTCCAGAAGGAAGCAAGAAAGCATCCCTCTGAACTGAATTTACTATCTACGTTTCATCACAGCAACCAAGCATAGAACTCCCACTGCTATAATTGCAAGAAGTACTAGACCTCCCGCGCCACCATCTTCAGGTGGTGGAGTGGTTCCTGTATCAGTGGTAGGTGATGTTGGCTCCTGAATGTTCGTATACGCCACATATACTGGATCTTGTTGTACGCGTAGACCATTCCATTCCGAGAATGATACACCATACCACCATTGGCTGCTATGAAATGCTGTACCAGCATTGTGAACGAGTTCTCCAACATTGGCATAGGTCGATCTGATCTGCTCTGATAGAGCATAGGCAGCATGTGCAAAGAGGAATGCTGAGAGTGGAGCTTGCCAAGCGATTAAGAGGAAGTCTCCTGCTCTCGCTCCCAATAATGCATTCAGGGCGGTTTCATCATCTGATACCGTAGTCCAAGGAGTTGTTGATTCGTTGATTAAAGCATAGTTTCTTCCTAGTCCAATATCAAAGGCTCGTTCATCATCATCACCGATTTTGATGGATATGTTCTCATTTATTGGAGTAGTTGCAGTAGGTGCTTGAATCACATTTCCCGTTCCTGAATTAGTCACCTTGTAATTGCTAGTGAATATCGAGAGATAATGAACAGCACTGATTGCCATTGTTTCATTGATGATCTCTCTGGGATCCACTTCAAAGATATCCAGAAACAACCGCGCTCTGGTTACCTGCCCAATTGTGTATAATGTTTCAGCATGGACTTGACCTGTACTTGGATCAATTGTTATGTCATATTCTATCACGATTTCGCTGAATAACACTGTGACCAATGGTATTAGCAATGAGGCGAAGAACCCTCCTGGGGAAGTTGCATCTACGACTCGAGCGCTCATGTTGACATAACGCATACCGAATCTATAGTGGTTCTCTCCCAATTTCTCTGCAGGAATCGGTTCGACTAAAGGTGTGACATCATTCCAAGGATTCAATGATGAGATTGGTAGGATGTACCAAGCCTTCTCGTTCCCTACATCTGGAAGGTTGTTATCTCCATAGCTCTCATTATGCACCATTAGGAATGCAAAGATGGCTCCGATGAATACTTCTTGATTCTCTGGAGTCAAGAAGTGCATGCCAAACAGCTGATAGGGCAGAATGTATTCCCTGCTATCATTTGCCACAAGTTTGTTGAAGGCAATCAAGAAGGCAGAAAAGTTATCTTTTCCGACATACGATGCTGTAAAGGTGGCTTCGTTGTTGTTGTCATCCTCTATCGTGATTGAATCATTCGTCCAATATTCCTCAGTAAAGGTGTGTCCAAACATCTCTGCTTCATCTCCGGGTGTGTATGAACTCACCAAGGGGATTGAAGCGAAGGGCATTAGAAGCATTGAGATGACCCATATAGTCATCGCTACTCTCTTTATCGCGTGCATGGTAAATCTCCCACCCATACACTCATCGTTTTAGTATTAAAGCAAATGTAGGATTCATACATAGCACTATTCATGCTTAGAAGAGGTTGTCAATGATGTTTTGGAATCTATCCAATTGATCAGATGAAATGCTTCCTTTAGTCACTGCCTCAACTAATCCTCTTGCGGTTTCCTCATCGAATTTCAAAGTAGTCAGACTCTTTCCCATATCATCACTCATAGCTTGGAATTTCGCTCCACTGGTAGCCTTTGGAACTGCTATGATGGCATGATCTGCTTCCTTGTTGTCAACGATGTCATGCAATCTCTTGACTGAATAATAGGCTGCGACTCCTCCACTTCTATCCCAATCCTTCACATTTGCGATATCGATGCATACTTTTTTCGTGACGTCGTCAAGTGTCAGACTTAGGATCGCTGTCGCCTCTCGATCCGCTACGCCTTTTGCGACTATCAGTTGCGTAGTCACACCCTTTGCCTTTCCTGCTTCTTCAAGAGATTTCGCTACTGCATTGATGATAACCGGTGCAGTCAACTTAATGACAAAATCAGCCTGCTCCTCAAGAGGCTCGGGTTCCTTTTCGAAGAGAATCTCATCGATTCTGGGAATGATGTATCGCAGAGCTTCCCTTGGAACTCCTTTGGAGTGAGAGAATGCATCCTCAATATCGCTTGATGATAGAGGAAAGAGAAGATCCTCAGGCGGGTCGATATTCTGGTTGTCCCAGTAGATCTTCATTGCAGAGGAGATGAATTCGGTGATGTCTTCCTTGGTAAATCCTCGAAGGCTCACTGGCTGTTCCATTCTGGAACGCATGGGACCATCTGCAGCACTATAGATTCGTTCCCAGATCTCGGTCAGGCATGATGCGACGATAACAACATTCTTCCCTTCGTTATAGAGACGCTTTATGACCTCCAAGAAATGCCTTTCTCCTTCTTCTCCATGGGTATTATAGGGTCCCTCGAATTCATCAATGAACATGATGATGGGTTCTTCAGATCCTTCTAGGAGTAGCTTCAAGGTGGCAAAGGTCACATCATCCTCTTCAAGAATGGTCCTGACATCAAGCTTTTCGATCTCTGTATCGCTTAATGCATCACCTAGAAGCCATCGTCGTGCGAGGTCCTTGTGCGCAGGATCTAGTCTGTATCTCAGGAGGACCTTCACTACATCAGCTGATATGCCCGGGTACTCTACTAGAAGTCTTTCAAGAGCATATGTATAATCGTACAGTTCATGGGTCACTCCCTTCACACCACCAAACTTTGTGATGAGCATATCCACAGCATTCTCAAAGAGACCCTCCCCCATCTCGTCAACTATACAGGCATGAAAATGAAGGGGAACTCTAACTGGGGCTGGTGGTGATGGAACGTATACAGCTGTGTATCTCCCCTTCCGAAGGGAGTTCTCTTTGTCCTTCAATGCCCAAAAGAGATGGGTCTTTCCCATTCCTGCAGAACCTAGAACCGGCTGGAATCTCGGGGTCGAATCGCTCATCACGAATCTGAGCATCCTGAAGATGGCATTATCGGCATCCTCATGTGGTCCCTCTATATCAATCTCATCCGGAATATCCCCTCGAGAAACATAGCGTTTCATGGGTGGATTGTCTCGTAGAATCTCAAGATACATTTCCTTATCGAAAGTGGTTTCCTCGGAGTGGTCCATGTGTCTCCCTCTGCGCAAGCGATGATATCCGGTCACAACGAGAGATTATGAATCTATTGTCACAAACACGAACAACGCATCTGTTACCATCAACTCATGATTCTCTAGGAGTTTATCAATGCTGTCAAGAATCAACTGATGGGTCAAAGCGATTCAAGTGGTATTGGTACTAAGACCTCCCCAAAGTCTGCCTCGCCAGTTCGATCGATTTGGCCCTCCTCTTGGTGGGCACAAACTAATATCTGCATCAAGCTATCGTTATCCTACCTTTTCAGGTGCGATTTTATATGCTCTCAGGTATAGAGCTGTACGAAATTGGCTATGGAGTAGCTTCATGTGATTCGAAAGGTAGTTGGGCAGATCATTAACATCGTCGACGAGGATGGCTATTCCACAATCACCGTGGAAACCGCTGCAGGAGATATTGTCCATCTGTACTATGATCAGTCAGCTACAGGGTTAGAGCCAAGGATGAGCGTAATCTGCGCCGTTCACTATATCTCTGATGGTGACACGCTCCTCGTTCAGAAGATCGAGAGGCCAAAACCTGGTGAATATCGAGCGACCTACGAGAAGGCTCAGCCGCCTGAATCAATACAGATAGGCAAACGTGTTCCAACAAGAGATTCCTCTCCCGATTCTGTATTTGTTGAGGACATTTCAACACCTGAGGATTCTATCTTCTCCTCCTACGGCACTCACTCGACTCGTCGTACTGCTACTACTCCTCGAACGGTCAAACCCCGAAAACCTTCCATTAATGAGGCCCGAAAAGAAGGTGTCCTACTAGTTACAGTAATCTATCTTCTCATCGGACTAATACTTGTCCTTATTCCCCATCCCCTTACTGTAATCCTCGGGCTCCTCCTCTTCTTCGAGGCAATTGGAATGTATACATATGAGTCTTGGGCTTACTGGTTGTCCATCCTGTTCTGTGTCTTCCTTGGGGTGACCCTCATTGGGCTCATTCTCGCCATACCATTCTGGAACTTCCTGAATAAAGATGAGATAAAGACGCTCTATAACGTAGATATGTAACCTGCTCCTTTCGTCTCTTCTAGTATGACGTCCATCGTAAGCTTTATATAATTCTGCAACGTTTGATACTTGTCAAACATCAAACGTTCGGTATCGATACCATCGTTTGGTGGAAAACGGTGATAATAAAATGTCCAATCAACACAAAACAACTTTCCGAACAATATTCGATGATGTGAAGGGAAGCTTCAATGGAGCTACGAATAACGTCTTGAGTTATTTCTTGGCTCACTTGGGTATGGTCGTGATCGCGCTCGTGCTTATCGCGGCTGTTGCTGTTCCCATCGTCACAGTACTGCTTCTGGCTGGTCCTGTTGCACTTGAGTCATGGGCTATCAGCTTTACCAACTTTGGTCTGTCTAATCCATGGCTACTAATAGGTGGCATATATTTAGCTATCCTACCCTTTATGGCTGTTCTATTCGTAGTCATTGGCTCGATCTATGGGATTAGCAAGGAAGTCGTCGAAACTGGCAAGACAACCGCAGAGTCTGCCTTTACCTGGCTTCGTCATCACTTCCTGACATTCGCAAGCGCCGGAGTCATCCTCTCTTTGATCGTACTAGTTCCTCAGGGATTAGTTCTTGCGACAGTAGCATATCTGGTAGGTCCTGTTTCCACTCCTCTCTGGATAAGCTATGCATCGACCGTCTTCGTTTTCGTATACTCCTACATTACTCTTGGTTTGACCTCCATGGTCTTTCCTGCAATAGTCAATGGAAAGGGTGTACAGGAAGCTTTCTTTGAATCCTACAAGCTTGCAACTCAGCGCTTCGATCGTGTCTTCGGTATCCACACTGCTATCGTCCTAATCGGTCTCCTCACACTTGCTCCGTTCTTGGCTTTCGCAGCATGGGCTCTGGTGACCCCCTCGATCCTGACCATAGCTGCAGCTGGAGTAGTCCTCGCTGGATATGCGATAGTCATCGCCTTCTTCTGGCTACTATTCCTCCTCCCGACCGTCTACATCGCTTATGTTCGAGTCTACATGGACTTGACTGGTGGTGTAGTTGCAGAGGTTACTCCCCCCACAGCTGAAGTACCGATGGTCTGAAATACCCCCACTGAGAGTGTCCGGTAGCGTACCTACTCGGGCACTCTCGAAATATATTTGAATGGTGAAAAAAGAATGTCCACAAAAAACACGAACGCTCGAATTCTTCTAGAGGATCTTAAGATAAGCTTCAAGTTCGCAGTGAAGAATATCATCTCCTTCATTTTAGGCATGCTCGGAGTTCTAATTGTTACCGGGATAATGATTGCCGCTTTAGCAGTCATCATTCTCGTTCCTGTATTCCTATCTGGAGGTCTGATGATTCTTATTGATGGAATCACTGGATGGATCGCATCTGCATCAACGATAAGCGGGGCAACTGCATTTCTCATGATTCTTACCCTAATGGTTCCTATCCTTGCACCAGTGTTGGTGGCTATTGGAGCTCTATTCGGGATGGGACGTGAGATCGTTGAAAGTGAAGGCACCACTGCAGAAGGAGTCTTTGCTTGGTATTCCAAGAAATTCTTCCCCTTAGCAGCAGTCGGAATCCTGCAATTCTTGATATACATAGCACCAATTGCTATCCTTTTTGCATTTCTCGGTCCTGTATCATTTGGAGTCGAGCAGATTGCACTAGCATCTGGAGTCATCGCGCTCTATGCAATCTATGTTGCGATAATGTCTGGATTGCTTGTTCTCTCATTTCCTGCAGTCATAGATGGAAAGTCTACTATCAACGCTCTGAAGACCGCTGTCCGGTTGAGCACAACTTACTTTGATAGAGTCTTCTCAGTCTGGCTTTCCTTCCTAGGAATTGCACTACTCCTGTTCCTCCCTATCATCGGTCCACCATTGCTGATGTTACCATCGGCAATTCCTACGACAACAGCATCGCTAGGATTCCTTGCTGGATATGCATCACTTGCTTTCCTCTTCATGCTATTCATCCTGCTACCTGCTGTAGTCATTGGTATGAGTAGAATCTACATGATCTTGGTATCGGAGAATCTCTCTGACTATGAAGTGCATCCAGAAGAAGAACTCGATGACGTCAATATCTTCGGAGGTGATTAGTAAGTGTCTCCCAAGAAACGCGTCCCACTCAAAGAAATCGAAGTCATCTCTGATCCAAAAGTGATCAAGCTCATGATGGAACCGACCAGAGCGGCTATCATAAAGCTCCTGGCTGGAAATGAGATGACCGTCAAGCAACTTTCGACCGAGCTTGGGAAGAATCCCGGTACCATCCTACATCACATCGAGAAATTGAAGAATGTTGGTATCATCGTTGAGGTCCGTACACAACAGACCGCGACAGGTATCGTTCAACGCTATTATCGCGCACGAGCTCGTGAGTATCGATTAGGTATCAAGGAGATGATGCAGACTGATAATGGTGTAGCGAAGTTCGCGGAAGATCGATTGAAGTCGCTTGTCACATCCTTGGCAGTCTTTGGCATCGATATTCCAGAATCTCAAATCCCTGAAGGAACTCAACTGATACGGGAACTGATTGAGCGCGAGAATGATCTCATCTCGGATATACCCATCATTGATCAACAAGCTCATGATAGGCTATCGAAACAGGATCGAACTGATGCAACTCGGATTCTTAGAAGGTACCTTTTGGACCAAGATCCGATGTACAATGAGTTACGTAGAGATTGGCACAGATTTCTAAACCGTTATGATAAAGGTGTAAAACAATGAATAATTACGAAAGAAACAATACAATGGTTGCGTGTGTCATAGCCTTCATTATCGTAGGCGGTGCCGCTTTGGGAGGTCTTTTCCTCCTAGGTTCCTTGAACATCTCCCCCTGGATTCCCAACAACAACAATTGGGATGAAGGTACGCTATTCGAATTCGAGAGGACCGGTGAAACGATCCCAGATGAGATTGCTGTAAATGTAGACATAGGCGTAGGTGCAATCTATGTACGTTATGTCAATGATCCTGCACTGACCTATGAGATTTCTATATGGGTTCCTAACAACACTCTCGAAACCGAAGGAAATCCAACCGTAGCTTGGTCGTCTAACACAATTACGGTGGAGTATCAAACCTGTGGGATTAATATCACACTGGGCGTAAATGCCACCTACTCCCTGAATCTGGAGACTTCCACTGGTGCAATAGCTATCGAGCTTGATAATCAAGCACATGTTGGTAGTATCAACGCAACCACCTCAACTGGAGCCATTGCTCTTGATATGACCGATGATGTTGTGATTGAAGGTGATATCACCTTTGATCTACACACCTCAACTGGCGCTATAGCTCTTGCTGTTGATCTTCCTACCGGTGTAGGAGGTCACTTCATTGGTAGCACAGGTACTGGAAGCGTAGATGTTACTCCTGTCGGATGGTCCGTAGTCATCCCAAATGTCTATGAAACCTCTGATTACGATACTGCAACCGATACTGTGACAATAACTGCAACAACTGGCACTGGCTCTGTCGCTGCCACGTTGGGCTAAGTAGAATTGGTACAAACCAAGGGGGGATTCTTCCCCCTACTTCTTTTCTTTATTCTTTCCAATGACAAGAGTTATCGCCAAGGTTTGCAGAACAAAATGACATGGTCGCTAAGAATGAACCGCTGAACATCAGTTCCTCAATAGTGGAGAGAGGTCTTTCTGTAGATTTCAAGAAGCAATCCTATACCATTCTCTACGGTAAGGAATACTGGGATGCTACTCCAAAAGAAACCCAAATCGCATTGAGGGATAATCTCGCATTGGCTACTACAATGCATCTGCCAATTGTATTTGATAGTCCATTGATATCCTACGACACGCCCCGGGCAATCCTGATGCCACACTTCTTCGAGAACTTCGTTCGGGATATTCCTTCGTGTACTGAAGTTGATGGCACAGATACGAATCGTCTGATGCAGCAGTTCTTCAATACTAAATATGAGTTTTCTAAAGATCCGATTAATCAACCCGCTGATACCCTTGTTTCAGGAGCTGAACGCGCGATTATCGGGATGAGCTTTGGAAAGGACAGTCTACTCACCTATGCTGTCGCTCAAGAACTTGGACTTGACCCTGAAATCGTATATATTGTTGAGGAGAGTATGACCTATGAGGAGAAACATAAGAGCGCCCTAGGAAAGCAATGGGAGAAAGAATTCGGAAAACCCATGCACATTCTGCATCATGATACAGGGAAGCTTCGTGACTATGAGCATCTTGGATTGCCGTTCTCAGAGTTCGGTTGGGGTCTCCAGACAACTGAATACGCACTTGATATGATCCCCTTTGCATACAAACTCAATGGAAGATATCTTCTGTTTGGCAACGAACAGACCGCGTCTGAAACATATATGGATGAGAAAGGAGAATGGACTGTCTATCCTTGCTATGATCAATCACACGAATGGACTGTCCAAATTGATCAGATTACTCGAAGGTTCTCAGGTGGTTCAATTCAGACAGGTAGCCTCATTGAACCGCTGATGGATATGATGGTCCAGAGGACCCTGGTTCATAGATACCCAGAGATTGCTAAATATCAGATGAGCTGCTTCACGGAAACAGAAGCTGGACGTGATTATCGTTGGTGTCATTCATGCAGCGTCTGCGCTAAGATGTACCTCTTGTGTGCTGGCTCTGGTATGGATCCACAAGAAGTGGGCTTCAAGGAGAATATGCTGGATGGGGCTGAGAAGATTCATCACTTCACTCTCTTTGGAGGGAAGTCCAAGCTTACCTATGCGAACACCGAAACTGCTAGGAATGAGCAACTCTTCGCTTTCTATTCAGCAGCAAATAAGGGTGCAAAAGGGTCTCTCATGGATAAGTTCTGTGAGTCAGAGCTTCATGAAGAAGCAAAAGAACGTGAAGATGAGCTCTTCAAGACATACATCTCTCTCTACGAGCCAATCAGTGTTCCTCCAGAACTAAAAGAGGATGTCATGTCCATCTATCGTGAGGAAATCCGCTCGTTCGAGCTCTAGAATTTGAACACAATGTGAATGTTTTAAGGAAGTATGTACACCTAATCTGCGAAACTATCATGCGTGTAGCGATCGTTGTAAATACTAGGATTCAAGACGATGAGTTTCAGGTCGAATACGACCCACCTCATACTATTGAATTGATTCGTCATGGGATTGAAGCAGCTGGACACGAGTGCCTATTCATTGAAGCGGATGAAGATGTATCTGAGAACCTAAAGGCTCAGCGACCTGATCTTGTCTTCAATCGGGCAGAAGGTGTGCGAGGTGAAAGCCGAGAGTCGCATGTTCCTGCAATCCTAGAGATGCTGGGGATTCCCTATATCGGCTCGAATGTCCTGACCACAGCAGTGGGTTTGAATAAAGCTTGGACAAAGAAGGTTCTTCATTATCACGGCATTCTAACTCCAAGATTCCATGTCGCGAACTCGTTGGAAGAAGCTGAAACATTTGATATCGTATATCCATCAATTCTAAAGCCAAATGAAGAAGGCTCATCTGTGGGGATAAACGAGGACAATGTAGTTCATTCTAAGGAGCAGATGCTTCGAAAGCTCGGGTCCATGCTTGGGGAATATCAGCAGAACATACTGATTGAGCAATTCATTCAGGGAAGGGAGTTCAGCGTTGGCATGCTGGGAAGATCTGGCAAGACACCAGAGATTCTTCCAATCACGGAAGTTGATTTCTCTAAATTGCCCCCGGAAGTCGGTGGGGTCTTCGGGCAGAGGGCAAAGACGAAGTATGATGAGATTGAAAATTACAGCTGTCCTGCGAAGATCTCTGATGAGCTAAGGAATCGCTTGGAAACTACTACCCTTGCGGTGTGCACGCATCTTGATGTCGTTGACTTCGGTCGAATTGACTTCCGTATGGACTCAGCTGGGGACTTATACTTCTTGGAGATTAATCCATTGCCAGGGATGGACTTTGATATGGACAACAAGGACTTCTCGTTCTTCCCATATATGGCTTCAAAGGCCGGCTACTCCTATGATGAGCTCATAAGACGGCTCATCGAGTCTGCATGTTATAGATATGGGCTCTGAGGCATGACCACGTGAGGACCACTGATAGAGATGCGCGATCCGCCTTGAGTTTCTGGAACGGATTGATTCCAAAGATAGACGCGCTGCTTGAAACTCAGACGCGAATCATCTACCCTGGAAGCAAGGATCCCTACTATCAGTGGTTCATGGAGCTCGAATCAGGAGCATTTCGTGCAGAACTTCGCTATAGCTCTGAGGAGCTTGAGGAGCGCTTAGCCAATGAGGACCTGCTCTTCTTCTTTATCGCCTCTTCAGGGGGACGAGAAGCAGTCGTCCTAGCGTATGAGGATCCTGACAATCCTAATTCTGCGCTCTATCTTGATACCATTGCGGTAAAGTCCACTGGACGTGGACTAGGGTCGCTATTGATGCGAGCCCTCATAGACTACGCCAAGGCAAAATCATACTTATTAATCCGTCTTGATACTGAGCAAGTGAACGAGAAGGGACAGCAGTTGGTAAGATTCTATCAAAGCCTAGGATTCCACGAAACTGACTCAACAGAGGATGGTAATATCTCCATGGAACTCCGGATTTGATATTACTCAAAGTTCCTTCCTGTCAGGATTGCCACAAATGTGCCCTTCATGGTTACTTGGTTATCTGCCAGGTCAGACATCACTGCAAGCGTACTAGCTGATGCTGGCAATACATAGAGACCCTCTTCCTGTCTGAGGACCCTAGAGAACTCCATCATCTTTGATTCTGAAGCATAATCTGCAAACCCATTTGACTCATAGATAGCATCGAGAGCCTCCTGTCCATCATACGCATGCCAGTTGGTCAAGGGCTCATTGAACTTTGTTTCCTTTATCTCATCTCTTCTCAGGTCTACAATCACTTTGCTCTTCATTTTCCAAGACTTAACGATTGGATTACCACGTCTCGTACTTGTGGCTACTATTCTGGGAACATGGGGGATCTTTCCTGCTTCATTCAACTTCTTGAAACCTTGGTGAATTCCTGCAATCGTTGTTCCATTTCCTACAGGACAGAAAACGAAATCGGGTGACTTTCGAATGTCCCTATAGATCTCGTTTGCTATCTCACTGTAAGCGTCAAGTGAGATGGCCTTTACAGAGTCGCTACCTGGATTGGCATCAAACCAGCCATTATCCTTTGCTTCCTGGACAGATAGTTCTACCAAGTCCTCGTATTGCCCTGGAGCATAATGCATGATTGCTTCAGCTTCATGCATCCGTTTCATCCTGTCCTTGGGAACATGATAGCCCTTCGGGATATAGATATGTGCAGGAATCTCGTAGAGTCTTGCAGCCCACGCCAAGGCTGTGCCAAAGTTGCCACATGATGCAGAGGCCACTGCAGTGGCTCTAACCTCTTTCGCATGGTCCATGATTGCAAGAGCAATTCGGTCCTTCTGTGTTCCTGTAGGATTTCCTCCTTCGAACTTCAGATACAGCTTCTCACAACCAACTGCTCGTGCAACATTCCGAGATTCAATAAAAGTAGTAGAACCGAGAAACTCTCTCCATTTCCGAGAACCGTTCTTCTTGGCAGCACTGACTTGCCCAATTTCGCTTTTGTCAGAATCCTTTGAGTCCCTAGTCATATTAATTCGTGCCTTACCATACACTGCATTATAGTATATTAAGTAATTTCTCGTTCCTATCCTGCTCATAGCCTTTTTGCTCTGGCTGAACATTCTGCTGCTTTCGTATCATCATGCAAGTCACGGAAAAGATCTGCAGCGACCTGCCATGTTCGTTTCGCCTCTGTCGCTCGTTCGAGCTTCTCAAGAATCATCGCTCGAAAGTACAGATGGTGAGGATTATCTGGCTCATGTGCGAAGGCACTATCAAAATCATCAAGAGCCTCCTCAAGGCGTCCTGTAGAATAGTAGACCAATCCCCGTTGGTGCGCGACTTCAGGATTATCGGGTTCAAGGGCAAGTGCTGTATTGAAATATTCAAGGGCAAGGTCCTGTTCATCCAATAGAAGCGAGATCTGACCATTCTTGACCCATGCCTCCACTCTCTCAGGATCTGCATGGATAGCCTTCTCATAGGAGTTCGCAGCCTGTTGATATGATCGCATGTTCCTGTGGATATCGCCCTTCTTTATCCATAGCTTTGGGTCATCGAACTTGACACTGACCGCCTTCTCATAATAGTGTGCAGCCTTATCGAAGCTCTTCTTCAGCACATGGATATCTCCTAGCAGAGCATGAACATAGGGATGTTCATGGTCGAGTGTTAGTGCATCTTCCAAGGTGGCAATGGCCTTCTCGAACTCATGCTGTTCCACGAATATCTTAGCCATCTCTTGGTACAGGGTCACTGATGGTGTGCCAACAGACCTGGCTCGACTCATCCATTGTAGTGCTCCTTGAAGATTTCCCTTCTTCTTGTAATAGAGACCAACGCCAAGAAAGGCACGGCAACACGTATGATCGCTCTTTATCGCAAAGTCGAAGTTCGCCTTTCCTTGCTCCAAAAGATTCAACTCTAGCTCAGCAAGCCCCTTATAGGTCAAAGCTCTCGAGTTCTCGGGCTCGATCCCGATGGCTGTATCTAAGCATTTGATGGCGTCGCTGTACTCCCCACCCATATAGTAGGCGATGCCCATCTGAATCCATGCATCGACCCTATCAGAGTCAAGCCCCAAACTCTGTTCATACAGAAGAATCGCATTCCCGAAGGCGCCTTCCCTGAAATGGACGTTCCCCATCTTGTATAGCAACTCTGGAACACGGTCATCGCGCTTCAATGATTCCATCGCGCTACGTAGCTGTTCCTCTAGGTTTCCCAGCTTCTTTCGTTCCTGGCTCTTGATGGCTACTGGTCTGACCATCTCGGGCTCAATGATTTCCTCTACTCCCACGTACTTTAGCTGAGTAGTTATTGAGTGGAGGAGTTCTTCCGTTTCCATTTGAGGCGCGTTCCTTTCCCCCTCTATGCGAACCTGCGAATAGTTTTACTAGATATCCCAATAAAACTTTCCTTTAGGGGAAATGACGGTGGCATGCCGGTATGAACCGACTATGCCACGATCTTCACGGGTCGAAGGTTGACGACTCGATGCTCTCCATCCTCTGTATCGTACTCGAGCATACCGACCAGCTCGCCCTGTGCGCCTGGCTGCAGCTCGAATTCGATTTGGACGATGGATACGGCATCAGGGTCTACTGTACCGATGGTCTTGCTCTTGATGGCATCAGTCAGGTCTGGGATGCCCAAGATGACCATGACATTAGACATGGTAAAGCGAGAACCATTCCTGATGACCACGCCAAAGACCACCTTGCCTTCTCGAATCTTGTATTCCACGGCGATATCCATACCTGGCTCAAGCCCTTCACTGGCAGGCTCCGCCCTCGTCACATACTCCCTCGCCTTTCTGCGGTCTCTGACACGCTTCACGAGCACTGCTGCTACAAAGGCCAGGGCTAGGATGCCACCTAGCTGGAAGCCCCAGTGTGTGGTCGCAAAGGCGTCCTGAGGATCGGGAATCCAGTCTCCATCCGTGTCCTGATTGTTCGGATTGGTCCCAAAGACGACCTCCTCGAAATCCGACCACCCATCAAAGTCCGAGTCCCAGAGCGTCAAGTTCGTATCGTAGACGAAGTATTCCATCGTGTCATTGAGCAGGTCATTGTCCGTGTCAATACTCAGTGGGTTGCTGCCTAGTACCTTCACCTCATCGTAGTCGCTGATCTCATCGTTGTCGCTGTCTTGGTCCGTGAGGGATGTGCCATAGGTGAAGTACTCCTCTGTATCGCTGAGACGGTCATAGTCGCTATCGATATACCATGGGTTCGACTCTAGGATCACAGCCTCGATGAAATCATTGATGCCATCGCCATCGCTATCAGCGTTGGTCGCATTAGTATGGAAGATGCCAATCTCCTGTGAGTCGCTCAGTTGGTCTCCGTCGGTATCCTCTAGCAAGGGGTCCGTCCCGTACTCCCAGTACTCGAGACCGTCCTTAATGGAATCCCCGTCTGTATCATCAAGCAGGGGATTTGTTCCTATGGCTATCTCCATGCCATCTATTAGATCGTCATTGTCAGAGTCCTCGTCATCCGGTCGAGTGTGGTACACCCGTAGCTCCTCAAGATTACCGAGACCGTCATTATCGCTATCATAGAGAGAGTCTAATATCCCTGCATAGGTCATGTTTGTCGTCGGGTCCGTGAAGGTCAGGACGACCTCTTCCCAGTCAGATAGAAGGTCAGAGTCCGTGTCATTCATGAGTGGGTCGCTGTTCCAATCGTTGACCTCAACTCCGTCACTCAATTTGTCGTCGTCAGAGTCGGAATCGAGCGGGTCTGTGCCATACTCGTCCACTTCCTCAAAGTCAGTCAGATCATCGTTGTCGGTGTCTTCATCTAGCGGATCGGTGTGGTAGATGTGGACCTCCTCATGGTTGGTAAGTCCATCATCATCCTCATCATCATTGTAATCTGATATCCCATTGTCATCGGAGTCCTTGTCCCGCGGGTCTGTCTCGGTCAGGACGCACTCCTCGTAGTTCGTCAGGAGGTCCCTGTCCTCATCATCATCACCATCATTCACGGTGTCCCCGTCCGAGTCCGCGTTCCTCGGGTCCGTCTTGGTCTTGGTGATCTCGTCCAGGTTGCTCAAGCCATCCTCATCGATGTCCCATTCGGAATCGGGCACGCCGTTGCCTTGCGTGCTGTACGCCAAGGGGTTCGTGAGGGTCTGGTTCACCTCTTGGAAGTCGGTAAGGTCGTCCCCATCTGTGTCCTCCTCTCGAGGGTCAGTGCCTAGGATAAGCTCCTGATTATCTAAGAGCTTGTCATCATCACTATCGTCCTTCAGGGGGTCAGTGTTGTAGATGTTCAGCTCTGCTCCATCGCTTAGAGTATCTCCATCCGTGTCCCACTGGAGCGGGTCCGTTTCGAACACTGAGATCTCATCGTAGTCCGATAGGCCGTCGTCATCAGTATCCGTGTCGTTCAGGAGGGTGAAGTAGGTTCGTGCTTCCTCCGAGTCTTCCAGTCCGTCTCCATCACTGTCCCGGTCATTAGGGTCACTGGAGTAGTAGTAGAGCTCGTCCCAGTCGTCAATGGTGTCACCATCGCTATCTGCATTGTTAGGGTCAGTCGGGTCACTCAGAGTGAAGAGCTCAAAGTAGTCTGAGAGGCGATCGCCGTCACTATCGATGAGGGTACAGTTCGTCTCGTAGACGTAGATCTCATCGAAGTTGCTGATACCATCACCGTCCTCATCATCGAGATCATCAGGGATAGTATCGCCGTCGCTATCGACGACGTTCGGGTCTGTGTGGCTGTTCCACACCTCATCGTTGTCCGCGATGTTATCGTCATCGCTGTCCTCATCCAGGGGGTCTGTCTCATAGATGTTAACCTCATCCCCGTCTGATAACGAGTCAAAGTCGCTATCCGCATTCTCGGGGTCTGTACCGTTCTCCAGCTCCTCCTTATCATTAAGACCGTCGTTATCCTGATCAGCCTGGGTCGGGTCTGTATCATAGATCTGCCACTCCTCCCAGTCCGAAAGTCCGTCAGAATCTGTATCATTGTTGTTCAGGTCCGTCCCGAGCTCGAGCTCCTTCTTGTCATTGATGTTGTCAAAGTCGGAGTCTGCAAGGTTCGGGTCGCTACCATAGGTGTTGATCTCTGCGCCGTCGGACAATTGGTCCCCATCGCTATCCCAGAGGGTCGGAGAGGTCTCATAGACGTAGATTTCATCATAGTCTCCTATGCCATCGGCGTCAGAATCCGTCCCTGTCGGGTCAGTATGCCAGATCTGGTCCTCATCAAAGTCTGAAACGCCATCATCGTCTGTATCCATATCGATTGGTGAGGTACCTGCTGTGTAAACCTCATAGCCGTCTTCTAACAGGTCTCCATCAGTATCTGGGTTCGTGGCGTTGGTGTAGTAGCCAAAGACCTCCAGACCGTTCGAGAGGCCATCAAGGTCGAAGTCCTCATCATAGTCGCTGATGGAGTCATTATCTGAATCAGTATCATTGGGCAAGGTGTTGATATCCAGCACCTCAAAGCCGTCGTAAAGTTGATCCCCGTCTGAGTCCTTTATGAGCGGGTTGCTGTTGTAGATGAAGATCTCCTCATAATCCGTCAACCTGTCATTGTCCGAGTCCTCCTTCAGTGGATCTGTACCATAGGTGAAGATTTCAGGACCATCGTAGATCTCGTCATCGTCGGTATCTGCGTCTCCAGGCGATGTATCGTATAGGTCGATCTCTTCACCGTTCGAAACGCCATCATGGTCAGAGTCGAGGTCATAGTCCGAGGTACCGTTCAGGTAGGTACTCCACTCGGTAGGATTGGTGAGGGTGATGTTGTTCTCGATATAGTCATCAAGATTGTCCGAATCCGTGTCATTAAGGAGTGGCGAAGTGCCTAGATCGTTGTACTCCTGTCCATCTAGAAGCAAGTCATCATCTGTATCCTCATCAAGTGGGTCCGAACCAATAGTCATGACCTCTAGACCGTCTTCTATGCCATCTCCATCTGAATCTGCAACTGAGGGATCGGTCTCGTACTTATCAACAATGCCATCTCTATCAAGATCCTCACCGTACTCTCCAAAGTCCCAGTGACCGTTGTGGTTCGTATCGTTGAATCCATCAAACAAACCATCACCATCTGTGTCAAAATTGGTGGCGTTAAGACCCACGTCTATCTCGAGGCCGTCACGAAGCATATCGCCGTCAGTGTCTCGCTTAGTAGGGTCAGTATCGTAGGTCCTGATCTCTTCCAGGTTCGTCAGACCGTCATTGTCCTTATCGTCAGCCCCATCGAGAATGCCGTCGTCGTCACTATCACTATCATTGGGGTCAGTGAGGACAATATTGACCTCTTCGCCGTCTGATAGTTGATCATTGTCACTGTCAAAGTCCAGTGGGTCAGTCTCTGCATTGAGTTCAGCAAGGTTGTTGAGGTCGTCGTTATCGGGGTCCTCTTCCCAGTCCAAATCACCATCATCGTTCGTATCGTTATAGGTCGGGTCGGTCTCGCTCATGAAGACCTCGAACCAGTTGGGAAGCAGGTCGCCATCCTCATCATCATAATAGTCAGAGACCCCTGCAGTTCCTCCCGAGTCCCAGAGGGTAGGGTCTGTATAGGTGATGTACAGCTCGATACCATTCGAGAGGTCATCATTATCCATATCCTCATCATAGTCAGAAATCGAGTTATCATTGGTATCTTCATCGTTGGGGTCCGTGCCGAGGATGTTCACCTCGTCCCCATCCTTCACCTTATCATCGTCGCTATCCGGGTTTCGAGGTAGCGTATTTGTCACATAGAGCTCCTGATAGTTGTTCAATCCGTCAAGGTCGCTGTCCTCAAGGTCATCATCGATGAAGTCCCCATCTGTATCTGCAAGGATTGGCGAGGTCTTGGTCCAGTAGATCTCATCACCGTTGGAGAGATTATCACCATCAGTATCGAACTCATAGTCTGTCAAGACAGCATCAAAGAAGTGCGCGTTCTTGGCTACCGAGTCATTCCAGTACTTGATCTCATGTTGGTCGAATATAAGATCTCCATCAGTATCCTTGTTCGTAGCGTTAGTAAGATAGACATATACTTCCAATCCGTCTGACAGAGTATCACCATCGGTATCCGATTTGGTCGCATTCAAACCATTGGCAATCTCATAGTCATCAGTGACGCCATCCAAGTCTGTATCATTCGAATTGGGGTCTGTTTCATAGATATGTACCTCGTCACCATCAAGCAAAGTATCAGCATCTGTATCTGGGTTCGTCGCATTCGTCTGATAGGTGATGATCTCATCATAGTCATCTAGATTATCATGATCAGTGTCGGCGTCAGACGCATTCGTACCATAGTCATTGTACTCCTCAAAGTCACTAAGACCGTCCTCATCTGTGTCTGCGACACGAGGGTTAGAATGGACGATGGTGACCTCTTCCCAATCCGTGAGCTGGTCGTTGTCCGTATCCTCATTGATAGGCGAGGTCTTCCAGATCTTCACCTCTGCACCGTCAAGTAGCAAGTCATCATCACTGTCAGGGTCATGGACATCGGAGCCGACCTCTATCTCTTTCCAGTTCGCGAGGTTGTCAGCGTCCTCATCGTCATAGTAGTCCGAGATGGTATCATTATCAGTATCGACATCGTTGGGATCGGTCTCGGTGATGCGTACCTCTTGTAGATTAGTCAAACCATCACCGTCATTATCATCCTGAGCATCGTTCACGCCATTGTCATTGGTGTCAGCATCGAGAGGGTCCGTCAGGGTGAGGTTGTTCTCCTCATAGTCAGTCAGTGCGTCACTGTCAGAGGACTGGGCATTGGGGTCAGTACCAAGGAAGACCTCCTGCCAGTCTGTGAGCTTGTCTCCATCGCTGTCGACATCATTAGGGTCGGTCCCATAGGTCACGACCTCTGCAAAGTCCGAGAGCTTGTCTCCGTCAGTGTCTGGAAGCAGCGGGTCCGTTCCATAGGTGAGGACCTCTTCGCCATCGTCAAGACCTTCATTATCAGTGTCCGCGTCATTCCAGAGGGTGCCTACGATGTTGTTCTCGCGAGCGTCCGCAAGTCCATCACGGTCATAGTCACGTCCGTAGACAGCGACTACGCCAAAGGTACTGGCACCGAGGAACTCAGCGGTCCCGGTGTTGTCAAGGTCCCCGATTTTGAGGATGCCATTATAGCCAGTGATAGTGGTCTGAGAGACCCGGTAGCCAGTCGAGTTATAGAGGGTGATGGGCCCGCCGCTCTCTCCGACGAGGAGCTGTGGAGTCGCGGTCCCAGCGACATTGGCCACACGCAGGGCAGTGATGCTGTTGGTCCTGGTCTTGTTCCATTTCTCGGTCATGGTCTCGTTATAGACCCGTACCTTTGCGCCAGCAGTACCTAGGATGAGCTCGTTGCCGCCACCCGCCATGAGGTCAGCTACTTCGATAGCGGTGATGCCCTCATCCAGCTTGAAGGAGAATCTGGTTGTCCCATTGATGTCGATGGCCTTGAAGTTGCCTGCTGCATCCCCATACAGAAGGTCAGCAGCACCTGTGCCACCAAGGTGACCGAACCGTACAAGATTGATATTCGCACTCGTCGTTCTAGAGAGGATCTTAGACCCGTCATCGTCCAGATAGGTCATGTTGCGCAGGGTCGTCCCGATGAGAAGCTCATCGAAGGTGTCCGTATCGCTGTCAAAGGCATCGAGGAACCTGACTGCTGCGTTGCTGGTGTAGTTCCAGACGTTCGCTCCCAAGGCGTTATAGGCATACACCTTGTTGTTCTCAGCCCCTGCGATGAACTCATCCACATTATCGCCGTCCAAATCAGCGCCTACCACCGTGCGTACCTCACTAGGTAGGACTACATCGATCAGGATGGTCGTAGCTGGGTCGACTACTAGCATGCCGTCAATAGTACCTAGGAGCACCTCGCTCCCTGCAGTACCATCAGCTTCTACTGCCACCATCGCATAGGGTGTCGTGCCAAGGTCCACCTGAGCGACCTTGTTCCCGCTCTCGTCGAAGAAGAACAGGGTACCATTCTGGATGACCACAGCTACCTCATCATTCGAGTCGGCATCAAAGTCCGCTGTGACCACAGAGACGACCTGTCCTCCGGTGTTATTTTGCCATACCAGTGCGGTCGAGAATGGAACAATATCAGCAAGCACCATCTCTCGCTCTGGTTGTATCATTTGTGGGCTATCTAGAGTGGAAGTAGTACTTCCCTGTAGTCCAAAGACCACACAGACGAATATGACTGCTAGAATGATTTGGTACGGTTTCATCATTCACTCTCTCCTGTAGTTGGTTTTTTCTTCCAAGGCTTTACTTGGAAATAATCGAAGAAATCTGCCTCGACCAGCGAGAGCTCCTCGAATGGTATCCCCTGCTTGTTGAGCTCTGTGATGACTGGAAGCATATTGTCTGCAGGGTTATCGATAAAGAGCTTCAAGGTGTTCCTCCCAGAACGTGCATAATAGCGCACGCCGGGAAGCTGCTCTACTTTGCTAAGCATCCATGAGGAAAGGTTCGGAAGGTGTAGTCCTAGACCTTCTCCCTTTCCTGGTAATGTTGAGATAAGCTCTAGCGGAGTCCCGAATTGACTCACTAGACCATCCTCTAAGAGTGTCACACGTGTACAGTAGTCAACGATCTCAAGATCGTGACTGATGATCACCATGGTGGTTCCAAGCTCAAAGTTGAGCTCCTTCAGGTAGTTCAGGGTCTCGTGCCGGAGATGTGCATCCAAGCCTGTGGTCGGCTCGTCCAAAAGCAAGACCGGCGGATTATGAATCATACCGAGGCAGATGGACACTCGTTTGCGTTCACCTCCTGAGAGCCTCGATACCGTCTTGGTCATGAGGTCCTCATCGAAACCGAGGATCTCCAATACTTCCCGTGCTCGCTTCTCGATTTCGGGCTCTCTGAGTCCGAAACATCTCCCGAAGAACTTGGCATTCTCCAGCGCACTGAAGTCAAAGTACAAGCTAAGGTGTTCAAGTTGTGGCACATATCCCACTAAGAGTGAGATCAGGTTTCGCTTCCGTGTGACATCGTGTCCTCCCACGAAGGCTTGTCCTCCAGTGGGACCTATCTGACCAGTCAGTACCCGAAGCACAGTGGTCTTTCCAGCACCGCTCGCCCCGATGATGCCCAAGAACTCACGCTTATTGGCATAGAATGATACACCCTTGAGTGCATAGAAGTCACCAAACGCAACCTGCAGGTCGATGATGTCGATCTCTCTTTCAGGATGCTCACTCAATCTAGATACCTCCAATCTGATCGCTTATCTCCCTGAACTTCTTCTTTGCCAGTTCAAGGGTTTCCATAAGGCTCCGCATGGTCTCTATCTTCTGGATACGATCGATGTCCTCACGTCCGATAAGATCGTTCAACTGAGCGATAGTAGCTCGAAGCATATTGAGTGTGCTGTCGATATCTTGGGTGAGCTCTAGATCAAGTTCTGGGATGTGCATTCGTTTCCTTCTTCGATATCGATTTAATCCTAACATGGTGAATACTGCCCCAAAGATACCTATAGAGGTCAGAAAGGCAACTTGGACCATAGTAAGGAATGCTTCTGGCGTAATAGTTGTGTTAGCTGGCGGCAATGTGTAAAGTTCAAAGGATATGCTCGCATAGGTCCCTGCGTACTCTTCTCTCAGCAGGATGAAGATTCCGTGAACGACTCCCTCATCTCTCCAGTAGCTCGGTAGGAACTGAGAGGAGTATAGACCATTCTCAACAAATCCCGCGATGAAGAACGCTTGGGATCCATTTGGCAATTCGAATGCGATAGCAACGAACAGGTCGTTGACTGGATATCCATCATAGTCAGTGACATAGAGATTAAGGTAGATGCTCTTCCCCACAAGATATCTCGAAGTATTCTCAGCGAGGCTTGTAGTACATGTGAGAGTATCATCCAGCAGGTACTCGATAAGATTGTCTAACAAGATTGAGTTGTTGCACTTCACGATGTTGTCATTCATGAATATACGCGAAGAACCAAAGAGGATAATCTCTGGAGCGGAATCATCTACTAAGACCACGGATTTTCCATTCAGTGTGACTGAGGCCCTTGATTGGTTGTTGTAGATATAGGTACCACCGCCTAGATACATGGAGTCCATACCTGAACCTAGGATGGAATCTGCAATAATCTCGGTAGTATTCTCAGCATCGTGCTCACCCATCATGTAATAGCCATAGGCTTCAAGTAGTGGGTTCAAACCTGTCAAATTCGCCCTATCCTCATTATCACCGAAGATAATGACTTTCCCTCCACTTGCCGAAAAGTCCCTATATGTTTCAATGTGAGTGCTGTTGAACTCCTCTGTAGGTCCTATCAACATGACTGCAGCGGCCAAGGCAGAGAAAGCCTCACTCAACCCCGTCCCGGGTATCTCCAAAATCTCGATACCATTCTCAGCCATTGTACTCTCCATGATCGAGAGTCCGGAGAACGTAGTCAATCGAATCGAGTCAAATAGCTCGTCTATAGAACCAAGATCGCTGATGTCCCCAAAACCCATATCTCCAAGGTCGTCCTGTGCCAAGGAAAAGCCTGGGAATGGAAGTCCACCGCCTCCGCCAAATCCTCCTGTATCGAACCCTCCAGTATCACCGAGGTCGAAGCTGTCCCCCATCAGGGATCCAAATCCACCACCATGAGATGTGTCCATCAAAATCATCGCTCGTGGATACTCGACTACCCTCTCAAGGGTCACATTTGCAGACCAGCCGAAGTCCGTATCGAGGACATAATCACATCGATGATACCCATCTACTGTTACAGGCGGCACGAGGACGAAGATAGAGAAATTATAGAACCCAGTAACACTATCTACTGAATTCAACGTTGCATTGCCCCAATCTGCGGCATTGCCAACGTTCTTGACAGTCATGTTCCCAAGCTCCAAAGTCGTTGCTAGTGAAATTGTATACATACCAAAATCGATAGGGAATCGTACATCGAACGGACCAAAAGGTAGGACCTTTGGAAAGATAGATGCCGATGAGATAGGATTCACTACGAATACATCACGTTGGATGAAGTCATCGAGAATGCTGATTGCCAGCGATGTGATTCCTCCTGCCAGAGTCGTGATGTCTGAGATAATACTGTTCAAGGATTCAAGCCCAATAGTTGATATCCATACAACATTATGCATAGTATTCGTTTCAGGTCGCCATTCAGCCTCTAGTACTTGGATATGGAACGGCTTGATCTCATCAAAGGTGAAGTACTGCACAAATGCCGTTCCTGAGCCATTGTTGTCCTTGATGATAGCAAGGGCAGCAAGAGCATCTGAGGGCTGAGTTCCAATATTCATTATAATTGCACGTGACTCATATGTTTCTCCAGCTTTTGCAGTTCGCGGGATATCTGCCTCGATAATCAGGAAGTCTCCTTGATCGGTGTAGCTGGAGGGTGGTTCGGCTGTCCACATGGCATCAATAGACGCATCTAGAACAGTTCTGTTCTCACCGAATCCCATTGCTATACTAATGTTAACAGGAGTCCTAGGATAGATTCTTCCAAAGTCCCACTTCATCCCAAGACCTACTTCTCCATCAAAATTCGTGGAGCCTGTCAAGTTATCATTCGTTATGTGTGACGATACCTCCGATGCATTCCCTACTTCGAAGGCGTCCATCTTCCTGCTTGAGTTGATGCCAATATAGAAGTCACGATAATCCTCTGATATTCCATAGGCAAATAACTGATGATTAGAAAGGGAATATTTTCCATGATCATCTTCTCCATCACCAAAGAGATCCAGAGAGTATCCTAGATAGAGGCTCACGTTATCTATTGGGATGTTCCCCACATTGAGGATGAAGGGAGTTATCTTGAATGCCGTTAGTGGAAGCGTGCTATTCGTTGTGAAGTTATATGACTCGACAACGAGTGTGACGAATAGCTCGTCTTCATACGAAAGAACTCCAACGTACCGACCATAGCCCTTGGAATCACCTCCTCCCAATCCTCCAAGTCCCCCGAGCCCACCGAGTCCTCCTAGGTCTCCGAGATCACCAGCTCCAGCACCTCCTAGAAGGCCGCTGAGAAGTCCAGTTAGACCTTCAAGCGTGACACTGTGTAGTTCGCGCTTTACCTTGAAGTTCATTAGACTTGTCGGGTCCATATCGTTCCATTTGAGGGAGAGAGTTCCCATCAGCATGTGGATGTCCATATTGCCATTCCTAGAATCCATGACCAAGGTAGATGTGCCAAAGCTGCTCATCATCAGAATTGATGAGGCGTTATTTCCCGCTGCCGATAGGAATCCAAAGGACAGCAATGCCGATCCTGTTGTTCTGGCAAGTGGGTCGATTGGTGATTGTCGTTGACTTAGATAGTTGAAGGCCGCCCGTAGGTTCAGAAGACCTGCTCCCGCGTCATTCGCACCATACGCTAGCTTTGTCGCAGTATCTCTAAGGACGTTACCAATAACGATTGGCGTAGCTCTATCAAAGGCTCCCATAAGAATTGCAGCTGCACCAGCTACAATGGCCGCTGATGCTGCGGTCGTATCAGCGACCTTGTAATAATCATCGATATTCTCCCCAGTAGAACCACCTAAGAGTCCTCCAAGGCCACCAAGTCCACCTAGATCGAAATCTCCAAGACCGAGTCCTGATAGGGCACCACCAATCCTCGCACCAACAATCCCTACTCCCGGTGCGACCAGGTCTGGTTTGGTGTTCAATGATAATGAAGGGCCTCTTCCTGAGAACGAAGGAACCTCCCCGTTCACATGATCATATGCTCCTACTGTAAAGCACTCGAGTCCTCCTCCTGGGGACATTATAGTAAGATAGTCAGGACCATCATCTCCCGCTGCTGCAACAACGAAGATCCCCTTGTTCACAACTTTAGCGATCGCTTGTGCCACGGCATCATTAGGTGCTCCAAAGGTGTTGAACGGAAGCAGTATGATATCTGCCCCATTGGTGGATGCCCATTCTATTCCTGATACGATCCAGCTCGGTAGTGCTAGAATACCTCCCAGTGTCACCTTTCCTGCAAGGAGGATCGCACCGGGAGCGATGCCCGAGTATCGACCTTCAGACGCATTACCAGTACCCGCAGCAATAGATGCAGCATATGACCCTGGTCCAAGGATATCTGTTGGCAGAGAGTCCGCTTCTACAAAAGAGGCATAGGCTGCGACCTTGGATGTACTGGAATTATCATCAAAATTGTCAAGGTCTGGATGAGAGCTATCAATGCCCGTATCGAGGACCGCGATGATGACTCCGCTTCCATTATAGCCTCGTTCCCAAAGATCAGTGGCTCCGATAAGCTCTGCAAAGGATGTGTATTCATCTTCTGCTAGGGCTTTACTGGAGTAGGCATCTGTTTGCTTGACTTGTAGGACCTCATTCGGAGAGATATGTGACACAAAACTAGCCTTGGCAAGACGAAGAAGTTCTGTTCCAATTATCTTTATCCTGATCATATTGAGATCATCATATACTTCCACGACCTTAGCGATATTCTCTGTAAACGAACGAGCTTGACCCATCTTATATTCAGTCATTTCTTCATTATAGCTCACAACAGCATCAATTTCCTCAGAACTGGTTGTCTTGCCGACAAGGGATTGCTCTAGTTTCTCTTCAGGTCGTACGATATCATCGGAATCTGAAAGGATTGGAGTAAATGTTGTGAAGGAACTGCATAACATGATGATAATTAGGAACATTGCTGTCGTTCGTGGTAGTGACATTCCCTTTCCTCCGCGCTAGTTGGATTATTTCTCAATGATACCAGTGATGAGTCCTCTAGTAATAGCGATGTAGTAGTCCACCAGATCTGCGACTGCTTTTGTCTTCACAATCTTGACTGCTATCTCTCGCTCATTCAATTCCGTGACGCACCGTTCTGCGATGGTTTGTAGCGGTTCCTCAGTGAAGACCTTCAAGAGCTCACCTCGTTGAAGTACGAACATTACACCAGGGACTGACTCCAGAGCTTTTCGGGCTCGAGGGTCTACTTCCTCTAGGACGATACCAACTGAGAAACCTCGAGATGGCATTGATTCCTTGAGCTTTGCAGGAGACCCGAAAGCTACCAAGCTCTTCCCGCGCATAAATACTGCAACCTTGTCACAAAACTCAGCTTCTATTGGGTAATGAGTGATGACCACCATGGAGGTTCCATATTCTTGGTTGATGTGGTTCAGGAACTGCCAAAGTTCGTTTCTGTTATCAGGATCCAGTCCTGAAGTGGGCTCATCCATGAGCAGGACCTTGGGTCTATGCACCAGTGCCATCGCGATAGAAACCCTTCGCTGCTGACCCCCACTCAGCTCCTTGGTTAGATTATTACCCTTCTCGAGCATGTTGAAGTCACGGAGGAGGGTCTTTCCTTCTTGGGTGAGTTGCCATTCTGGGATATCATACTGTTTGCCGAAAGCGATGATATTCTCTAATGGAGTAAAAGTTTCATACATATAGTTCAGGTCTTGCGGGCAGTATCCAAAGAAGTAGCGTACTTTCTGAGCGTTCCTAGAATCGATGCCAGCTATCCGTGCAACCCCAGTGCTTGGGATGTCACCGATGAGCGCTTTGACAGTCGTGGACTTGCCAGCACCTGACTCACCTATGACCGCAAGCATTTCTCCCTCTTTGATTGAGAATGAAACGTTCTCTATCAGTTTCTTTCCATTCTTGAGAGTCACTGTGAGATTTCTGCATTCTAATACATCTCTATAGACTGGTGCTTCCATCCAAGAAGATGGTTGGACATATACCTTATTTGCAAAAATCATCAGATTCGGATCTGATCGAAAGCGAATTGGTCCCACTAGGAGTTGAGGTTGAGCTATTGTGAATATTCTCGGATCTCCAACACCTTCCTCAGGTTCTACCCTCACCTCGAGGTATCCTTCTGGCAAGAATGGCTCAAGTGGACTAATGTTGGTTGATATGATGATTCCCGAAATCACGATAGGCAGCCGATCCGATGCACGCCTTCCCCAGACTGTGCACTTAATCAGCCTGTTCTCTCTCATTTTCATGATATCTTTATGGGCTTGCTGTAACTCCTTTCCATCGAAGAACATATCGTCTGACATATTCCGTTTGAGGTAGTTTTGCACCGTGATCTGCGTGGCAGCTACATCTTCGGTTGTGGACCCTCTTCCTCCAACTGTAAGTACTTTATCGAGGTCTGCTTTCCTCCGCTTTCGCAGGTCCTCCTCGACGACAACAGAGAGCCTTCTGAGTAGAACTCCCTTCTTGACGCTGATGATGCGCCCTCTAAACTTGACCTGTTCATCTGAATCTGTAAGCTTTCCTTCTATTTCGCAGTGCAGCTCTCTATCCTTCCGCAATAGGCACCAGTCAATAGCTTCACCGATTCTTGCACCTGAATAGTATGCTTCCTCGACAAAGGCTGGCGTTTCTTCGCCCTTTTCTATTGATTCTTCAATGCGTTGTGTCATGATAACTACCTACCCCAGAGTCGGTTTCTTTCCAAAGATGAATGAAGATGCCAGTACCGCGATAACTGAGAAACCGAGAAGTTTCGCAGTTGGGAGCCACACATCGAACAGTGACAATCCTTTGAATGCCGTATCCACGAGTAATTTCATTCCCTGATTCAGCGGCAGTATCTCGTCAAGGACCCCAACATCGATAAAGAAGCCAGCAAGGATGATCGACCCAAATAGCACAAAAAGGAAGATTTGGTTCGCCTGCAGTCTAGTTCCTGATATTGATGATATGAGGAGTCCTGTTGTCGATCCTGTGAGCGCGATTAGGCTCATAATGATTACCAAAGTCATGAAGCTTGTATTGAGGTTCAGTCCAAAGACAATGATCCACAATGTGATCAGTAGTAATGATTGAAAGAAGCCAATGATGACATATCCTAGCACCTTTGCGACAATAACCTCCAGTCTGTTTGTTGGGGTCAATAACATTCGTCGCAACGGAATATCTCCAACAATCGACTGCGCTGCAGTCATGGCAATTCCCAGGTATGCTGAGAACACAATAATAAAGCTACCAAAGACGCTCTCTAAGTAGCCGCCCTCTGGAGAGAACTCTATCACCATATTGGGGAACACCTCCGATCGAATCCAGAGCTTGCTTACTCTGAAGAGAATCGTGGCTCCAGATACAATTCCTTGGACTGTTGATTCCCCGATGAAGTCCGATGCGTCAACATGCACTTCGATATAGGTTGGCACGTTCAATGTGAGGTTTTGCTCGAATCCGTCTGGAATCACGACATAGCCTGCTATCTTCTTCTCATACAGATCGCGATATGCTTCGTCCTCAGTTTCGTAGATGATCAATTCATCAACGAAACTCTCTAACGAAGACGTAAAGTTCTCAGACAGATCTGGTCCATCATACGTACGTGTCGTGTCTAGGTCTACTAGTCCAATTTTTAGACCGTCTTCCTCCTCTGTCGTGTTGGTGGCTACATCAGTAATATCTGTAACATTTGTTGTGTCTCCGGTGCCCCCACCACCACCACCACCAAATCCTCCGCCTCCCATGTCAATGCCCCCCATATCACTTTCATTTGTGACCCAGTAGAGCATCCCTATGAGTACTGCAGGTAACAAGAATATCAACATCAGAGCTACCTTATCTTTAACTATGAGTCGTAGTTCCTTTGCTACCATATTTGTGATACGCCGGGAAGGCTTTGTGAAGACTTCTGCCATAGAAATCCCTCATGTGACGCGGATTCGAACTAGGATTATCTGATACTACAAGCTTTCGCTTATGTACCAAATCGCCTAGGATATGCTATTAAGGTTTGGCAACCGCATCGGTGAACGCCGTATCTATATCAGAAAGTCAAATGAAATAATCAGGAGGTTCAGGCGATTTTCTGAATGGTCGATGCCTGTATCCAATAGACGACCTGAACCAGCTCATCTCGAACTTTAGCCATTCAAGGATATCAAGAGTGTCAGGATGTTGAAGGAATGACACGATTGTATCAAAGAGTCTTTGTAGTTGATCGACACAGCTATCTGATACATTTGCAGTTTTGGCATATTGAGTTATTACTCCAATTAGGCCAAGTGGGTGTCCTGACACCGACCTGAATTGAGCAAGATCTAGAAATGGGAAAGAACTGCTTGTACTCACTGTACCTAACCCGCAATTTGCTATAATCTTTCTTTCCTCCTCAAAAGGACTTGCAGAAGACAGGATGTGCGCCAACACGGTTTCGATTCTTGCTGCCTCAAATCTTGGCTGTACGAGCACAAATGCCAAGAGCCGATCTGGAGGTTGTGCTTCCTGTAGGATTGCCAAGATATTTGTCCGCAGTTCTGGAATTGACATCAGAGTAGGGGACCACACGATATGTTCGGCATTCAGAGGCGAGTATTTTCTTTCAGGAAGGACTCCTCGGCCAAATTGTGCATTTACCCTTGCATAGGTAACACCTACATTCTTTTCAAATATCAGGTCATTGACCTTACTTATCACTCTGTCTCGATTACCCTCTTCAGAGGAGATTAATGAGAGTATATCGGGATTAAATCCCATTTCACTAGCTCTTCTCTCAATGACTTCTTTAATATCCGATGGTTGAAATTCATCAAGAATCGATGTTTTTTCTACAAGCTGCAACTCAATCAGGCTTCCGAAATTGCCTCTATTAAGAACAGATTCTATTACATTCTCTCCTATCTTCTTCTCATAGCTATCCATTCTGGAGAATATCTTGGTAATGTTTGAAGAGTTTCTCATCTCAGGAATTGTGACCAATCGAGATACTGGCTCTCCACAGGATGCCATAGCACTAACAACCGCTGTGACAATATGATTATCGGGTGAACGAAGGACTTCATTCAAGTATCCTATAGACCTCGGGTCTCCCTGTTCTCTCAAGCCTGAAATAGCATGATGCTGGATCCACGGTTCGAAACTGAATGACAAGCTCATTAATTTCAGTAGCAGTAGATTTGTGTCTACCGCGCAGTTGGGGAATATTTCTCCCTCATGTTCCCGAGGTGGTGGTTTCATGCAAATCTCATGAACTTTGCTAATCATATTCTCAAACGAGCTGCCACTGATTCCAGAAGGTACCTCAGGTTCTTTGTTGATGAGACGTACATGAAATAGCAGATTAAACCCATAGTAGGTCCTTATCACATCGTCAATCGAAAAGCCATCTTGTAGGTTCTCGATTTCCTCTTTCCTCTTCATTACGATGTCAGGAATTAGATATGCATAGGGTGAAGTTAGTAGTCTATCTACATCGAGGAAGAAAGTATTCCCACTTGCTATTTGCTCCTCTATTGACTTCGTAATAATAGGGTAGCTGTATTCTCTCAACTCCTCTAGGGTCTGTCCTTTGAAACCAAATACACATCTAATTGGGAAGACCTCAATGCCTGTCAGTGGCTTGAGATCTAGAAGCTCAGCGACTGCTTGGCGGAAAAGACCCGATTCCCTCTGTATCAGAGAGAGAGTTTCATGCACACCTCCCCATCCTTGATTCCTTAGTAAGTCTTCCACAGCGATTCTGAATCCTACTACATCGCCTTTTCGTAATTCATCGATGGCTGCTTCCTTCTCACTCATATCCCATCCCAAAGATATGAGTCGCATCTAGTTATTTTAGTCTATTCGCCTACGAATCTGAGGTTTAACGAATTGTCATCTTCTACGTTCTCTCACCATCCATCAATGCCTATGACATCCAAATGAAACATAAATACAATCACGTAGAAACCCTAGGATGTGTCCTGACCACCTGCCAGGAGTGTTTCTCTTGATACTTGATGACCGAAGTGTACTAGATAGAATGAAGGAAGTCGCTTTGCGAAATAGGATTGAGATACCTTCAGGCAAGGAGATGCCCATTAGGGAAATGATCGCAGCAATTCGAGCCGGCCTAAATGGGGTCTTGTTTTCGAATGTGGAGAAACCTATGCTCCCAAATTGGGTAATTTCACGAATCTGGGAAGGTGGACGAAAGGAGAAGGTTCCAAGTTACTTTCCAAATGACACTCTTCGAAACTGGGCATTGATAGGCGCTCCTGGAGGTCAGAACTTCGCTATCTCAGATTCACATGGACTCACGACAATCCTAGAGAGCTGCGGATCCATCGAATTCTGGCCAGAGAGCTCTGAAATCATCTATCCTGCGTTATTGGAAGGCAAAGATTCTCTATTCAAGCTCGTATCACTGGAAGACCAGATGTATGAATGGATAATAGCAATTGGACCTGTCACATTCCAACGTTTAGTCTACCATGCAGCAAAGGGCGACCAGGAATTCATCATTAATGAGATTAATATTCAAAATGCTGCTCTCGAACCTGTTGACTTCACTTTTTTTGCCGCGCTGCGTCCCACATCGGTGAATGGTGTACTGCCGATCAGCAGCCTCGTCTACGACCCTTCCACTTTATGTCTCTACTCCAACGAATATCTTGCAATCAAGCTTGATCGTTCTCCTAGTACACTTGCAATGAGCACATTTGACGATCCTAACCTTGAACAGACGATTCATCAGAATAATCGGATTGATGGAGATTATAGCTCTGCAAGGGGAACTGGTACCGCCATTGCCAGATATGATATCAAGCTTAGACCCGCTGGACGCGAGAAGCTCATCTTCGTTTCACCTCTGTTCCATACCACAAGTGACAATCCCTTACTCGAGCCCACTTCATTCTACGGTGAGCGGGACAACGCACTCTCAAAATGGTTCGACTTCACTGATGAGAATCCTTTTGGGGAATACCCTGATGAGGAACTTGGGAATGCTGCTGCGCAGGCTGTAGTTTCGATGGTGATTCAGATTCGTCGAGTAATCAGTACTCTAACACTTGAAGACATCGTTCTACAGTCCGGAGAGGTATCAAGGATACTTCTTGCTATCGCTCAGAGTGGCTATGAAGAAATCTCACATACTGCTCTTTCTGAATTCGTTTCCAAGTTTAGAAATGAGGATGAGATTGTCGCACACTCACTCAGACTCACACCGCTTTTGTGGGTCATCAATGAAATGGAGCTTCTTTGGCCCGACATCAAACTGTCTGAAGAGATTACAAGCTTCAAGAATATTATGCATAGGATCATCAAGGAGATTATAGATGCGTGCAACAATAGAGAAGATGCTTCGAAATCACTCTCAGTGCCAAGAGCCCCCTCTGTTGATGTAAACCCTGATTTTGAGGATATTCCTTCAATTGAATCCATACAAAGGGAAGTGGTGGTTTCTCAAGTTCCTTCCAAAAGGAAGGTAACACTTGGGGAATTGCTTGAGCGGTATTGGGTCTACATCTCAACAACAAGAATTCGTGACAAATCCGAGGAATTTGCAAGATCCATTGAGTGCTATCTCGAAATGTTTCAGGAAGATTGCAATTCAATTCTTAAAACAAAGCCATGGGACTATGAATCAACCGAAGATATTGAAACGATCCTGAATCTAATAAGCGCATGCACTCTTTCAAAGAACTTTGATATTGGCTACGATCTCTTTGAGACTCTTGTAAATGGAATCCGCGAAAAACGATTCTTCAGAGGTCTAATAAGATATCCGGGGAAAGATGGTAGAATCTCAAGTCACCATGCCCTACGAATCGCTCATGCTTTCGTATTGCTTGGGATGCGACACGAATCGGAGCTCATCCTTGCAAGGATGTCCGATTACCTTTCGAATTTCTATTATCTTCCTGATTGGATTGACCCAAAGACGAAAGGAGGCACTCATGGAAGTGGTTGTAGTATCAATGCAGCTGCGGATCTCAAGCTGTTACTAAGGGATATGATGATTTACGAATTCGGTACTAATTTACATATCTTCTCTGGAATTCCTGAGGATTGGTTTACTTCCGAGCGAGCACTCTCAATAACGAACCTGCCTAGTAGGTTGGGAGATATTTCCCTAGCGACAGGTGTTTCAGCTAATCAACATCAGATTGAGATAATTATGGAGCAACTGCCTGAAGAAATGGAGGTTTCCCTCCCTGAGCATATTCCACTGCACATGGTCAAGGTCTTTGGAGGTACTGTCATCTCTCGGATAGAGTCTCCCAGTAATCGAATACGTTTGATTCCGCTTTCTGATCAGATTGCGATAACCTTCCACAGGTTATAGCGCAAACTCTAAGTATCGCTGAGATTCCGCCGCGCATGTGAGGAGCTCTAGACCATATATCTTACTTGCAATCATCATTGCGCTGTGGGGAATAAATTTCATCATAGCCCGTTTGCTATCAGGGTTCGATCCGATACATGTGTCCGGTATTCTCTATGGATTCTTTAGATATGTTCTTGGAGCCATGACAATGATTTTTGTCCTAGGGGCTCAACGAAGGTCACTTCACGAAATGCGAAATCACATAGCACCGTATGCCAGAATTCTCCTCATCAGTGCTTTCTTCTCAGCAATCTTCGTGATTTCAACTCATATGAGTGCTGAGTTCATTTCATCTGGTACGACCTCGATTATAGTTAATCTCTGTCCTATTGTTGTTCTTATCTTTGGCGTGATATACCTGGGAGAGTCGTTATCTGTCAAGAAGGTAGCTGGATTCATCTTGGGGTTGGTGGCTGGATTTCTCTTCCTCTGGAACACATTAAACTCATCTTCTGGTGTAGAATTTGGGGTCACATTGGCTATCATAGGCATGCTATCGTGGGCAGCATATACTATCACATTGCATTACTTAGAGGGAGCGGATCGATATATCGTGATGACGATCAAGCATGTGTCTTCCTCATTCATGATATTGCCTTTCATTCTTCTCTTTGTCATTGAGGGAGGGACATTGATATTTATCCTCGATATCTGGACTATTCTTGGGCTGTTCTTTGGAGGAGTCCTTGCTTCAGGGCTCGCATATGTCTTATACTTCACTGCCATTGAGGTCATAGGTGCACCAAAAGCATCATCATTTCTCTTCTTAGTGCCTTTTGTCAGCCTGATTGGCGATTTCGTTTTAGGTGAACCGCCCTATCTACTCGCATTGATAGCAGGAATTGTAGCGATTATTGGCGTTGCGCTTGTTAGACTCTCAGACCTGACTCCTAGAGAAAATAATCCGTAGTACATTCCCTACTTCGTGCATATTCTTATATCTCACATTGAGGAGATAAGGCTGGGGAGATAGTATGCAACAGGCACATCCAATAATTAGCCTATTCTTCATATTCGTTCTATTGATTGCAATTGTCTTCTACAAGTATCATGCGATTGAAATCTACAAAACCGAAGAAGCTTCACCTCACTCAAATATGGCATTTCTTGGAGAGAAGTACGCCATGGGGCGGAGCATGCGCTTCTCCATCCTCTATATCAGTGCAATACTTGTTTGCTCTTGCATTATCGGGTTTTTTGGGCTCAGGTATTATATTCTGATGCTTTCACTTCGTTTTGATATCCTACGAACTCAGCCAGCTATTCTTTTTGTGTCCGGCGTTGTCTTCTTTCCACTGATTCTTCTTGGATTGACTTATGTTTCGATGACGGACAATGGCCTTTCGTGGTGGGATGCGTTCATTATCTCCTTCAGATTCGATAGCTTCCATGGAAAATCACGGTATCTCAGTCCTATCCTTGAGAATCTCATTGAGGAGGCGCAAAATGGAACTAATGATCCCCATAGGGCATTTCTAACTATCCAACGATTATTCAATCATAGATTTGAATTAGGCCGAGTTACACGACGTCTACTGTTTGATATGGACCCAGATCTTTTTCACGACCTCGAGGTTTATCTCATAGAGGAATCTCTTCCGAAGAGGAAAAGCAGACTTCTCTTTGTCACCAGCGTAATATCCATTCTCATTGCATTTGCATCCTCAGTACTCTTTGTCTTTGGCATAACACCTGAATTATTCTTACTCCTTTTTGATATAACGACCTCATTAGCATTTGTCCTCATCTTGGTCGGTGTCATCACGCTTAGTTTGGAGCTACCCAGATTCAAAATGTTCGAATACAAGCCCGAGGCTTATGAGGAAACGCAATCCGATGAAAGGGAAGCAGCGGCTACCTGAAACAATGACGCGTGACTTATATCCTCCTTAGTTATCGGATGTTCTAGGAGATTGAAGATACTTTGGCGACCTCAGAAGAACTTCTGCGAGAAGCAGTAAGATTTCATCAATCCTCAGAATTCAAAAAGGGGATCAATTCAGCAGAGAAGGCAAGAAAGCAGTTTCTCAAGGAGCGTAATCCTGCAAGAGCTACAGAGGCACTTAGAGTCATGGCTGATTGTACGATAAATGCCCGCGATCTGAAGAAGGCAAAAGGATTGTATGAACTCCTCTTGAATGAAGCCCGTAGTGTGTCGAATTCCTTCTATGAGGCAGCGGCATACTGGGGTATCGGACAGGTCTATTCACATCAAATGAACTATCAAGAAGCGGCAAAAGCATTTGCTGCAGGATTGACTGCCGCCCGAAAGATAGCAGACAAGTGGTATACTGGGTGGAATGCCTTTGGCATCGGTAATGCCACCAGAGGTATGGGTCACTTGGCAGATGCCAAGCCCTACTATAATGAAGCAATAGAAGCATTCCAAGGGATGGATCAGGCCGCGTTAGCTTCTTGGGCTGAACGGGCATTGAAAGAGATTGGTGGCGAAAGAGTTGAAACCTTACCTGCAGATGTGAAGATTTGGCTTTGTCCCATGTGTGGTTCCAAGTTTGGCACGTCTGAAACTGAGCTTATCAAGAAAGGCAAGGTTGTGACTTGCTCATACTGTGGAACAACAATTGGGTGATATCAGAATTCTAGCGGTTCTGGCTCTCCGTTCTCTTGCCATCTATAGACCTCTACGACGCATCTGGCATTCTTTGGCGCCTGTTTGATTCTCCGCCCTGCAAAGACATGGCTACCATCAACAAAGATGGAACCATTCTCTCGTGGCAACTTTCTCAAATAGTCGAATACTGGATCCGTAAACTCTCTTGCGATGATGACTGCCCTAGTAGGAAAGTATGGGACGAATTCAAGATTATCCTTCTTCATCGTTTGTACTCCAAAGCCATCAAGGGAATCTATGAATTCCATGACTTCGCCTCTGGTTACTCTTCCTTCACTAACCTTACAGAAAATATAGGCATCTGAATAGATGTCTTGAGTCCCTTTTCCATTCTTAGCAGCTTCGTAATCATCATCGTATCGGATACCAAGGTTAACCAACAAATCGACTGTCCCTTCGCTGCCGTTCTCCTTCATAAGCCGTGGCTTGAAAGCGATACTACCACCGTATTTCTCATGGATGAAGCTTGCCACATTGCTTTGGAAGGGGTTCTTGACCTTCCGAAGGAACTCCTCAGCGACCCCTTGAAATGGTGCATACTCTTCCGGTTGGAGACATCCTGGGATATAGAAACCATCCTCAAACTGCTTTCCAAGATCGTTTGCCAAAGCATTTGCCTCTTGCCACTCTTTCCTGGTCGGTGTGATCAATGCTGTTATGGTATTGGCTTGTGTCGCAAGGAAAATCATTTTCTCTTCTGTTGTGAAGGACGCCAAGGATCCGAGCTTTAGTTCTCTAGAGAAGTGTCCAATTGCAGCAACAAAACTGGAGAAGAGTGATGAGTCCATCCCCTTAGTCAAACGTGAGAACAGGGGGATCCCGGATTTCAAGTCGAATATCACGACACCTTCTATATCCATTCGTATAAGGCCCCTTTCGAATGAGGCCCGCGATTTACGTATCTATTAAACCTTTATCTAAACTGCAAAAGTCGTTTCAATTAGATTAGTTGCTTACAGAACCTAAATAGTAGGGTCTCTTTGCATCTTTTTGAACTTCTTCTCATCATGGTAGGCGGTCTGCCGATTCAAGCAGGGGACGATTCCGCATAATAAACAAATAATGTCTACAAATTCCTTCGCACTCGAAGCAGTGGATGTCATTTTAAGGAATGTATCCTTTGATGGTATCATAAAGAACTCCTTCTTTGAAGCCATTCCCACAATCCCCTTCTCGTACATCTGCATCTTGGCAGTATTGATGTTGGTTTCAACTCGTAGAAGATATGCCATTATTACCATGACTGGTGCCAGTGAGCATGAAAGCGCATAATGACTCACGTCCCACCATTTCTCCATCGCGTTTTCGATAATTCCGACTTCCCACCAATTAAAGAATTCCAGTCCCTCTTTCTTCTGATCATTGGGAATCATTTGAACCATCCTCCCGCCCTCTCTATTTCTGCCATGCCTAATCGAAAGTCCTCTGGGGATATGCGTGCCCTTTCCACAAAAAGCATACCATCCTGCATGGGGTTTTTCTCTGAGCATCTCTCTAATCCTTGTTACTTCTTCACTATACTTATCCAGCTCATGTGCAGGTACCCAAATGGTATGGTCAGCACATCGCTTTTCGCCACACAAAGCACATGGGTATAGTTCCTTCTCTGTGCTCTTCTTTCTCATGATATCGCAATCTGGACATTCGCTCATGTGCAAATCTTCCCAGCTTCCATAGAACACTCCAACGATTATCTCTTTCGACTAGCAACTTAGCGCAACCTGTATATGTTGGAATTAGATTGGTCAGGTGGGTTCAATCCATGGCAAACAAAATCTTCACCTCTGATTTTCTTGTGATAGGGAGTGGTCTCTCTGGACAGCTATTTGCCCTTAAGGTAGCAGAGAAAGGGACTGTCAATCTTGTAACAAAGAGGTCCCTTACTGACTCAGCTACATATCGCGCCCAAGGAGGAATAGCCGCTGTTGTATCACAGGAGGATTCCTTTGAGAAGCATATCCAGGATACGATTCGAGTTGGAGCAGGTCTTTGTCATGAGGAAGTAGTGCGAGAGTTCATTCAAGCTGGCCCAGAAGTAATCTCAGACCTTGAGAAAGCAGGCGTGAAATTCTGTATCGATGATTCCTGCGGGGAGTATGATCTTGGTCTTGAAGGCGGGCACAGCGCTCGCCGGGTTTTGCACGTTAAGGACCACACTGGCAAAGATATCGAATTAGCATTGTCAGATCGTGTGAGAGAATCCAAGAAGATCACGATCTATGAGAACCATATCGCAGTCAACCTATACGTAAAGAACAATCAAGTCGAAGGTGCACATGTTCTAGATATCAATACAGGTGAGGTCGAACGTTTCGCAGCAAAAGTAACCGTTCTTGCGACAGGCGGTGCTGGTCGAGTATTTCTCTATACATCTAATCCGGATGTTGCTACAGGTGATGGGATCGCCATGGCCTATAGAGCGGGAGCGACGGTTATGAACATGGAAATGGTGCAGTTCCATCCTACTCTTCTTTATCATCCTAAGGTGCGCTCAGAACTGATCTCAGAGGCTCTCCGAGGAGAAGGGGCGATACTTCTTGGAACTGATGGCTTGCGTTTTATGGATAGATACCACCCAGATGCTGAACTGGCGCCTCGTGATGTCGTTGCTCGAGCCATTGACCATGAACTAAAAAGAACGGGAGCTGATCATGTCTGGCTTGACATCTCTTTCAAAGATTCTGAATATATCAAGGAACGCTTTCCAGCCATCTATGCAACTTGTATGAGGGCTGGTATCGATATGACAAAAGAGCCAATACCAGTAGTTCCAGCTGCCCACTATCTCATGGGCGGCATCAAGGTAGACACTCATGGAAGGACTGACGTTCGTGGCCTATATGCTATCGGAGAAACAGCGAGTACTGGATTTCATGGGGCAAATAGGATGGCATCAAATTCGCTTCTTGAGACTGCTGTGCTTGCTAGGAATGCTGCACAATCAGCTATGCAGGAATTAGAAGTGGACCGTGTAGTCAATGAGGTTCCATCTTGGGACCCTGGCGAGGCAACAGATGCTGATGAGCTTGTGATCATCTCAGCAACTTGGGATGAGATTCGCAGACTAATGGCTCACTATGTGGGAATAGTACGTTCGCAGAAAAGACTCATTCGTGCTCTGAACAGAATCGAGTTCATAGCTCGTGAGATCAATCAATTCTACTGGGATTTCAAGGTGACTGCAGACTTGGTGGAGTTGCGCAATATCGTGTTGGTCGCAGAGCTGATTATCAAAATGGCTCGAATGCGAAAAGAGTGTCGTGGCGCTCACTACAATATCGACTTCCCAGACCTCTGGACATATCCAGTTGATACCGTTGTGAAGAAAGGATACCTTCCCACAGGTTCCTAGGAAGAGGTTCACTACATGAGCAAGAAGCAACATGCACTATCCTTCATGCTTCCAATCACTGTTACGATAATCTTTCCATCTCTTCTCATTTATCTCACTGCATCTACTGATCTGTGGTTCATCTGGCCTCTCACTTTTGACATGACTTCCCCATGGGATGTCTTCAGAATTCCAGCTGGTGCTATTGCATGCTTCACCGGGTTGTTTATTCTCTATATCACGATCGGGAAGTTTGCGAAGGAAGGGGAAGGGACCCTCTCACCTCTCCACCCAACACGAAAGCTAGTTGTATCTGGCATCTATTGTCATGTCCGCAATCCGATGATTATTGGTGTTCTTCTCATCCTTCTTGGAGAGTCTCTCGTACTTCCATCGCTCTCCATTCTTATCCTATGCCTTTTCTTCCTTTTAGGAAATCATCTATATTTCATGAAATCCGAGGAGCCTGGTTTGGTAGCACGGTTCGGTGAGGAGTATTTAGAATACAAAAAGAATGTTCCGCGCTGGATCCCTCGGAGAACCCCTTGGGTTCCAGCCGCGGATGTCAAGGAACCTCCTTCCAATGTTCCTTGATGCCTGATGCTGAGGACAATGGTTAAGAACCACCTCCAAGGATATCCCCTCCATCTTGCTGCAAGGATGTTAGGAAATGGCGACCTGAACAGTTTCCCCCGGTTCGCTTTGAGGTGGAGAAGAGTGAGTTCGCGGGCCATTAGTACAATCCCGGAAGAGTTGAATACCATTGGTCATGTTGCACGCTGTGTGAGCTTTCACATCCTCGAAGGTGGTTGTATAGATTAACGTCAGTTCTAATATAAGCCACTTGGATTCTTTGTTCAGAATGTACATTTCTGAACACGATGGTGTGCCCCCTCCTACCAAGGTAGTTCTTACCACCATTTCATGTCTGGATCCCGCCATATACGGTGAGTTTGAATTATTACAGGAACTGTCTTCACTTATGTCCCGCTCCTGCAGAGACTTCTACGGGCTCGCTGGCACTGGTTTCCATTGCATCTAGTGCAGGCACCTCGCCAAGTTCGCCACTCATGAGAGCGGCATATGCTTCCATGTCAAAGTGACCGTGACCTGACAGTGTAACGAGAATGACCTTCTCCTCATTTGTCTTCTTAGCCAGTATTGCTTCATCCATGGCGGCCTTGAGTGCATGTGCAGACTCAGGTGCTGGGATAATGCCTTCTGTACGAGCGAAGATCAATCCTGCACTGAGGGTGTCAGTTTGTTCGAACGATCTTGCACTAATTCTGCCTTCATTCAGTAAGGCACTAATGATGGGTGCCACTCCGTGATACCTTAGTCCTCCTGCATGGATTTTTGGTGGAGTGAATGTCGCACCAAGACTGTGCATCTTGACCTTTGGTGTAAGACCTGCAGTGTCACCAAAGTCATAGCAGTACTCTCCCTTCGTCAGACTTGGGCATGCTGTAGGCTCAGCGGCAATGAATTTCGTATCCTGATACTTCTTATCAGCGATAAAGGGTATGACAGTTCCGCCAAAGTTGCTTCCTCCCCCTACGCAACCAATGATGACGTCAGGGCTTGTATCAATGCTATTGAACTGTGCCATCGCCTCTTGTCCGATGATTGACTGATGTAGCAGTACATGATTCAGAACAGAGCCAAGGGTGTACTTTGTACTATTATTCGATAGCGTATCCTCAAGAGCCTCGCTAATAGCGATGCCAAGGGTCCCAGGGTGATCAGGATTCTCCGCATTGAGTTTCCTTCCGAACTCTGTCAGATCAGATGGACTAGGAACGACCTTCGCTCCAAAGGACCGCATCAATGTTCCCCGATACTTCTTCTGTTCGTAGCTTACCCTAACCATGTATATCATGGCCTCGATATCGAAGTGAGCACATGAAAGTGCGACAGCGCTTCCCCACTGACCTGCTCCAGTCTCAGTCGCAAGGCGTTCGACGCCTTCCTTCTGGGCATAGTATGCTTGTGCAAGGGCAGTGTTGAGTTTATGACTCCCCGTAGGTGTCACATCTTCTCGTTTGTAGTATATCTTAGCTGGGGTCTTGAGGAATCTCTCCAATCCGATTGCTCTCTGTAGTGGCGAGGGTCTTCCATACCGGATCAATCCTTCTCGGATCTCGTCAGGAATGTCCAATCGCTTCTTGTCCGAGACCTCTTGGCGTACACATTCCCGTACGAATATCATCTCCAGCGCCTCTGGCGGCAACGGCTCATTGTTCGCTGGATTGATTGGTGGCGGAAGTGGTTCCTGCAGGTATGGCAAGATGTTCACGTACTGTCGAGGCATATCCTCAATATCCAGTAGGATTCTGGTTGTGTTCTTATTCATAGTATCTTTTCTCCAGACAAAATTGGTGTACCACCTTCGATGGAAAACTCCTCACAGACAGCTGCACGCAGATTTCTAGAAAGAGAAGACTTGGTTTCCCCCGAGTCCAAAATGCTGCTGTGAGGAAGTGCTTCGCGGGCTATACGTGAGCAGTATAGAGAACGAGCTGAACGGGTCCATTTGGACCCCAATGCCATTGGCCAAATTCACCTGATCTCACGTTTTTCATTCCTCGAAGGTGGTTGCCCTTTGCGTTTCAAGCCCTCTTTTATACTTTACGCACATGTAATCATCAATGCCCATCTATGTACATTGATGAACATAGTTTACTGTTGCCAGCGATTCGCTTATGAAGTTCATATAGAATCACTGCTCTCATCACTATGCTTCTTATGTTGGAAATCTCTCTCAGATTCCGCCTAGTATAATCAATAAAATAATGAGTGAGATCAATGCAATTGGCAGGATTATTGCAACCCTTCGGCAAACGTAGTCCATCTCGGAGGATCTTCTTGGTCCACTATATGTAGTACTTAGAGCTTGCCCACAATCTGCACATAGTGTCCTTGCAAAATAGAATCCGCAATAAGAGCAACTGCCAGCTGTACTACTTACCCGTCCACATTGGGCACATATAATTCCACCAAGTGGAGTTCCACATCGTTCACAAGTTATTGACATTCTTACACCACTCCTCAAGATTCAGCATCTCACCCACTTTTATCGTTTCCTAGATAATTCAAAAAATGAATAGTGGCGGATTCGTGGGCATAAGGTAGGAGGGGGAGTTTCGAATGTTGAGGGAATATTTCGAAAACTAGTCCACGCACCCGCTGAGAGATAGGAAGTCCTCTTATCTCACAACACTCAGATACCTCTTACCCCACAATAAATCGTGTTATCCTGTGATTGGCCCCGTATTTGAAGCATTTCTCCACCTATTGTTGTATTCATTCGTAGGACTTCTTGGAGCTCCACTATCCCCCCATCGTCCTTGGAACTCATAGAAATTCGTTGCTGATAGATCGACGAGATTATCTATCGTCTTCCATACCTCGCCATCTGCAGATATCTTATCGCACAAGACTCCCCCGATACAGTATGGCTTGCTATCATGACTCGGATAGAGCGCATGAGATCCCAATGCGACCCAAGCATGAACGTGCATCTTGTCAAGCATTGGTGTGACCGCCTTGAATTTCGGAAGTGTCAATCCCTCAGGAATTGATAGGAGTCTAGAAACGAGATGGTTCGAGAAGAGCCAAATGACTTTATTCTCAGTGTAAATCCTAACCTCTACATGCTCCCAATCGCCAAGATGCTCTCCTAGACCAAGTGGTGCACGAGGGAATCTATTGTAGTTGTACCAGAACCAATACCTTAGCTGGGTCATCCTCTCACTCGTCCACATCTCATAGTAGCATGGCGTGGACGTGTCTAGATTTCTTGGAGTGAGCTGCTTCTCGAACGAATCCCAGCTGTTAAAGTATTTTGAATAGATTTCCTCTGCATCCGACGGAAAGCAGCAATACTCTCCTTCCTCAGGGTGGAAATGCAGTATTGGCGCATAGTCCCTTACGATATTAGGAATATTGTCAGAGGTCATTAAGTCTCATCTCTCAGGGTTGAAGAGAATTGTCAAGACTCTCTTCGCTGGAACCGAGACCTTGTAGCTGGTGCTATTCACCTTCTCGATCTTTATCGACTCATCAATTGATTCGTCCATCCTTCCTCCAACGACCTTTTGCACATCAAATCCAAAGGTGATAGTACACTCCTCTTCGGCATCTGAGATATTCCAAAATCGCAATACGCCATACTTACCATCCTCTGATTGTTTGAGGGCTGAAAGTCGCATACATCCAGGTTTGATCTCTATACCTTCATGCTCATAGTTACGGATCTTTGAGTCACCCTTTGGAATGAACAATGATTCCAAAGGTAGGAGGTAAGCCTCTGACTCCGCATATGTCTTATCATCAAACCATGAGCCTGTGTGAGGTGTTATCGCAAACTCTACCGTATTCGGACCACTACACTGTGCACCTGGCACTTCAACAATCGGTCCCGCACTGTCGCCTCTTGTCGGGAATCCCATCTTTGATAGCCACCCTACGGACCTGACCAAAGTCAAAGCTATAGTTCCTCCTTGTTCTTCCAGAATCTCAAATTCAAGAAGCCCCTTTGTGGTAATGGTCAATCCCCGTCCATTATCACCCAAGCTCATAAAGCTCCGTATAGGATATGTTGGAGCCAATGGTTGAACCCATTCTGTCCTTTGTACAGGTCTTATCGGTCTATCCAGAATGTCAAAGGTTGAATCTGCTGAGCATACCTTTGCTTTGGATTTCGTTGGGAACAGGACTCTTAGCCGATGGTCATCCACAAGATTGTTGAAGATGGTCGTCACATACATAGTCGGTGATTCCTTCTCAAGAGTGATCTCCATCACGAAGTCACATGGCGCTGTTTCCTCTAATCTCTCAAGTGTGTTCTGAGTCAATCCTATAGGAAGGTCTAGTGTTCCTGTGAGAATCAATGAGCCCACCAGTGGCCCACTGTATCCTAACTCCACATCAACTTCCAGATCATCAAAGACAATCGTTCCATCTTCAATTGGACAATAGTCGTAGGAATCACCAGCATCTGCTGAATCCTCGAATATCAATAATCCTTCATAGATTTGCGATGTTCGCTTGTCTGTGATGGTTACTGCCCCATTCTTCTCGACTTTGACAGCGAGAATTCCATTGTCAAGAGTATCTTCTGAAGTAACAACAGGTTGCTCAATATCGTATTCCTGAGGCTCCTTAGAATATCTCATATCAAAACGACGCATTCCCAATGCAGGAACGTTCTCGGCAGATACCGCAAATCGAAGATGCTCCTCCCTATCATCTATCAGATGATTCCCGGGATCTTTCTTCATCTCATAGTCAAGTAGCTGGATCGGGATTGTTTTCCCTGATTCATCCACTAATCCAAGAACGGAATTTGCAGGCTCAGCCGCATCGAATTTGCGAGCCCATACTTCCACTATCTTGTTCTCTGAATTCACTCGTATCATATAGGAAGTCGATATATGCCTGAGTGCACGGCTTAAGGGTGGATCCAACATCGCCAAACTGGTGAAATCGAACTCGTATTCATACAGTGTTTCTGAACCAATCTGTATTGTGCGTTCAGCAACTGGTGGGAGATCGAAACCATTCTTTCTGACATAGGTAATATGGATCTCGTTCTTTGCAGCCTCAAGAGGTGTCTTTGCCTCCAAGTAAGGATCGTGCAAGTGAATCTCTGCTAAGCGTGAGTATCTGTAATTCGATGCCGCCAGCTCGAAATATGTAATACCCGAACGTTTCTGTGGGGATGGATTCAGCACAGCGACACCATGAGTATCAGATTCGAGATACTTCCTGATACTTTGTTGACTCTCATCGAGAAGGGCCTCTGCTATCTCATCAATCCATCTGATTCGGTACATATTATCATCATGGACCTCATCAATGCTGCATCCACAGATGTCATCATGAGGATGATTGAGAAGAAGATACTTCCATGCCAATCGAATTTCATCGAGTGGATATCTTCCACTATGAAGAGATGCAAGATAGCACCAAGGTTCTACACTTCTTTCAAGCAGGCGTTGAGAGTATTCGTTTGCCTGCTTAATGTAGACTCTTGCGGAGTACACTCCTGAGAGGAGATTGTGATACTTGGAGCGCCGGAACTCTCCTTTATACCTCTTCAGTACTTCTCGCTTCTTTCTGATTCTCTCAACGAACATTGGCAAAGTGCCGATGACTATCTGGTCTTCGTGGGTTTTATTGAATGTCTTTACTACCTCTGGTAGATGCTCTTGTGGCTCCAGATGATCAGACCCATTCATGAGAAGATAGGTCCCAATTCGTGACCAAGGCTTCATCCTTCCAATGACATCCTCGAGAACATACACTGCATCCTGTACATCATCTGGAAGATTCGCAGCATTCCCATACGAGCCTGGTAGCCAATGGGCTAGAACTTCACTTCCATCGGATGCTTCCCATATGAACTCAGAGCCAAGTTCCTCTGACTCTTCTCCAGTTCCTCTTGCGAAGATGATTGAATCGATTGAGAACTGAGATAGGATTTGAGGCATCTGACTGACATGACCAAAGGGATCAGGAATGTATCCGACATCCATCCATCCACCAAATTCCTTAGCGATTCTCTTACCCCGAAGGAAATTGCGGATTAGACTCTCACCAGATACGAGGAACACATCCGGCAGGATGTACCAAGGACCTACATCGATACGTCCATCCCGAATTAGCTTAGAGATTCTATCCCTCTCAAAGGGCTTTACTTCCAGATAGTCTTCCAATACAACGGTTTGACCATCGAATGTATAGTGGGTGAATTCTGGATTGTCCTCCAGGATTCTGAGTAACTTATCTACAAGTTTTACTAGCCGAAGTCTAAATTGCTCAAAAGTTTGATACCAAGCTCTATCCCAGTGGGTTTCACTGATGATAATCGTATTGAACTGCTCTTTGTCCATTGGCTTCACCCATGTCGCAGACTATTCAGCATACCTACTAACATCTAGTTAATTGCATCGTTTTAACCGACCTCCCAGAAGTCGTAATAGAAAAGAGTAGAGGGATCTTGTCCCTCTAGTCAATCCTAAATGATAATGAATCCTGCCGCGGTTAGATATGCCAATGCAAACGCAAGAATGAGTATTCCTATCATTATACCTAGGGTTCTGGAGTATCCCTTGGTTACCAATTGTGACTCTCTATCAATCGTTCTGATCAGAGGGAATAGCTTCCAGAAGAATGTGGCTGTTGAGATAATCAGAGCCAAGATTGCGAATGATTGAGTTATGGGATCCGCAAATACTAGGATGACGACCAGCAAGGAAAGGAAGATAAGTTTCGTTCCCGCTACCCACCATACAAGATACTTGACGAAATTATGTATCTCGGGATCCTGTTTTGATTTCTCCCAAGCTGTGAACACTCCTACCGCATTGGCTTTAGTGGAACCTGGTCTTAGGTATAGTGCAATCACGTTTGAGAATTCCAAAAGAAGGAAGATTCCAAGTATAATCAAAACTAGACTCATTCTGAAGGTCCAGAAAACACTATCTATTAAACTTGCTTTTCGCTTGTCTACTCAGATTTTCTCTACTGTCACACCACCCGGTATCGTTACTGGAATGATGTCGGGTATCCTTCCCATTTCTGACTCGTAGGTCTTGGTAATCGCATCCATGAATGTGAAGACCTTTTTCTCCTTGACCAGTGCCAAGACAGCTCCTCCAAACCCTGCCCCTGAAAGACGGGCTCCCATAACTCCTTCCTGCGCAATAGATGCTTCCACCAAAAAGTCGAGATTGGGATGGGAGACCTTGTAGAGGTCTCGCGAGCTAGAATGTGATTCGATCATGATCTTTCCAAAGGCATCAAGGTCATTTCCTTTGATGGCTTCTATTCCTTTACGTACTCGATCGTTCTCTTGTACTACATGAGTTACTCTATCTGCCAATGTATTATCAAGCACATCCCGAACCTTTGCAAGATGAGCAGGTGCGAGGTCGCTCAGATTTTGAATCGCCCAATCAGTCTCTTGTAGTTCCTTTAGAGCTTGCAAACACTCAGTCCTTCGGACTCCTAATGCATTGTCTGCTGACCTTGAGATCATGGAATCTATCACAACGAATGTCACCCCTGCGGGTATGGTAACATTTCTTGTTTCAAAATTGCGGCAGTTTATACTCAATAGGGAATCAGGTTCTCCCAATTGGGATGTGAATTGGTCCATGATGCCGCATGATACCCCACAGAATAGTCTCTCCGCCTCGAATGATATCATAGCAGCTGCTTTGGGATTCAAGTCCAATCCACTGATCTTCAGAACCAAGCTAGCTAAGGAGACCTCGAACGCCGCGGAAGAACTCAGTCCTCCACCTCTGGGAACATCGCCATGAATGACTGCAGTGACTCCAGTAACCCTGTGCTTTCTTCTTTCGAATGCCCAATAGACCCCTTTTGCATATTCCTTCCATGTTCTTTCGATATCTGGCTGATTTCCGGTTGTTTGGAACTGGACATCCTCACCCAAGTCCATTGCTACCAGATTAACAGTATCACTTGGAACGCCAAGGGACCATACATACTTGTTTATTGTCGCAGAGAGTACTAATCCTGCGTTGTAATCTGTATGATTTCCTAATACCTCTATGCGACCCGGTGCCTTTGATAGATAGGGTGTCACATCATCAGTGCCAACTCGTCTTTGAAGTTCCTCAAGCATACCTTTAGGAACTTGTATCATTTCAATGCCTCCCGAAGCTCCTTTGCCTTTTCCTCTGGAGAGGAATCGTTGGTGTATGACCACGCTCCTGACTCTACTCCTGCCAGGTACTTCAGTCTTGAGCGGTCTCTCCAAGGGGGATAGAACTCTACGTGAAAATGCCAATAATCATGAGTGCCTTTTGCAGGGCTAGTGTGGAAGACCATCGCATATGCTGTTTCGTCAAAAGTTACATCATATCGTTTTATCGTGTCCGCAATGAGGCTCCCAAACTCCTCCAAATAAGGTTCTAACCCTAGAAGATCCTGCACATGGATTCTTGGATATATGTGGACCTCGTAGGGAAGTCGTGCGCCATATGGGATGAGGGAGATGAAGTGTTCCGTTTCTTTGATGATCCTTTCCCCCGACTTCAATTCGTTCCCTATGGCGTCGCAGACCAAACATACTCCTGTTTCTTCTCGATATATCTTGAATTGCTCAATCTCTCTCTGAATTCTTGGTGGAATGAAAGGAAATGCATATACTTGTGCATGAGGATGATTCAGGCTGACCCCGATCGATTTCCCTCGGTTCTCAAATTCAAGGATATATTCTACCCCTTGCTTTTCCTTCAGATCATTATAGACACTCAGGAACTCCTCGAAGACTCGTAGGAGTTGAATTTTATTCATCCTCTCCAGTTGCATCTCATGATCTGGTGACTCTATAATGACCTTGCAATACCCATGTGCACTGGTTCCAATCACTAATCCAGAATCCAATCTTACAGGAAACTCGTCAGGCTGCAAAGATGCGAACTTGTTATCAAGTGCAAGCACATGCCAATCCCCTTGTGTTTCCTCCTGTCCTGGACAGAATGGGCATGCTTGTTCCTTCTCTTGAAATGGTCTTGTAGCTCTTTTGGGTGTGACAATGACCCATTCACCAAGCATGGAATTCCACCTAAGTTCTGCCATTTCATCCACCGGTCTTGCTTCTTGAAAGGGAAGCAGGTTGATTAAGGTGACGTATCGGTCCTTGGATTTGTAAGTTACTTTTATGGATGAATCCCTATGAATAATGACTTGGAACGGGAATTGGAGCAAGTCAGTTCTGAGATGTGGCTAGCTCAAGAAATCCATGATTTGGGAGGATGGCAGCTACGTCTGAATCAGGACATCACTTGGCGAGCAAACAGTATACTTCCATTATCTTCACCCGGAGTTCCTCTAGAGGACGCTCTTGCCTATTGTACCGAGTACTATCGAGAGAGAGGTTTGCAGCCACGATTTCAGCTTACCGACTTTAGCTATCCTTCAGGCTTGGATGATGAGCTGAGACAAAGAAACTGGAAAACTGGGATTAGGGTTGATACAGAGATTTTGGATATTTTTGATTACAAACGGAAGTTCTCTCATTGTCGTGTTGAACTACTTGACACTCCTTCATCTGAGTGGATGGAGTGCTTCTTCAAGAGCTCAAATCGGGATCGCAGCACAGCTCAAGTTCGGGTTTCCCTCATGTTACGCTCGCAGATACCAAAGAAATTCGCACAGGTGCGTGTTGGTGATGAAGCTGTATCCATTGGTCTTGGGATGGTAGCACATAATTGGATAGGTCTGTTTCGAATTAGCACATTAGCTGATTTCCGAAACAAGGGATTTGCTTCATGCCTAAGCGACGCACTCTTGGAATGGGGTTTTGAACAAGGTGCAAAGAAAGCATTCCTTCAGGTAGAGGTTGATAATGAGGTGGCAAAAAGAATGTATGCGAACTTGGGCTTCAAGTATTGCTACACCTATTGGTATCGCTATCTAGAATAAAATGAAACGCCTTGGCGGCGAGGGCCGCCAAGAACTTGCTTAGAGGCGTTTGACCCATGCTTCGTAGGTCTTCTTTATCTCTGCAGATCTGTCATGGTCCCCGAATGTATCTGGACTTATTGATATATCATTCCCATCCAAGAGGGCTTCTAGGACCAATGGTGGACTTCCTGGGACCTCAAGTTTCAATCCCTTGATTCCATTCCGCTCAAATCTCTCGACATACACAACATCTGCATTCTTCACGGCTGAATAGAGCAGGAATGCAGCCTTCTTCTCCGCTGTGATTCCTGGGGTTGTCACTGTGAGGACTGGTTTTGGCTCGTGGTCTACAGTTTCAGCCACGATCTCGACAGCTTCATGTCTCTTTGGTTGCACATGCACCGGACTTGACGAACTCATGGAATCGACGATGTCTGGTGGCTTTGCTTCAAAGGCTTTGGCTTGAGATGCATCAAATGCAAGAACTCCATCATCAAAGCTCCACTTGCGCCTGATCATCTCCTTGAAGCTCGTTATGTTTGAGGCAACATCTGGATCGCTATCGTCCTTTTCCATCATCTCGACAAGTTTCGCGATCGACATTCCAATAGTGGTTGCTCCCACAGTATACCCTGATTTCTGAACACTCTTACTCATTCTCAGAGCATGCATTCGAGTAGGCATATTTACGTCTCTCCCAATCCACACCCAGCAAGTGTCGCTATATTCATCAAGAACGATAATGGCAGTGTCACTATTCACCATCCCTGGGTCGAGTCTGAGATGTGAAAGTTCGCCAGCATCATCCTGTAACATCAAAACAAATGGTTTTCTTGAAAGTGGTTTCAACTGGGTTACCTCCAATAATTATGGTCCCAGTCTGTCTATCTATCACTCCTTTTTAACTAAATTTTAGATGAACTAAAAGAATCTAGCACAATATCAGCTGAGAGTAAGAGGTGATCTAACAGTATTAGTTTGCCAGACTTGTAGAAGTCATATCAATCTCTATATCAATAGCCATCAATGACTGAGTGTCAGTCGTACCTGGAATGATTCTAATCTTCTGGGTAATGATCTCTACAAGTGTTTCCATATCTCTTCCTCTGACCTCTGCGATTATATCAAAAGGTCCAAACACTTTGTGAGCCTCTTCAGTGAAGGAGAGTTCTAAGAGATGACGCAGAACACTATCCTCTTTCCCGCTTTCTGTCTTTATCAGAACATATGCCTTTACCAATCCTTGCACCAACTAGTTCGCACCTGATACTCACTCTAGATAACTCTTACTCCCAACTCGACTCCATAGTTTTAGATAGCTTCGGGGCCATTTCGAAGCCTCTCTACTATTGCGAAAACCACAAACTAATACAAAATGCTATTGCGATACCTACAATCGTATAGACAGTCTGTTATGAGAATCTTAATATATATATTACTAACAATTAGATTGTTTAATGGAAGCACTCTTTCAGTATTCTTCCAGACAGCATGATGTGGTGGCGAAAATGACTTTGACTACTTTGAAATCAGTGCCCTGCCCTAAATGTGGCGCACTAGTTGAGAATGTTAAAGTAGATGAGGATTCTATTGTGAACGCCTCACGAGTCCCAGTTCTTGTCACTGCCAAATGCTCTCAAGGACATTCGTGCATTCTCTTCGTGGATAGGAACCTCACGATTCGAGATATCGAGGCAGCAAGTGCTGTTGTACAGGATAATACTGAAAGCTCTGTCGACAAAGCCCAAAAATGGATGAGTGATTTTTAGGAAAGTGCATTAATTAATGATTCACAGTATCTATGTCATCAATCGAAGCGGAGAAACACTCGCTGCCATTAATAGAGGGAAGTTTGAGATGGATGAGAGCCTCTTTGGAGGATTTCTATCAGCTATCCAGATGTATAGCCAAAAGATCTCCGGAAAAAATGTGAAGGAGCTCTCACTAGATGAATATCGATTGGTGATTTCAGACACAACAAAGCTATTCCTAGTTACTATACATGACTCTGAAGACAAGAACTCCCTCAACTCAAACACCATGCTTCGGGACATTCTGGCGGATTTGGGCATGGAAATCATCACAGATGATGTTATCGAGTCTTTGAAGAAAGCTGCTGATAAGGCGGATGGGAAAACAGGGACTGCTACTGATTGGGCGTCAAAGATGTTATAGGGGTGTTAATAATGCAAGTACCGATATATTGGATATCTGAAGGCTTTCTAGGACTAGTGCTGATCGCAGCCACATTTGTGCTGGTCAACTACACTAGGAATCGAGTTGCGCAACTACCTGACGAGGAAAGAGGAGCAGGACGACCTCTATATGTTTCCTCAATAGGCATATTCTTCCTTGGAATTGCTTCTCTGCTTCTTCATGTGAACTTGACCATAACTGATGCAATAGAGGTCTTGGCGGCATACTATGCAACAGCGATGTTCGGTGCGTTCCTACTTTGTATTGCTGCTCTGATGATTCTTGGTAGGACTAAGCTAAATGTGATACCTGGCGTTCTTTTTATAATCGGATTAGCTGCTACTATTGGGGTCCTCTATTTTGGTCTTCCAGAATTCTTGCTCTATGCAATCCCTGGAATAATGATTGAGGTCCTCTATTTTATTCCCGCAGGACTATTTCTATATCTCACTTATACGACCCGAAGGGTTACCAGTCTTTCATTTGCAGTCGTGCTGATCATCTATCCATTATACCCCCTCTTTCTTGTCTTTGAGGCCAATTATCTACTGACACTCCTCTTGATTGCTATTAGGATGTATGCTCCTGCACTATTATTGATTGCATTCGCCATGCCTGAGATTGGAATATCTGGAGAGTTCTGGGGATATGGCGCGTCATTCGCCACGATGGCATTATGGGTGTCCTATCTTGTAAGTACAGGGGCTCCTGTCGTCTCTCTCACTCTCGTGGCTTTGACCCTCATCGCGGTGGGTACTGCGATTGGTCTAGGTACTGCTGCATACACCTATGGACGATTCACTAAAAGTAGGAACCGAGCTACTCTCCTATTATCTGTCTTCTTCGTCTTTGCTGCCTTTGGCTTTCTATTGCCAACCATCGATGAGATTGCGAATATTGGCAATTTCACCTTCGTTTACATCTATCTATCAATAGGTATGCTCACAATGATGCTTCTCAACATAGGATCTTTCCTTGCTCTCGATTGGAAGAGCTGGGCACTTGCTCCAGTCATCATTGGCTTGCCAGCCTTTGTCTATACTTGGCTCTTCTATCCACAGAATCCCGATTTCACACCTGGTCGAGGCATGGTTATGGGATTGACGCTCTTTACCCAGACCATTATCCCCTTGATTCTCTACCTCCGACTCGGCTACAGAATTAGGAAAGCTGGGGGAAAGGGATATCTACGACCTACGTTCTTAGGACTAGGTATCATCTTCCTGATACTGGGTTCATACAGTGGCGAGACCTCACGTATTGAGAGCGCGATTCCACTGTTCTTAGCCTTCTGTATCTGGTGGCTGGGTGTGACAGGCAGGGCTGATCGATACCTCGGCACTGCATAGAGGTGAAATGAATGTCGTCAAGACCTCCTGTATTCAAGACCGTGCTCATAGGTGAAGGCGGTGTTGGGAAGACCAGCATCACTTTACGATATACAGAAAACCGATTCGATGAGGATATGAAGATCACAATTGGTGTTAACCTAGCTACCAAGAAGGTCGAGGTAGAAGGAGTGGGTGCTACTCTCATGCTTTGGGACCTAGGAGGTCAACCTCGATTCCGTGATGTCGTATCAGAGTATTTCAGAGGATCACGAATCGCACTAGCGGTCTACGACGCCACACGATACTTCACCCTTGAGCGCTTGAATGATTGGATTGAGCGTCTGAAGGAGAACGCTCCTGAGTGTGACCTTATATTTGTAGGGAATAAGATTGATGAGCGTGAAGAAGGCTCTGGTGTCACCCTGGAAGAAGCTCGAGAATTCGCCTCTAAGTATAATGCTCCTTGTGTAGAAGTGTCCGCAAAGTCCGGAGACGGCGTTGAGGAGCTATTTCAGGTCGTAACAAAGGGCTTACTAGAGAAGCATATTGGAAGGTAGGACACTCTCCTGCCTTCTTCAGTTTCTTTCTTCTTCTGCGGCTTCATTTTGCAAAGCTAAAGGAACCTAGTTTCAAGAGGAGATTATTGAAAAAGAATTGAAAATACGAAAAAGAAAAGCGATTACGGTGCAGCACGAAGCTGCACCATAAAAACCACAAACACTTAGTTTTAGAATTCTATCCCTGCATTGCAAATCGAGGACACTTGTCCTTATTGATGCCAGGGGCCTCACAGGGCTTGTTCATGCCCTCGTAGAATTTGAATCCGTCAACACCGCATTTGCTTTCGGCCGCGTTATATTCTGGACATGTCATGATTTTTACACCGCATTGGTCTACTTGTAGGCATGTACCGCCCTAATGAGTGGACACGCTCACAAAAAGGCATGCTCGAAAGTAACATATTAAGCTATTTCGGCTTAGCTAATTGCCTGAAAAAATTGGAATCTAGACCAATCCTTTCTCAACTAGAACATCTTTCAGCAAGGCTGGTCGGTCTGTGAAGATACCATCGACTCCAAGATTGATGAGATACTCCATCAGTTCTCTTTCATTCACAGTCCACACATGCACTGCAGTGTTCCGATCATGGGCGGCTTTGATGAACCGCTCATCTACTACGCTGATTCTTCCATATTTCATTGGGACTTGGAACACCTCATATGGACATCCTTTGCTGAACAGACGAAGAACTCTCATCTTCAACGCAAATACGAATCTTGTAACCTCTGAAGGACAAGCACTTGTAATGACCTCTGGCATGATCTTTCGAAATCGGTATGCCTGAGTGTCATGGAATGATCCCACAATGACTCTATGCTTTCTATCACATTCCTTGATGACAGAGGCAAGAATCTCCGGAGCATCTATATCCTCATCCTTGATGTCCAGGTTGAACCAGGTCTTTGGAAAAGCTTTGAACGCCTCTTTGAGGGATACGACTGTCAAACCCTGTCCTCGGTAGGGATAGCTCTTTCCGTCATCCGGTGTGAAATTGTATCCAAGATCAATACTCTTCAGTTCATCGAAAGACTTCTCTCTGATGGTACCACTTTCACCTGTAGTTCTCTCTAAGCTATCGTCATGAAACAGAATTGGTATGTCGTCCTTTGTGAGCCTGACATCAGTTTCGATGAAATCCACGCCTACCTCAATAGCGCTCTTCAAGCTCAATAGAGTGTTCTCTGGTGTTGTGGCTGAGTCTCCTCTATGCGCCATAATTAATGGTCGGTCATTACCTACAAGTTTCATCTTTCGTATCAGACAATGAAGATACACACTTACCCTTAAGTTCTCGCACGACATTCATGACAGCATGAGCCTGCGTGAATTGACCCAAGACGAGCTCACTCGAATATCAGATGCCTTCATACTAGCAATCAAAGCTCATGAGGGTAGCTTTCGAGGGGATGGGGTTCCTTATGTCAGTCATCCCATTCGCATAGCCCTGCACGCGTTGAGTTTGGGCATGCCGACAGATGCAGTGATTGCTTCTGTGTTGCACGACGTCGTAGAGGATACTGATATTTCACTGTCAGTAATCATTGAAGAGTTTGGAGAGCAAGTTGGTGCGATGGTTAAAGCTCTTAGTAAGCCTCCAAGAGGCACTCCGGATAGAACTCGAATATACAAAGAGCAACTACTCTCCGGTCCTAGTGATGCTCGACGGATAAAACTGCTGGACATCCAAGATAATCTCTCGGACGTTGATGACTTCATGGATCTCAAAGCGGCTGCTGAGTATAGAAATAGTAGGGAGGCCCTCGCTGATATCCTGAGAGCATCCCTTTCTTAGTTTCAGCTTCCAGTCAGTCCTTTATGTCCAGTAATCCATCCCATGATATAGAGCAGAGCAAATCCCCAATTGAGATACACAAAAGGGAGTAGAGGCCATAATAATACTGTAGAAAGCACCCAGAAAACAACGAATAAGGGATTCATGACAAGACCGAGTGCACCTCCACTGCCCGAATCAGAACCCAAGATGTCTGACCTTAATCCAAGTGAATGGCGTAGGGTCTTGAAGAGGCTATACATGATTGAAACGATGGTGATATAGTATCCTAATCCATATCCTGATGGATTCGGAGAAACATCCTGTGATGGCAATGGAATCGGTATCTCCAAAGTACTTAGGAACGGCAGGATCGTATCAAAAATACCTGAGAAGCTTAGCTCAATGAATAGACCGAGGACGACTCCAAAGAGTGGCAGTATTTTTGTTATCGTCCTTCCTTTCTTTCCATCATCATAGCCTCCGAGACCAGAACCCACTCCGCCCATATAGATTCCTATGAACACTACTGCCATGTAAATCAAGGCAAGTATGGCAAAGAAGCCAACTATCAAAAATATCGCAAGCACGAAGATACACATGATTGACTGACTCCTTGCCTCTGGCGGGGCTTTTGAAAATGCTACAAAGAAGAACCAAAGGAAGAAGGTTGGTACTATCGCGAGGACAAGCCAATACCTAATTGGGTCAGTACCTGCTAGATTGTCAAGAAGTGTCTGAATAAAGAATTGGTCAATAGTTCCGTAGAGCGTAAAGACCTCTATTGTCAAAAGGGCTAAGGCGATGAAGTAGATTGCTAAGTATGCAACTATTCCTGCGCCTGCTTTCCTATCGAAGCTCATCTTCACCGCTAGGAGGATGGCAAAATCCAATACTTATTTCGTTCTCTGACGGATAGCCTGTCCTATCAATGCAAGGAGTGTCAGAGCTTCTTCAAGCTCTGTATGAATCACGATGCTGATTTCACGATCAGGCATATCGCTGAGATGGTGTAACAACAATTCAGGTTCATAGATTGTATGTTCTCTTTGAGGATATTGAGCTTTTGAAGTGATTATGTATAGTCGAAAACCACCTTGATTGCATCATGTTTGCCCTTATTTGATGCTACACTAAAGGCGTTCTTGTACTCTGAAATTGGGAACCTATGAGTAACTAGTCCCTTGAAGGTATCTCCATACTCCTTTAGAAAATCTATGGCTAGATCAAAGGTATCGATTTCCCTGCCTTCATGGACTTCTCTTCCATGCATCATAGAACCCAGAACATCGAGCTCTTTGTAGATTTGGAGTGCCCATTCGATCTTGCTCATCCCTCCAAATGCCATACCGACGATGACGATTGTGCCATTAGTTCGTACAAGATGAAGGGCATCATCTATTGTTTCTCCTGAGCCTACGCTATCAAAGATCACATCAGGTCCACGATTACCAAATAATACCCGCTTTCCTATCGCTGGCTTGAATAGCGCTCCGTCTGTCAAATCAGCAATCTTGTCATAGAGTCCTTCTTCAGATCGGTCGATAATCACGATATCTGAGCCAAGCCTCTTTGCAGCTTCTACTTGAGCAGGATGTCTCGCCATGGTAATTATCTTGCACTTGGATCCGAGGGCCCGTATGGAAGCTATCATCATCAGACCAATTATCCCTGCGCCAATAACAATGGCTGTCTCGTCATCTCTGGGAACTCTCTTCAAGACCGCATGCAGTGCAACTGAGAAAGGTTCAGCAAGAACTGCAATATCATTGGGAACACTAGGATCTACCTTGGTAAGTTGTCCCTCAAATGCAAGGAAGTGCTCACTGAATCCTCCTCCCCCAAAGCCTCCGAACGCCATCTGACCTCCATACTCATCCTCGAGCTCGGAGCCATCCCCAAGTCCTGCAAGCGTAAGACATGATTGGTAGTCCCCCTCTTTACAACTAGGACACTCCTCGAAACCATATGCCTTACAATTGGCGATTGGTGAGAATACAACCTTATCCCCTACCTTGAGCTTCTCGACTTCAACTCCAACCTCGGTCACAATCCCTACGACCTCATGTCCCATCGGGAATGGATTCTCCCTCTGTGCTAGGATTGTAGCAACATAGGGAATATCGACCTCTATCTGATGCAAGTCTGATGCACATATGCCACTCATCAAGGATCGAACTTTTACTTGTCGGGGATATCGTATCTCAGGATCAAGCCAATCCTCCTTGTACTTGATCATTGAATATGTTCTTGCCAATCCGACTTTCTTCAGAGCCGCCTTGTATATCTTAAGGTCGTAATAGATTCCCTTCATTTCTCTCTCAAAGACAGAATATGACCTCTATTCTTAAGTGCTCTTGCCCTTGGTCTTCTCTATGGACCTGCTCTGGATGTTGTTCATTGGCGTTTCTATATTAATCTCGATAATCCCTATACTTATCGCGTACTCATTTTTCAAGGGCGACAAGCTACCTCCTTCTAATCCTTCTGCCTTCTTGCAAAGTTCAGATGTTGATGAAAACGATAATCCAGTGATTCTATTTGCTGGAGATAGCCTCACTCATGGGAATATCGGGATTGGTTATCTCAATCTCCTGTGTGAGGAGCAGCAACTCAGCGGATATCGATACATCAATGCCGGAATCAACGGGGACTTCTGTTGGAATCTTCTCCAGAGGATGGATGCTATCATCGCGTGTCAACCTGATGTTATCTTCGTTCTCATCGGAACGAATGATGCAATGGCGGATATTCCTATCGCCAACATCCGTATAGCACAGAAAAGAAAATCTCTTCCCCGGAAACCCTCAGTTGATTGGTTTAAAGAGAACCTCAACAAGGTACTCGACAGGCTTGCATCAGAAACCTCTGCACGTGTTATCTTGCTCTCGATTCCTCCAATTGGAGAAGATGTAGGGTCTGAGGCAAATGAAGTTGCAAAGACATATTCCCGCATCATCCATGACCTAGCTATTGAAAGGGGACTAGAATGTCTTCCCATCTATGAGCGAATGATTGAGTACCTTCAAGAGCATCCCTCAAGTCCAACATATCCTGTCAGAAGCGCGATGAATCAGATGATTCTAGCGATGGTGCGTCACTTCGCCTTTGGAAGGGATTGGGACGCAATAGCGAATGCCGCGGGACAGGCTCTCCATATAGATCATATTCACCTGAATTCAGCTGGTGCTCAGATAATTGCCAGGATTGTTTCTTTATACCTTTCAGAACATCCACTTGGATAAAATTGAGAGACGAAAGATTAAGGCCTTTCGATATCGGTTTTGACTATATTCGAGTCGCATCGATAAGAGAAGATGATTCTTGCTCTTTCAATTTTGAATACACTCTCTGATACAAGATATAGAGGATCACTATCCAAATTGGATTAATGGGATCAAATCCAAGAACTAAGTAGTGTAGCACAATACCGAATGAGAAGAACGCAAGTATGTTGTTTGAACCTGACCAAAGAAAATCTAGAGAACTATCTGAACTCTCTTTTGATGCCATTTTGCTGTAAAGATGAAGAGTAGAGGGAGCAAGGAATGCGTATAAGACAGCGAGATATAGGAACCAAGAATCTGGATATACAATGAGAACCAAGAATATCATATCTGTGAAATGATGAGTATAGTCCTTCTGGTATGTGGGAGTTCTAACGAATTCAATAATGCTTCTCAGGAATATGTAGCCTCCAATGACTAGCATTAGTATCAACAGAAATTGGAGATTATCGATGAGAGGAACGAGATTCACAATAAGTTTGGTGACACTTGTACTATGATGTGAGTGCAGTCCTTCTGAAAAGTTCACTACGAGGAATTCCTGTACTAAATTTGGATATAGCATGAAATAGATAATGTTTGGAACCATGGTAACAAGGAATCCTATCCCAACACCGACTAACTGCCTAAGAGGGATACGAGGACGATATCTTTCAGAGAATGTGATTGGAACCAGAAATGGGAGAAGTACAAGAAAGAATGGTTTGAGAGTTGCTGCTACTCCAATTAGAATGCCAATTAAGAAGAACTTGGAATATGCTTCATTATCTTTCAGTTGAAGCAGGTACAATACTGATAGAACTAGGAATACGGCAAGATGTGTGAATTGACCAAAGATGAGGTTGATGATGTGTGGAGGTGTTATGAAAGCAATTGCGAGCGTCTTCTCAAAGTTCTTTGTTTCGGCTGTCACCCCTAATTGACGGCTGACTCGATAGACAAGAAATACGATGCCTACATTGGTCACTACCATTGCAGAAATTGCGATTACATAGAGCATATGTAACGGAATAAATGAGAAAAGAGCCATGCCCATAGCAAATGATGGGAAGTATCTGAAGGGCAAGTCATTTGGTGCAACACTGTAAATATCGCTTGGTGAGGAGAGAAACATCAATCCTGCATCATAGAAGACCTGAAGGTCTACAGTATAGACAGTGTCATCTAGCAGCCCCTGCGACAAGTAGTAGAAGAAGAAAAGCAGAACTACAAGGTATGACATCAGGCTGAAAGCAAGCCCTGCTTTGAGCATGCGTGATCCTTTGACATAACTGCAGAATGACTTGAAAGAAGTCGCATCCTCGATTACCAAATCGGAACACCCCATAGGATCGACATAGATAGAACCAGTGAAATACTTGAAGCCAGCATAAGCCCAATCACAATCAGAGCTTCAGGCCATTTGTATCTCTTCGTCCATCTGACATCTAGAAGAAAGAATGGAATGAACAGAATGCCAACAATCAGAACCATCAAAAGGAGATTTGTTGGTTCAATGAAATTTCTTGCGCCAGATAGAATCATGTAGATGGCAACCAATACTACAGGGGGGTGCAGTGTTATCCGTTCCACAAGAAGCCAACGTCTATTCTTTTCCCAATAAGTTTGCGAATTGAATCTTCTATAGAAATTGATGTCCCATATTGATGTCACGACTAAGATTGGAAAAGCCACCATTACCATTACATTGAATGGATAGAACAGAAGGCCACATGCAAGTGCCATGGCAGTATAGTATGAGAAGAAGCGACTGAAATATCTTCGTCGGAAGTCTAACTCCTGAACAAGCTTAATCTCAACAATCCAGATTCTAAAAAGAAGAAATGTGATGCCTAGACCTATGGTTATCTCTAGCATCCCCATTTCATTCTCCTCGATTGTTCCCAAGTTGTAGTAGGATGAGTGAGCTACATCACTATTTCAGCATATCTGAATATGTTGACCATACTGGTCATGGTCTCATTAAAATGCCCCTCCGAGTTATTTATGTGCCCTGTTCATAATACTAGCAATGAGGAAGAACTATGACGAATCTAATTGAGCTAAGACAACGTATTGGTAAGATATTGTTGACTTGGAGCATAGCTAATATCATGGTTGGAGCAATCCTATTTCTTGGCTTACCCGGTTCAATTCTTGGTGGAGTCGGTCTTCAGGCAATCATTTGGGGATTAATCGATGCTTTCATTGAAAGATATGTGATAGCGAAACAGAAAGAAGAATCAGTTGAAAAGATCGCCAGCACTGTTCGCAGGAGTATTGGCATGGATATTGTCTTTCAAGTCGTTGGAATCCTTGTCATCTTGTCGTTTCTGCAGGATCTATACATGGTGGGAAATGGGATGGGAGTGATCATTCAAGGATTCTTCCTCTTATTACTGGATAGCTATTACTACAACGCACTCAGGAAATTGAAAAATTAAATATGAGTGTAATCACACTGAATTTGGTTCATTTAGCAACGTTAAATAGCGATATTTCAGACCGATTGTTCCTATATCTTTAGGAAGAATTCAATCCGATGAATCGGTGTGAAAATATCCAATGCAATACAAATGTTCCCACGTCTTTACGATGATACGACATGATTGAATAAATCAGGTAGATTCTAGGAGAGAGATGGCTTGAGTAAGAGGAAATATTGGAGAAAATACAAATGGTCTAACATCGCCGCAATGATGCGAGGTGGTGGCGGGGATCTAAAGGAATGCACTGATGATTTCAAAGGGCGCTTGGTAGCTATCACAGGTGCAACATCAGGAATCGGATATGCAGCTGCAAGAAAGTTCGCTTCGCATGGTGCGAACCTCCTTGTAATCAATCGAAATGAAGAGAAGTCGATTGCCCTATGTGAAGAGATTCGTCAGGAATTCCAAGTAGAATGTGACTATATGATTGCAGATTTCTCACAATTGTCTACAGTTCGTAAAGTTGGATATGACCTTTTACAATCAGATTCAGAAATAGATGTTCTAATTCATAATGCTGGTATATATTCAACAGCCAAGATAATTACAGAAGATGGTAATGAGCTTGTGTTTCAAGTAGACTATCTTTCGTCCTTTGCCCTGAATTACATACTAAAGGATAAATTGAAGGCACAAGGCAAAGCACGCATAATCTTTGTCAATTCAGAAGGTCATCGCTTTGCAGTTTGGGGCATAGGACTTCATGACCCCACCTATGAAAAACGTAGGCATTCTGGGTTAGGGAGCTATGGTGTTGCGAAAACAGCCCAGCTCCTCTCAATGATTAAATTTGCAGAATATTTCGAGGGTAGTGGTGTAACAATAAATGCCATGCACCCGGGAAATGTCAAGACCAACAGCGGTTCGCAAAATGGCAGAATCTACCGATGGTATAAGAGAAATCTAATCGATCGTTCTGCGGGAGACCCACAAATGTCTGCGGCGGCACTATATTATCTCGGAGTTTCAAAAGAAATGGGGGGAATAAATGGGAAGTTCTTCAATCTCACCACCGAAGAAGAACCGGCACCTCCAGCAATAGACCATGAAGTAGCAGAGGAGCTTTGGCCAAAATCAATAGAAATGGCGGGTCTATAATGAGTGAGGATGGTTTCAGAACAATAGTTGTTGGCGGAGGTATGTCAGGATTGACTGCTGCTGCGTATTTGTCGAGAGCAGGACACGATGTCCTTCTGCTAGAGAAGAACAAAGAATGTGGTGGATTGCTATATTCATTTCAGCGAGATGGATTCACGTTTGATGCAGGTGCAAGATCTATCCTAAACGCTGGAATAATCCGACCCATGCTGAGGCAACTCGGAATTGAACTTGATTTGCTTGACAGTCCCGTTTCAATAGGAATTGAGAGTGATATTATCAATCTTACTTCAGAAACTGGTCTGGACGAGTATAAGCAATTGTTAGAGAGATTATATCCTGAAAGCATCGAAGACATCGATAAGATCACCTTGAAGATTGACAGAATAATGAGAGATATGGGGATTCTCTACGGCATTGATAATCCCTATTTTAGAGATATGAAGGCAGGCTACGTGTTCAAAGAGCTCCTTCCATGGTTTGCGAAGTTCATGTTTGCATTGCGCCGCATGGGCAAGGACGATGAACCTGTCGAATCCTTCTTAGAAAAGCTGACTTCAAATCAATCTCTCATAGATATTATCGCACAGCATTTCTTCAAGAAGACCCCGACATCCTTTGCATTGGGTTACTTCTATGTATATACTGACTACATGTATCCACGAGGAGGTACTGGACAGTTACCAAAGGCCATGGTCCAGAAGATTACGGAGTGGGGTGGAAAGATCCAGAATGAAACTGAAATTGCAGAGGTCAATCTCTCTGCGAGAACAGTGAAAGACAAGGGTGGAAATACGTACTCCTACGACGCACTCATTTGGAGCGCTGATTTGAAGACCTTATATCAAATACTTAACACAGAAGGCTTACCGGAAGAAGATACTCGTAATATCCAAGAGAAGAAAGAGCAAGTACTCTCAAGCCGAGGATGCGATTCAATTTATTCATTATTCGTTGGCGTAGACATGCCTGTGGAGGAATTTACACCTAAGTCAAAAGGACATTTCTTCTACACGCCATCGAAAAAAGGGTTGGGTGACGTGCATTGGTCCAAGCTCGATTCACTAATCGAGAATTTCGATGCTATGTCAAAGGAGCAAATTCTGCAGTGGGTTGATGAATATTGTCAGTTAACGACCTATGAGCTTTCAATTCCTGCACTTAGAGACCCTGGTTTGGTTCCTGAGGGGAAGACGGGTCTTGAAATAAGCATGCTCTTTGAATACGATTTAGTCAAAAAAGTCAAGGATGCAGGTTGGTATGATGAGTTCCGAACAGAGGTCGAGAATCGTATGTTGAATGTTATCTCGAATTCAATCTACCCAGGGCTGAAGGATAAGGTCATCTTTCAATCATCATCGACCCCCCTCAGTATCGCTTCTGCAGTAGGGACTTCAGAAGGCGCCGTTGTGGGTTGGACATATCTATCTGATGTTCCTGTAGTGCACGAACTTCGAAAGATGCCTAGCTCGGTCAATACCCCGATTCCCAATGTATACCAAGCAGGGCAATGGGCTTATACTCCCGCGGGTATACCTACTGCGATCCTTACAGGTTGGCATGCCGCTCAAAATGTACTAAAGGCTAAGAAGTGATCCCTGTTCAGGCAAAGTCTTATCAGAAGCGTAGGTAAAATCAGTGCTCATTATCCTAAAAGACTGAATTGCATCGCGTGGAGGAAATTGAACATCATGACTGCTAGGAAGGAAATCCTAATCTTTCTTGGATTCGTAGTTGTGTTTTGGATCATTGCGAATGTGATCGTTAGTTTTGTCACTTGGATGAATCTCTTTTTGTTTAATGAATATAACGATTTGACGGAGTTTATTCCTAATCTGTTCTTTATTTTCGTATTTCTTCTTGTCTTAGATACTCTCATGGATAAATATGAATCTTGGAAAGAAGAAAAGGAAGCTGGAGCCGAAGCTCCAGTCAACTGATTCTATTATACACCACACTTCTTCTTCAAGAGTTCCCAGTCGTAATTGATGTCTTCTCGGATTTTCTTCCTGCATGCAACCCAGAATATGATGAAAGCTAAAAGATGATTGATTGAAAAATAAAGAAACTCCAGAGTGATATGGCTCATGTGACAGACGTAACTTGGCACAGCTGTTCTTCAAAGGATTAGAAATCTTCTAAACTTCTTCATCTTAGGTCGTCAAAGCGCCAATATGACCTCTTATTTAGAAAATATCATCCAATTTCCTCACAAAATAGGTTCGTGGTGGATTCTATGTACATCATGACCTCTTGGTTGGAGTGAATTCAAATGAGGAAAATTCCAGTTCTAGTCTTAGTGTTTCTATTGATTGCTTTTATAGTGAATTCCAGTGATTCAGGGTTCGCCACTGCTCAGTCCCTTGCTTCTCTTGAAATTAGAGAGCTTGGACACTTGGATACTGATGGATTTGCTGCAAATCTGCATATCCACGATAATACTGCATTTGTGTCAGATTCGGGGAATGGCTTGTTAATCATCAATGTTTCCAATCCTGAGAATCCTACAGAATTAGGCCACTTCAATGAGGGAATAGATCATGTCCACGAAATGAAAATGCGTGGAGATCTTGTCTATCTTGCTGATTACACTAATGGACTCAAAATAATTGATGTTTCAGATCTTGACAATCCCACCTTGATTGGTAGTTTTCATGATGGCGGCGAGATTGGTGCGATTAACTTCTATGACGACGTCGCATTCCTAACTGATTTTGTAGACGGTCTTGAGATTGTGAATATCTCTGATCCTACAGATCCAGTCGAGATTTGTAAGTATACAGATCTCAACTACGTTTTCAATGCAGAAATCTACAATGATTTGGCCTATGTGTCAGACTTTGTTTCAGCAACAGAAACGAAGTTGAAGATTCTCAACATCTCAAACCTTTCAGACATCGAGGAGATTGCAGAATATTCCATTAATGGCGAGATATTTTCTATTGATTTTGTTGGAACCACTGCCTATGCGGTATGCTCTTACGGAGGCGTCAAAATCTTTGACATCACTGATCCTCTATCCATCGTCGAGATTGGTAGCTATTATGATGGTGGAAATGCTGTAGATCTTGATTTCTACGAAGATCTCCTTGTAGTTGCAGACGGATCCGATGGTCTGGAATTCTTGGATGCCAGTGACCTTTCCGATTTGAATGAAACCATGAGCTATGATGATGATGGTAGTGCTTTCGGTGTACAAGTGATTGGGGATTTGATTTACTTGGCTGATGGTGAAGACGGTTTAGAGATTCTGAAGGTTGAAAGGATAACAGACTCCGGCACTCCAGATCTATCCGGTTATCTCATTCTCCTAGTTATCCCAGCAGGGCTATTGATTGCAGTAGTCTTACTAAGAAAGAGGAGATAGTAACTCAATGAACTTCAGGAAAAATGAGGAACTGGAGCAGAACATGCTCCAGTTTTCTTGGTTCTATTCAACACTACACTTCTTCTTCAAGAGTTCCCAATCGTGGTTGATGTCTTCCTGAATCTTATTTCGGAAGTTCTCCCACTCGGGCTTGAAGAGGTGCTTGAATTGACCTTGGGTCTTCCAGTATTCTTCCATGGGCTTAAGCTCGGTCAGTCGTTTGCTTGGACCCGACATGATATACTCCTCTCCATCGATAACCTCGTAGAGGGGATGGATACCGGTTTCGACTGCAAGTCTCGAGAGCTCAATGCTCTTGCCTGTTTCTGACCTCCAACCTCTTGGGCATGGAGAGTAGGCATGGATGAACGCTGGACCTTCGACCTCAAGCGCCTTGCGGAACTTGGTGACGAAGTCGCGTTGGTAACCGGGAGAGACTGTAGCTACATAGGGTATCTTATGAGCTGCGACGATTTCCGTCAAAGGCTTCTTACGTTGTCTCTTCCCGGGTTCGACCTTACCCGCCCACGAAGTGGTGGTTTCTTGTCCGGGGAGTGTTCCACCAGATCTCTGGATACCTGTGTTCTGGTATGCGCCGTTGTCGTAGACCATATAGACCATGTCATGACCTCGCTCAAGCATACCACTGATCGCACCAAAGCCAATGTCAAAGGTTCCACCATCACCGCCAATGGCAATGACATCAACATGTTCGTGATCATAGGTACCCTTGCTGTGCATGACCTTGGTTGCTTCAATGACACCTGATGCAACGGCTGCTGCATTCTCGAAGGCAACGTGAATCCATGGGATCTCCCACGCAGTGTAGGGATAGATAGTTGTTGCCACCTCAAGACATCCTGTCGCCTCGCATACAATAGTAGGACCTCTAAGAGCCATACCCATGAGTTTCACGACGGTTGGGGCTGCACATCCTGCGCACATTCGATGCCCAGGAGCAAGAATCGGAGCTCGCTTGAGCATATCTTTGATAGCCACTGCTGGCTTGTCATATTCAACCATTATTTACGCACCCCCAAGGTCTCGAATAAGGGAGCTTTTCCTTTCTCGACGTAGCCTTTCGTCTTCTCGTACCCCTCGACAATCGTATCGGGTGGGACATCTCTGCCGCCCAGACCAATGACAAAGTCAGTCACCATTGGTCGCTTCTCCAAGTCATAAAGTGCGGTCCTGACTTCTAACGCAAGAGGACTGGATGGTGATCCAAATGAGAGGCATTTCTCGAACACAGCCACTGCCTTTGCATGCTTGACTGCTTCAGCGAGCTCCTTTGCTGGGAAGGGCCTGAACATCCTGAGTCGTAGGACTCCTACCTTCTCGCCCTGCTCACGGAGCGCATCGACAACAGCCTTTGAGGTACCACCTGGACTGCTGTGTGTGAGGAGGATGATCTCTGCGTCTTCGGTCTTGTAGGCCTCGAACATGCCGTACTTGCGTCCGGTCATCTTCTCGAACTCTGCTTCGACCTTGTGGAAGACCTCTGGGACAGCTTCCATAGCATCGACCTGCTGCTGCTTGAACTCATAGTAGTAGTCAGTGAGTGCAAGAGGACCCATGGTCATGGGCTTTGAAGGGTCAAGTGCTATGAGAGGCTTCCTCTTTCCAAGGAACTTGTGGATTGCCTCTGTTGGGAGCATCTCTACACGCTCGACATTGTGGCTCAGGATGAATCCATCGATAGCCACGATGATCGGGAGAAGAACGCCATGATCCTCAGCGATCTTGAACGCCATGATCGTTGTGTCATAGGCTTCTTGGCCGCTCTGGCAATAGATCTGAATGAATCCGCTATCTCGTGCACCATAGGTGTCGCTCCAATCATTGTGAATGTTGATAGGTGCGGAAAGGGCACGATTCGCGACAGTGAACACAATAGGCATTCGCATGCCAGATGCGCAGTACAGGATCTCCCACATCAATGCAAGTCCAGCTGATGCTGAAGCGGTCGCCACTCTTGCACCGACTGCTGCTGCACCAACACAAGCTGACATCGCGCTGTGCTCGGACTCTACTGGGATAACTGCAGTATTGACCTCTCCATCTGCGGCGAACTTCTGGAAGTCCTCAACGATGATGGTCTGTGGAGTGATTGGATATGCTGCAAGGACATCAAGGTCGCATTGCTTGAGAGCGTGGGCGATAGCAGCGTCTCCAGTCAGTCCCTCAATAACGATCTTGTCTTGGGGAACTCGTTCTACACTGGTCATCCTATTCGTCCTCCATGTGAATGCTCTTGGTCGGGCACTCGTTTGCGCAAATCCCGCAACCCTTACAGTAATTGTAATCGTACTCATAGGAGTACTTTCCATCCTTCTCAATGAGTTTCACTGAGTTATCAGGGCAGTAGACCCAACAGAGACCGCATGTACCGTTCTTTACCCAGAGGCAGGTATCGTCATTGTGGATTGGTCTTTGTGCTCGCCACCCACCGGTCAAGTATTTCTTCGAATTGCCCGGTACTAGGATATTACCAGCCATCGGGATCTCGTTGTATTTCTCGCTCATCCGACTTTTGCCTCCGTCATTGCTCGTTCCATCGCAGTCTTGTTCAGGTCTCCGACCTTGCCGGGATATCGACCGAGTACCTCGTTGATCACAGTATCAGGCTCGACGATGCCTGTGAACTTCACAGCAGCTGCCATGGTCGGCATGTTGTAGAATGGTCTACCCATGACCTCCATCGCGATCTTGCTTGCATCGATGGTGACGACCTTGCCAGTATCAAAACCAAACTTCTTTCTGATATCGGCTGGGTCCTTGATAGTGTTCACAACAAGTGTACCTTCGGGCTTGAGACCCTCGGCAGGGTTAACTACGTCCAAGAGCGTTGGGTCGATACAGACGACAACATCTGGTGCGTAGACCTGAGCATAGAGCTGGATGGGCTTCTTACTAATTCTGAGGAACGCCCTGACTGGGGCTCCTGTTCTCTCCGGTCCGAATTCGGGGAATGCCTGGATGTAGTTGCCCTCAGCGAGTGCAGCCTTTCCGAGCATCTGGTTGGACGTGACGACACCTTGGCCACCACGACCATGCCACCGGAACTCTGTAATGCCTTTACTAAAGTCCAGCGTCATAATGTATCTCACCTATAGGGAGAAGCTTCAGGAGGAGGCGCGAGGAAGGGTGCTTATGTATTTACTGGCATGTACAACGGGGGATGAATGAAAGAGCATAGTATTGCTTATGCTTCATCTTGAGCTTTTTTCGGTTCCCACGTTCTGCTTAAGAACCATACACTAACTAGGCCGATAGTTTCTCCAATTAGGATATTCAGGGCAAAGTGTAAGCCTTCTGTTATGAGCGGCAGTATAGGCAGAATGATGGCGATGACTAGTATCAGAATTGTGCCTCTATCGTAGCATGTCATTATGGTAACCTCAATTCTCATGTCCTACGGGAGCCATATATGCTTGATACTCATTGTCAGCAGGTTTTTGAGATTTATACGGCATCTCAGATAAATCGAACCTATAGTGACCCTGCGAATACAGCAAGGAAGGTAATGAAGTCCATTGTGAAACACGAAAAAACGACTATGAGTATTGCTTTTACAGCAATCACGACACTCTTTGTTGACTAGCGCGACACTCCTTACCACCAGAGACTTCTTTGATTGGTGCAGTATTAAAGCTAGCAAGTATGAAGAACTTGATGAGAAGAATTGGAAGAGAGGGTGATCCCTCTCTTTCCATATTTGATTGGTTCCTATCGTTTCTTAACAAGAGCAACGATGATAACACAGATTACAATCCCTATTCCTGCGACAAGAGATATTCCACCTAATGTCAGCGCATCAAAACCAAACTCAGTCTGGGTCGGAGTCATCGGGACATAGTCATAATCATCAGGAATATCGTTGACCGGGGTAGCTTCTGGTGATGCATCAGTACTACCTGCAGATCCTAACAGTTCATAGGGGACATCTACTATCCCGTTCTCATCAGCATCAGGTGCTATCCAGTCGTCATAGAAGTTGCCCATGACCACAGAATCAGCTCCATGGTCACATATGTGACAAGATGCATTGGTCGCAAAGAAGTCATTCTCAGTGATAGTGATCTCAGTGCAGCCATCCTTGATTTCAATTGAGTATCCGGTACAGTTGATGATACTATTCCCAATTACCGTGCAATTATCCGCATAGATGTCTAATACTTGAGTGAAAAGAATACCTTGCTCCCCAGTATTGCGTATGATATTGTTTGAGATGATGTTTGAATCTCCAGAGCATTTGATACCAAAGGTGTCAATGTTGCGAATCACATTATCTTCGAATACAATACCTTCTGCATTGCTACCAATACGCATTCCAGTTCTGGTATTCAAGATCGTATTGTCATAGATATGAACATCATTCCCACCATTGATTGCGATTCCATCATACTGCATAGTGTCTATGAAATTCTCATAGATCTCTATACTCTGTGCGTTATCGCAGGTTATTGCATCCGCACCGAGGTCATAGAACTCATTGTAGCGAATAATACTGTCCGAGAAAGGACCTTCATTGTCAATCCCATTACCTGTATTTCCAATGAAAGTATTGTTCTCGACCAGTAGATTTCCCGCATTCATTATAACAAGTCCGCTATGGCATCTGTCGAATGTGTTATTCATCATTATGCCAGCTGAAGTATGATCAAGCCAAACCCCGCAAATGACACCATCAGTTGTAATGAGGTTATTTTTGAAGACCCAATGAAGGTCTGTGTTCCATATTCGTACTGGTTGTATCAGTGTCGCGTAGAACTTGTACCCCGAGATAATTATCGGGTCCTCAATGGCACCAGTACCTTGCCAACCTTCAGCTGTAGCAAGGTCTAATAATTCCTGATTCCCCACTGTCCAGATATTCGCATGCTCTTCATATCCTTGAGCAATCGTGTGACTCAATTCCGTTCTCATGGGTTGGTCTAAAGTTCCTTTAGCAATTCCACCTGTCATACTCAGAAGAAGTATCCCAAAAATGAGAATAACAAGTCCCTTTTGTAGTGCAATTCCAGTTTTCATTTCTCTACCCCTTGCAAACTCACAAAGATAGACCTCCTATGATGAAAGAACTGGAATTCGAAGTTATTCTGCCAATGCGAATCCCTGTGAGTTAGTATTAAGCCCTATCCCCTTAATGATATATAACAGACATGGATGGAGCAATGCCCCTCTGTGCATCCCATATCCAGGAAAATTAGAAGGAAGGGGAAATCCCCCTTCCAAG
>JBHLQH010000002.1:67942-98138 GCA_048884965.1 Candidatus Thorarchaeota archaeon | reverse complement strand
GCCACTATTGAGAATATTTTGAATCGTGTTTTCTTCAACGATACATCCAGTCACAGTATTGCCGATCTTGATACCATATCTATGATTCTTCATGACATTGTCCTGGATTGTGATATCCTCCCCAAACTGAATATCTATAGTGTCGTATGTATTGTCATGAATGTAGTTGTTGATGATGGTCACATTCGTTGCAGGATATTTGAAGATGATACCATCCACATTTTGATCATAGATCTCATTGTTTCTAATGATTAGGTCCGATACTGGATTATCACCATCGACTCCACTCCCTGTATTATGCTGGAAGGTATTGTTCTCAATTATCATTCCCTGGACATGTTCGAGGTATGCACCACTATGACATGCATCAAATGTATTGTTGGAAACGATACCATTCTGGGTTCGAAGTGCCCATATTCCACACCATTCAGTGGCGGTTGAAACCCGATTGCTCCTGAATATCCAATGGAGTGTTGTGTCCCAGAATCTTACTGGCTGCATCTCCGTATCGAAGAAGCTGTAGCCCTCGATGATGATGGGGTTTTCCTTCGTACCTGTACCTACCCATCCTTCATTCGCGGCCAGAGTCAGCAATTCGCTGTCACTTTTGATCCAGATATTCTCATGCGGAGTATACTCTTGCGAAATGCTGAACTCACTCCGCCCAATGCTATTGTTTTCAGAGCTCATGGTTCCTGTGACTATACTGGTCGTACTCAACAGTAACGTTACTAGAATAAGGATACTGCAAATCCTACTAATGCTTAATCTATCTCTCATACTCTCTATCTCCCTCCTAACCCAACGTATCAGAATCCTCCTAACTGGATTCACCTATGCCATAGTCACACTGCCAAATTTGATTCCTATGAGCTGAAGTATCGAAGATATACTTCATTCAATATATAACATGACGCACCTCAGCAACGGTCAGATGTGGACTAGATGGTCAGAGAACACAATTGGTCGAAAATAGGGACGGAGGGGACATGCCCCTCCAGCTTGAAGTAAGTTTGGTAAACTCTCAGCTTGCACTATAGATGAAGACTATCTCCGTTTGATCATTATCACTACGATCAAACACACAGTGATTCCAATGCCACTAATTAGTGCAAGCTCAAACAGTGGCAACTCATCCTGCACAGTTACTATTGGAGTATACTCATAGTCTGTTGGTAGTTGATTTATTGGCGATGCTTTTGGTGAAGCATCCATGTTTCCAATAGAACCTGCAATCTCATATGGATTATCAACGATCGAATCTCCATTAACATCAGGCGAAGTCCAAGTATCATAGAAATTACTCTCTATAGTTGCATCATTTGAGCTATCGCAGATATGGCATTCCTGACCTGTTTCAAAGAAGTCATTAGAAGTGATGACTGTATTAATGACCACCTCTTCGATTTGAATCGCATAACTTGTGCAATTGATGAACGTATTCGAGGTCACGACATTTTCTTCTGCATTCAATCCTTCTGATCCTGAGAAGATGATGCCGTTGATACCTATGTCCCTCAAGACGTTATTTTCGATTAGATTTGAGTCACCATTGCAGTTAATCCCATGATGTGTGATGTTCCTTACGAGATTATCGACAACATGAATGTCTGTTGAGCGCCTTCCTATTCGAATGCCCATTCTAGTACCCAAGATTATGTTATCCTCAATGAGAATATCGTGTCCATTCTGAGTATCGATGCCATCATACTGGGCACCATTGATGTAATTTCCATAGATATCCACAGAATTAGTGTCTTCTAGAGAGATTGCATCTGCTCCATGGTTCCAGAATTCGTTGTATCTGATAGTAGCATTTGTGAGAGCCGCTTCTTGATCGACACCATTTCCTATGTTGCTTAGGAATGTGTTGTTTTCGATGATTATATTCCCACAGTTTATCATTGCAATTGCGCTGTGGCATCCTTGGAACACATTTTCTCGAATGATACCAGCTGTAGTCTGTGTTAAGTAGAATCCACACATCACTCCACTTGTTCTGACCAAATTATTTGCAAAAACCCAGTGTAGGTCCGTATTCCATATCCTTACTGGTTGAGTTGGCTCTGCATAGAAACTATATCCTGAAATTATAATTGGGTCCTCTACTGTCCCCGTACCTTCCCATCCTTCATCCTCTGCTAGGGCCAAAAGCTCAGCATCACTTTGGGTGAAGATATTCTCATGTTCCACATAGCTTTGAGAATTTATGTACATCTTACCTTGATGTGTGACTGCTCTATTCCCCGTAGGCATCCCCATATACGCTCCTGCTCCAACTAGGAGTAGTCCCACAATCAGTATTCCAATCAATTCGAGTTGTTGATTTCTTGATCTCCACATCTCTATCACCTATCAATTCCATTTTTTGGAATTATGATTTCAATTCATAGAAATCACTATTTCATTAATTGGAATCGTATATAAAATAGAAGAACTCAGCAAAATAGGGACGGGGTGGAATCTAGGCTATCATCTCTTCATTTTCGGGAAGACGACGCCGATTACAATCAGGAGTACGATTCCCGTAACTGGCAACAGGAACAAAAGAGCTGCGTCTCCCGCTTCTTGTGAGGTACTAGATGAGGGCGTTGCCAGTGCTTCTGTATAGGTGTACCAAGGTTCCAGATATGGCACATTGGGTTCAAGATATGGGAATGCATCTGTGTTATTCGCATGTCCACTGACTGGGTATTCAAAATCCACGAAGTTATCATGATCATTGTCAGGAGAATTCCAGTTACTGTAATAGTTCATCTCAATCTCGTTATTCGTCCCATCATCGTATACTTGTAGGGTTTCATTATTTCCAAGGAAGTCGTTATGACGAATCTTATTGCTTGAGGATGTTGAGGCGATTTTTAATCCTGCCTTGGTGTTATTCGATATCGAGTTTAGAACAATGAAATTCTCACTGGCATATGAATAAAGGCTAATTCCATCCCGTCTTCCCCTTGTTATGATATTCTCCCTGATGGTATTACCCTGTCCATCACAAAGAATGCCTGTTCTGCTTGACTCCTCGATAGTATTGTTGAGAATGAAATTCTGCTCACCTTGGATAGTCATACCAACAGGATGTCGTACTATATGGTTTCGGATGATGAAATTGTTTGTGATTATTTGATCAGACGAGAACTGCCAAAGGAAGATGCCTGTATCCCCGTTGTCATGAATTTCGTTGTCGGCAACAATGTTGTCTTGACATCCATAGTCTAGAATGATACCACATTCTGCATTGTCATAGATATGATTTCCAGTTACATTGTTCCCTGTACAAGGGAGTTCCAGGACAATCCCATCAACATAATTGTCATGAATGTCATTATCAACAAGTGAACAATTATAGATTTGAACCATGTGAAGAGCAATTGCGGAGTTTTGTACAATATTATTAGCAACTACACCATTTGTGACATTCGCCAGGTACAATCCACACCAATCGCCATTGATGCCATCAAGCAGATTGTACTCGAATCTAAAATGAAGGTCTGTATTGACTATTCGAAAGAGATGCCGATTATCGACAATTCGATAGCCTGTGATGATGATTGGATCTTCAGAAGTACCTGTTCCATCCCAATCTTCAAGAGCTGCTTGAGAGAGTAGGTCGGCATTTCCGAGGATTGCTATGAAGTCGTGGTCAGTGTATGATTGAGCGAGTATCTGCTGGTCTGTATTTGAGTATGAAACAGTTGAACTGTGCACAGCGATTACCAAGAATAGCTGCATAATCATAACTACTACAAGCAATCCTTGCAGGGTTCTCTCTGCCGTTGACAAATCTATCTCTCCATGGGACTAACAGATTGGTACATCAAGTATCTAAAAGGGTTCTATTCAACGCATTCGTTTCAATGCAATTAGAATCAGCAAGACAAAACCTACGCTAAGGACTGAGGAATACAGTACCAATATCGTTCCCTCTCCACCAAAGACATCAAGCAACACAGATACCCACACTTCGTCCGATGCTTCATTTCCCGCTGCATCAATGAATACCGCTGTAAAGTTATGTGACCCTAGCTCGATCTCCTCAAGGTCGAATATCAATTGCCCTCCATAGAAATCTCCAACCTCAACGACCCATCCATCCATCCAGATCTCATAGAAAGAGATGTACTCATCTGAGGCGTTCCAATGGATCGTTTGATGTCCTATATCTCCTTCATCAAGCCGCATATCATCGACTCCTGAAACTGATGGTGCCAGATTGTCCTGCAGTGGGATTGGATTGATCACTATGCTATTTCCAATTTCATGAGTTCCTTCACCATCATAATCACTGAATCGATTTGAGTTCCATACAGTGATATTACTCAAATCTTCGATATTATTGGTCGTCAGTATACCATTATCCCATACGCCATTCCATCCAATATCACAGTAGGAAATGGTGATTTCTCTTGTTTCGTTTTGTAGAATGATTCCCAGTACAGAATTCGAAAATATCTTGCATGATTGGATATCTATCATTGATGACTCTCCATTCATGTAAATTCCAAACCTGTTATGATGCACATTCGAGTTCTCAATGGTTGAGAATGCTACATTCTCGCCTCGTATACCATAATTGCCTGTCCTTACGTCCGCCGAATCGATGGTGATATTTACACTATTATGAAAATAGATACTATTTGTGCTACTAGTGATTATGCAGTTCTCAATGATGCCATTACTCACATTATACAGATAGATTCCTTGAGTATTCGAAATGATTTGTGTATCTCGTATAACGAAATAGGCAGTGGTGTCTTGAATCGAAATTGCGTCTGTTTGACTATCAACTGCAATGCTTGAGATGACATAAGGATCTTCTGGGGTGCCTGAACCTGTAAAACCCTCTCTAGTGAAATGCGAGTTATTTGTAATAGCAATCCTGTCATGGTTTGTGTACTGGGAGTGAACAAAGTTTTTTGATTCCTTCATTGGTAAATCTGGCATCCTAGGGCTGACGGCCAATCCTGCAAAAGGAAGTGACACTACCATCCCAATGATGAGCAAAGCAATCGAGGCTATTCTTCGAATCTAAGGTCCCTCCGATTATGTCATTGCCCTTCGGTTTTTGTACTTTCTCCTCGAAGCGATTCTGCTGTCATCTCATTAGTTCTGAGGAATAGTTCTCGGTATCTATCATTCTTGAGATAGATGACTGCTTCATCCTTTGAATAGTTTATATCTAGAAACTGAATGCTCTTCTCAAGAGACCTCGGATAGAATCCATACATAATATCAAATACCATCGCACACAATAGTATCGTTACAGGAATCAATGAATCAAGAACTGGTCGAGAGTACTCTATGGCTGCAAGCAGTCCAAGAATGAAGTAGAGCAATGGATAGAACAAGAACATGAAACCAATGATGGAAACCACTTGCTTCCTTGGAGTAGTGATGGTATCACTTCCGTGACTTAGACACGCTGGTACCCAAAAGATACTCCCTCCCTTGGTGTGGGAAAGGGCTATGTCTGCATGATCCCGCTGCTTGGCCCATCCACTTGCAAGACCCCTTCTCTCCGACCAATGGTCTACCGTTGTTTCAAAAACCATGATGGCAACTAGATCCTCAGCTTCATCCATGCAAACAGGACAGTACTCTGGAAACTGAACCTTTGAAAGCTTGACCTTAATCAATCCTGAAGGGTCTTTCTTGCTTATCCCATTCTCCCTATCATTCATCGTGGGAGGCTCCTCTTACTATCATTCAGGAGGCATGATGACAATCTGGACACTAGTGAGAGGTTGTCCATCTGCGCCTATTGTTGCCTCGAATGTATCGAATGCCATCTGATAGATGAATCTCTCTTCTAGACGTTTAATCTCATGTGCAATCCGAACACCTAGCCCAATTCCTTTGAATCCGAATCCTCGAACTGCGACCATCTTCTTCTCAGCCTTTACTAGGCTACTAACAGTCTGTGCTATTTTCGGAACATTGATGCGACCAGCATTCTGAGAGACCTCGATTAACACATAGTCCCCTGTGTCGAACACTCCGACATCATCTTCCAGTGTTATCTGGACCAATGCATCAGTCAATTTCAGTTGTCCTGGTATTCTATCATGGAGGCTCATATGAAATTGGTATCCCAATCAACCTAAAAACTTCATTGTACAAGTCACATATGCCAATCCTCATATACGGTTTTTTTCACGATAGTTACATCAGGAGTCGTTTGGTTCAAATGGACAAGAAAAAGACTACCGCAATTGCCCTTGTTATTATTGTTGTATCTTCAGCCGCGCTGATAGCTTTTTGGTACCCAACAATACAACCTGACGTACGAATTGGATATCTATCACAGGATCTTCATCAACTAGCATTGAGAGTTGCTGTTGTGAATGGTTGGTTCGAGGAAGAAGGCATCAATGTTGAACTTCTCGTGTATCAGAATGGTGCCTATGAGATGGATGGATTCCAATCTGGACAAATTGATATGGGTTACCTTGGAGTTGCACCTGCACTTGTCAAGAGTATCAATGCAGGTATCAATATCACTGTTTTAGCGCAGGCAAATGCTGAAGGCTCATCAATTGAGGTCCTCAAATCAGAATATGATGCTGGTCATGTCACCACGGTTGCCGATTTGGCTGGTAAGACGATTTTTCAGCCTGGCCCTTCGACAGTTCAGAACTTTCTTCTTCGTTTGGCCTTGAATCAATCTGGTTTGACAATCAACGATGTCAGCATTGAGACAACTAGGGTACAAGATATGGCGAGCCTATTGACCGCTGAAAAGCCTGCATACGTGGCTTGGGAACCCTTCCCTTCATTATCATATTACGAGGAAACAACAGTTCCGTTGAAACTTTCAGGCGACATTTGGGCTGGACATCCATGTTGCGTCTTGGCAACGTCTAACACATTTGCTGCAGAGCATCCTGATATCGTTCAAAAGGTCGTTGACATTCACATCAGAGCTGAGGAATGGATTGTCAGCCATCCAACAGAAGCCTTAGCAATTGCAGTCGATTGGCTAGGAATTGATGAATCTCCAGTATCTACTGCATTCAATCGAATAATCTACAATTACACTCTAAATGTTACAGGGGTTGAGGCGTACCTTGACTTTCTCATTGATGAGGAATTGGTTACAATGAGTCAAGCAGATGCTGCAGGTTTCTTGGACACTTTCATCGATTTATCTCACCTAGCGTGAACGAAGCGACAAACACAAAAGTAGGCAGAGAATCGCTCTGTTGAGAGCAATGACTGAAAGGACCACTACTCGTAAATGGGAGCTCCCCGGTGCAAGAGATATTGTACTGAAAGGGGTGCTCCCTTTAGTGATTCTTCTCCTTCTCTGGCAACTTATCATTATGATTGCGACCCGAAACCGCCCAAATCCCTTAGGCTTATTTGATGTCATCTCATCTTTTATCGATCTCTTGGTGGAAGGTGACGCTGAAGGTCATACGCTCCTAGAGCATACTGCATTGAGCCTTTACCGAGTATCCCTTGGATTCATAATCGCATTCCTTACGGCTTGTCCACTTGGCATTATGATTGGTAGATATCGGAATGCTGATGCAGTGCTGGGACCTGTCGTTGAGGCAATGAGACCTATCCCTCCTATTGCTTGGATACCTATCTCTCTAATGCTATTTCAACCCAATTTCACTGGGGCACAGGTCTTCATTATCTGGGTTGGTGCATTCTTTCCCATTCTCATCAACACTACTGCAGGAGTGAAGCGAACTAAACCAGTGCATCTTGATGTCGCCAGCACATTTGGAGCCAGTGAAACCCAGATTCTTTCGAAAGTGATTCTTCCTTCAGCAGCCCCTGAAATCTTTGCGGGACTGCGAATTGGGTTTGGCATTGGATGGATGTGTCTAGTCGCTGCAGAGATCATTGGTGGCGGACTCGGTCTGGGATATCTTGTAATTCAGACTGAGCAACTAGGACTAATTGGACAGACTGTTTCTGCAATGGTTGTGATTGGTGTGATTGGATTTCTCTTCAGCTATGTCTTCTTGAGGGCTGAGCGATATCTACTAAGATACCGACAGGAAATCTCAGTCTAGCTATTATATTTGTAGCGCCTTCTCTTGTTCTGTTCGCAGTACATCAAGTATCTTCGCTCTGAACTCACGGCTCTCATTGCTAGCGCGTATCCTTGGTCGGGGTAGATCTATCACATATTCTGCAATGATTCGCGATGGAATATTGCTCATCACTAGAATTCTATCAGACATGAAGACTGCTTCATCTACGTTATGTGTAACGAACAGAATGGTGGAACCTGTTTCTTCCCAAACTCGTAGAAACTCCTCTTGTAGATAGTTCCTGGTTTGCGCATCGAGATTCGAGAATCCTTCATCAGATGCAAGCACGTCAGGGCTGGTGATAAGGCTTCGAGCCATCTCAGTCTTCCTCGCTTGTCCTCCTGATATTTCGTGAGGAAAGTGATCCTCAAGTCCCTTAATTCCAACGAGGTTCATCATCTCATCAGATAAGGCGCGTCGCATCTTCTGTTCTACTCCATGTAACTCGAGACCGAATTCTACATTTCTTCTTACATCAAGCCATGGAAAAAGAGATTCTTGCTGAAAGATGACTGCAACACGATTGTGTCCCAATCCCTCTTCCTTCCCATCAATCAGTATCTGACCCGAATCTGGTCTTAGGAGCCCTGCGATAATCTTCAGAAGGGTCGTCTTTCCACATCCAGATGGACCAAGGATACTCAGGAATTCCCGTTCTTGTACATCAAAGCTGATGTTATCAAGCACAAGCTCTTGCCCATTCTCACCATTTTCGTATGCCTTGGTGACGTTTCGAACAGAGAGCTTTGACACACTTTGCACCTACATCTATGCCTATCATACTCTGTTATATACTGTACCTTCCATGATAGATTTGGCAACAAGCAAGCAAAGTAAAAAAGGGGAGATTATGAAGCTGATGTGAGGTTCGGATACAAAGTAGACCTAAATGTTACTGTGTTTCAAAACATCCGAACTCATCCTAATAACATGGAGCTGTATAGAAGTGGTTTCTCCACGAATACTCTTTGAAATCGCAGATGAACTAAGCACAAGTGCAATAGCTGTGGGTGATGTCACTGGATCTGGTGCATCCGAACTACTGACCGGTGGTCAAGATGGAGTCATTAGGTTATATGATGCAAATAACTCAGAAACAATTCTTCTTGCACAGCACGATGTTACTGGAGCAATTCTATCCATCAAGATAGCTGATGCAAACAATGATGGTATGATGGAGATAGTTGTCGGTCGAAGCGTTGGGCCTGGTGAGAGCCCGGGCTCTGCTGGAACTGTGCAAATGTATAGATATGCACCAAGCGGGAGTTTAGAGCTGCTATCTGAATATGCGATTGATCGTTTTGTTACGACTGTAGTTGTGACAGATGTCACAGGTGATAACAAGAATGAGATCGTAGCTGGCGCAAGTGACATGACACTCAGAGTTTTGAGAGTTGATCCCGATAATAGAATGACAGAGATTGCTAAGAGAGTCCTCGATGATATGCCCCTAGCTATTGGCGTTTGCGATGTCATTGGTGATGAGATTGATGAGATAGTGACTGGAAATCGAGATGGATCGCTTCGAGTCTTCAAAGTAAATGATGGTGTATTGGACCAGATTGAAGCACTTGAGCTCCCCAGTCCAATCATTTCAATTGCATCTGGTGATCTTCTTGGTGATAGGAAGATGGAACTGGGTGTCGTCACTCATGATGGGTCCATCAGAGTATATCGCAATGAGGAGAGTAAGCTTGAGCTCTTCTCAGAGCTGCCTGACGTGAAGGCATTGTCTATTCGAATCGCTGAATTAAATGCTGATCATATGGATGAAGTCGTAGTAGCTACTTCCGATTTCAAGGTCGCCTTCTATAATCTGTATATGGCCGAGCTTCAAAAGATCTCGGAGCTTGATATAAAATCTAAGATACTCTCGATTGCAGTTGGCGATGTAAGTGGTGATGATAGGAAGGAGGTCCTTGTAGGTATTAGAGATAAGCCTCTAAAGGTGGTCCAAGGTCTCTACCAGATCATTCCAAAGTTCAAGGTCATACCCCCTCCCACAACTGAGGATGAGATGTTTGCAAAGCTTAGTGTGATGAATGTCACTGATGAACCAGTTCAGGGGATCACGGGTAAGATCTACTGGTTCCCGAAAGCGAATCTGGAGGTCGAACCTCAGCAGATACATTTCGATGTTGGACCAAGAGAGACAAAGACGATCGATATCAAGTTGACTCCCCATGAGCAAGGAAGCGTCATTGTCCGTCCTATTGTCTTGATGTGGACAGGTGATGATGGCATGGTCAAGCAGGTCACAACGCCTGAGACCGCCATTCTTGTCGATTCGGAGCTGGTCCAAGCCGCACCAGCTGCAACGGCACCTGTTACGATTCATGTTGATGAAACGATCATTGAGGAAGAATCCCTTGAGAGCATCGAGATAGAGGGCACTGGCTTCGGATCCATACTCGGCTCTGACGGTGAGAAGATTCAAATCAAGACCTCAAGTGGCTCCACAGAATCCCTCAAGGCTGCTGAGCAACTCCTTGACCAACTCTTCGGAGAATCATCAAGTGATGGAATGGAGGATATGATGGCTTCCACAGAGGAACCCGTGGTGACTGAAGCACCTATCATCTCTGAACCGCCTGTATTGACAGATGAGGTGTTTGAAGTCGAAAGCAGCAGAATCACCGAGATACGAACTCGCCCGCCAAAGCCTGTGCGACCCGGGACTGACCTTGATGGATACAGCTATCTCTTCAAGACTATGATCATAGGGGAAGGTGCAGTCGGAAAGACAGCGCTTGTGAATCGATACACAACGGGAGCCTTTGAGACCGACTACAAGACTACGATCGGTTCCCAGTTCGCTGTCAAGCTCACACATGTTTCTCCGCCCGACGAACCCTATGCTATAGGTATCAAGGTGCAAGCCTGGGACGTAGCAGGGCAGGCGCGATTCAAGGCAGTGCGCAAGATGTACTACAGTGGCGCTGCAGGTGTCATCCTAGTATTCGATGTCACAAGACGACGGTCCTTCCAAGAGCTTGTCAAATGGGTCGAAGAGGCAGATGAGTCCATTGGCCTTCGCGTACCCATGATTTGCGTTGGGAACAAGATTGACCTTCCTGACCGTGCTGTGCCATCTGAGGAAGCAAAAGGATGGGCAGAGGGTCAAGGATTCTATTATATGGAGAGCTCTGCAAAGACAGGTGAGGGTGTTGCTGACATGTTCACGGTTCTGTCCGAGCTAATGTGGCGTGAAGCCCGTGAGGCTGCGGAAGCAAAGAAGCAGAACAGGTAGGCTATAGAGAGCGCAATCTCATTCCTTCTTCAATTCCCGAAGTAAAAGCAAGCTGATTCGAGGTTTCTAGACCCACCGTCTTCTCTATGCTAGATTGAATTGCCTCCCGAGAAAAGGGCACCACTCCCGACCCGCTAAGCACTCCCAAGATGAACACATTGAGTACCTTGTAGGTTCCTATCCTGTCAAGCGTCGGCTTTGGGTCAACGGCATATACCACCTCACATAGGTCGCGTAGCGCAGAAGTGATTCGAGAGACCTCTGGATATTGATATTGTCCTGAGCGTGTCGCTGGGCTGTACACTGGCATGGTACTAACGACAACCTTCGTTCCTGGTGAAGCATAGTTCAATGTCGAGCGAAGCCCTTCTACTGGTTCCATGCCCACAACTAGGTCCGCATGTCCCTTTGGGATGAGAGGTCCCATATCCTCATCAGCGACCCGTAGATGTGTAAGCACGCTTCCTCCTCTTCTTGATGCACCAAAGGTATCTCCCAGAACAGGTCGTCTGTCTTCTAGGATTGCTGCTTCAGCAAGAACTCGACCACAGACAAGGTTCCCCTGACCTCCTACCCCTGCAATCAGGATATTGAAAGAGGTCTTCAATCCAACCCCTCCTTTTGGATAGCAGCATGAGGACATACTGCGATGCATGTCCCGCATCTGATACAGGCGTGCTTGATAATTCGTGCAACTCCCTTGCTTTGATCCCATTCAAGCGCAGGACAGGCGAACTCGCTTACACAGATACGACACTTCTCTCCATGGCACGCTTCACTAGCTATGAAGACTCGCGGTTCCTTTGCTCTATCCTTCTTCTCCTCTAATCGACAGATGCTCTTGCACAAAAGCACCTTCAACCCCTTCATCTGTACTATCCTGTGCAGGGTATCGGTTGTCGCATCTATATCTGTGGCATCGACTGCTTCAAACAGATCCGGTCCAATAGCATTGACAATCCTCTCAATGCTGACCTGTGTCAAGTCTTTCTCACCCGGATCAGTTCCTGGATGAAGCTGGAATCCTGTCATTGCAGTCGTTGCATTGTCAAGTATGAGAAAGGTGATGTTGGCATTCTTATGTCTTGCATTGATAAGAGCTGGAATGCACGCATGGAAGAATGTTGAATCTCCTGCAACTGCAATGACTTTCTTCTCGAATCCGAATCGATGAAGCTGCCCTAATCCAGTGGCTGTACCTATCCCTGACCCCATGGCTTGCATTGTATTCATTGAACCATCATAGAAGACTCCTAGGGAATAGCAGCCTATATCTCCAGCAACGACAAGCCCTTCCTTCAGCCTTTTTCGGATTTTTCGAATTGCCCAGTAGATATTTCGATGAGTGCATCCTGCACAGAATGTAAGTGGTCTAGGTATGAGGAGTTCTCTTGCTAAATTGATTCCTTTCTCTTCTGCAACCTTCAATTTGTCACGGTCAATTCTTAGTATCTTGGCTAATGCTCCGAGAACAATATCGGTATTCAGCTCTCCATACGCAGGAACAAAACCGTTTTGCTTGCCGTAGAACTCTATCCTTCCTAATTCTGTTTCATAGACCTCTAGTTCTGCATAAAGGGAGAGTACTTGCTCTTCAATAAATGGGTCAACTTCCTCTATGAAAAGAACTCGTTTCCTTCCTTGAAGCCACTTGAGGATCGTCTTTTGTGGAATTGGATGTGTTGATGTCAATTTGGCAACGTCGATGTGTGGTGAATCGATTGCTTGCGCAGCTTCCTTCGCATATCGAAATGCTACTCCTGATGCAAGTATCAAGAAGCTGGCTTTAGTACTCTCAAGCGAATTGAAGGACAAGTCCTCAAAGTCACTGTGGACTTTGCTTTTAGTTTCATTCAGCTCCTTATGACGCAGGTGGGGATTTGGAACATTGTAAAGACCATCAGGTATCTCTTGTCTAGCTGTTGTTGGTTTCCTATCTATTGGCGATACTTCGACAATCGAACTCGAGTGACTAAGGCGCGTTGTACTACGAACAAAGACTGGTATTTGCTGTTTCTGAGAAATGTCAAATGCGACACCTATGAGATCCTTCGCTTCCTGACTTGAGCTAGGCTCAAGAAGGGGAAGATAGGATGCCTTGGCATAGAATCGTGAATCCTGCTCATTACTAGAGCTATGACCACGAGGATCATCACAGACCACGATGACGAGACCTCCGGGTCCGCTTCCCGATAGATTCAGATTGAGAAGAAAATCAGATGCAACATTTAGACCAAGCGATTTCATTGGACATAATGCTGGGATACCTGCCCAGCTAGCACCTGCTGCAGCCTCAAGAGCTACCTTTTCATTTACGCTCCACTCAACATAGATTCCGTACTCTTCAGCCACTTTCTGGAGCTCGGTTGCTATCTCAGTTGAAGGAGTCCCAGGATAGGAAGCACAGAAACCAACTCCTGCTTCCAAAGCCCCTCTTGCTATGGCTTCATTTCCACTCATCAACAGATAGGAATCCTCATCATTCATGAAATGCAACCCATTAGCTCAGATGAATGCCACTTGAAAACCCTTTCGAGAAAGGAAAATTTGCGCTTTGGTAAGAATGAAAAGCAGTTTTGTATATCCACAACAGGATAGAGAATGACTGCAACACCTACAGGGAGTAAGATAACTACACTCCTCTCCATATCACATGACAAGGATGTGGACGGATTAGCTTCTGCAGCCATAGCTTGGCGTTATGCTGATTCCAAGAATCTTAAGCATGAAGTGCTCCTGACCGATTACGGAGGATTCAATCAGGTCTTCTCAAAGGTTTCATTGTACAGGAATGCTATCATCGTCGTTACAGATCTTGGGATGGATGAAACGGAGCTGGACCTTGTTACTAGTTCTCTATCACGTGCAATATCTCAAGGGTGCAGAGTCGTCTGGCTCGATCATCACCAATGGTCCGAACGCTCTATCAAAGCGATCACGTCATTGAACAACAAACCTGTACTCAAGGTTAATCATGAGTATTGTGCTGCCGAGATTGCACATAAGGTACTAATGCCTAGGGATGAGATATCCGCAGAGCTTGCACGAATTGCACATGATACGGATTTCAATCTGCGTGAGATTGACGTCGCTGGTGCACTAACAGACGCTCTGTCTGTAATTAGATTCAGTGCTCTCGATAAGCGAGATGACCTTACTAATGCCATTCTACCAATTCTGAAGAGCCTAGCAAAGGATGGAGCTGATGGGATCTGGGATAAGACTACTCGTGACTTGAAAGACCCACTTTTGTCAAAACAAGTAGCTTTCTACAGAAAGGAACGTCAGAAGAAAATGAAGAAGGCAATTGCGGGTCATAGTGATTTGGAGATTCATGGACGATTGGTAAGGATAGTCGAGCTCCCCAATGGCGTAACAACAACAGATTTGGGCACATATATGGCAGATGCTGAAAATCTCAAGAATGATGACATGCAACTATCAGTTGCTGATCTATTGATTACTGTGAGTGCTGGAGGTATGCTAGGTTTTCGACGAGGTTCTGAAAAAGTACTATGCAATGCTGCAGCCAAGATGTTCAATGGTGGAGGACATCCGTTTGCGGCTGGCGGCGAATGGGGCATGTATGATGACTTCCAAGCGGTGTGTAATGACATTTTCAATGCTCTGCAAGGAGCTACGGATTGGGTAGTATCATAGCATCCGTTCTATCTCTTCGAGGACAGTAGCATTGAGTTCTTCGCCTTCAGCAAAAATCCTATCGAATTTCTCGATCGCACTGTCAACCATAGATGGATTCCCCTCTCGAAATATCAGTGCAACAGTATCTGGATTAGCAGTATCTGCGAGAAACATGAACATTTTATCATTGTTGAGAGAAATGATTCTGTACGGCATGAGATTATCCCTCGGAGCACGTATGTCGATTAAATCATTTGCTATGGCTTTCTTGAATAAGTCCTGTTCCCTCCTGAAGAGTTCTGATAGATCACTGGCTTCATATGCCTCAACTAGAGAATGATGCGCAAGCAGTGCTTTGATCTTTACGCCCTTCTGTACCGTTTCTAATAGCACTCTTTCCAAGGACACAAGTTCTTGAGCCAAGTTGTCTACAAAGTTGATTCTGCTATTGGCTCGAATGATATCTCCAGCTTTCGATTGCTCAATAATCTCTAAGAGGATGAAACGTCTTATATTCTCAATCCCTTCAATGACCCCTGATCTTCTTTCTACTCGTTTGCCTGAAAGAGAATCAACAAAGTAGTATGCGAGATCGTATAGGCTTTGGTCTTCAATTTCCTTAATCTCCTGCTCCAGATTCTTTCTTCTGATTGCAAGCTCCTTCAACTTGTCTTGTTGTAGTCGTGCTAATCCGCTTCTCAGATTAATTACTGATGCAGAATATGTTGTAGGTTTGTTGATGTTATCAACAGTGATCATTTCTTGATCCTTGAGGTCTGAGAGACACTTGTATATCCATTGCTTGCTAAATGGTTCTTCTCTATTGCAGTTGACCTTCAATTCTATCTCCGAGAAGTCTGGGGCTTTCCCTTTTTCTTCTGTGACTTCTATAATGGCCTTGAGAATCTGATAGTTCCGGGAACTCGGATTGATACTCAGTATATCAAAGAAATCTTTCTCACTCAGACTCATCGTAAACCTCCTTGTAATATTCCAAAAAATCGGTTCCTTTCTCAAAATCACGGTCATAGCTATTGATAGCTTCCGTGATCAATGCCTCATTGACTGAACGGGGAATCCAAACAAGGGTTAGTGGTTCCTCTGAAACAACAAGTATGAATCCCTCCCTGTTCAATGCAACTCCCTGATAGGTTCTAACAGTACGGGGGGCTATCCGAAATTCAGCTTCAACTCCTTTCTCTCTGAGGTCCTTCAATCGTTCATATCGTAACTTGATGATATTTGGAGGGACCTTTTCAGGGAAATACTGGAGTGACTTGATATGCACACCCTTTACAGCTAGTTGCAATGCTCCTGCTTGCCTTTCGACTTCACTTCTTTCTGTGAGCTGAAACCAATCCAATGTTATCCTGATTGTATCACCTGCTATAGCTTTGGAATATATCTCTGTATCAATTAGATAATGTGCATCCACAATTCCTTTTACGGTCTTTGTACCCACTCTTTCTGGTTTCCCTGCAAGCATGATATGGAATCTTCGCGCCAACCATGAAAGGTCTACATTTGTTAGTGCAATTTCCTGCTCACTAATCTTATTCATTTCTTCTCGTAGACTTGATAGAACCTGAAATCTACTGGTTTCTAATGCATTCACAACAGATTCAAAATTAACTATGTAGATATTTGGACTCACGTCTCGATTCACGATTAGAATCTCCAAGGATTCCAATGATTTCATGTAACGATAGATGAGTGGTCGTGACATACCCTTGCCACCTGTAAGCTCACGCAGCTTGACTTCTAGCACATCAAAGGTGATTCCAGCACCGAGCTCATCTTGAGATAATAGGATTGCCTTTAGGATTCTCGCATGATTGGAATTGATATCGTATCCCAATGACTCCAAAACTCTGGTCCGTCTGTCACTCATTTCCTTACACCATTCTTGGACCCTTTCATACCATGACTTTTGATTACCTGTTCCAATGCTTCGTTGATAGGCTGTGAATTCTCCCACTGTTCTTCGAAGGTTCGTATGATATCATCGATCAGATCCTCATTGAAATCCCTTGTAATCCATGCAGCTGTAGGAGGATATTCAGAAATCCATAACGCCATGATCTCATTATTCAGACTCGCAAACTGGTGTCCTCTTGATGCTGCTGGATTTATCCTTGCGTGAAGTCCTGGTTGTCCTTCCTCACCTCTCCCCTTGAGCATCTTGAGTGCGAATTGCATGAACTCCATGTTCATATCCTGACCAAAAATCCCTTCTTCCTTGAGCGACTCCGGCGAGATAGAGTATCTGACCTCAACGCCTTTCGCAGCCATGGTAAAGAGCCTCTTTGTCCGATCAGCATATCCTAATACAAAGGGTCCGACATTCGCAACAGAGTTTCTAATGATGTCTCCTGGTCCTGCTGCCTGATAGATGGTCTCATCTGTCACTCTGTGGAATTCTTCAAGTCCCTTCAAGAAGCGTGATGTAGGATGCTTTCTCATCCCTGTCATTGATTCATGAACCTTCTGAGCTAATGAAGTTGTATCTAATTCCTTCAACTTCGCATCTCGAGCCTTTAGGTCCTTCATCTCCTGTAAGACATGTTGAAGAGCCTGTTCTCTCATAAAACCCAGTCCTGTTGAGAGAGTATTGATATCGCAGTTGTAATTGTTCCGTCGTGCTGTTATCGCCTCAATGGCAACCAACCTCAACTCTGTGAGACTGCGCAGCAGTTTGTGTACCCATGCCTTTGATATCTTGCTCCCCTCATTCTCTCTAGAGAATGCATCATAGATCTCTGAGAATGAAAGCGATGCTTCTTTTTCAAGCTGGGTCTTTAGCATGGATTGTAATAGCAATGCTGCCTTGGTGTCAAACCCGTTTTGATAGAAGAAGCCAATTAGTCCGAGTTCTTCTTTATCTATGTCATCCAGCATGCCAATAACCCCCAGTTGAGATAGATTCTAGGCACTGATATCTCATAAAAAACCTTCTACTTTCTGCTATTTTCAAGGGAAGTAGCTATAGCTAGCTTCATATACATTGAAAAACTGAATGAATTTATATTTCGTGTTCGCTATAAAAGATGAACGGCTGGGTAATTCAGGTCGGGATTGAACCGTCGTTCATAGCCAAGCTGGCATGCTGCGGAAAATGGCTGGTGAGGGCGGGGGGACCCATCTCCGCCCGATTTCATTTTCCTGATCCATTTCATAGAGTGTACATATCTACATAGTAGCTTTACTATAGTTGACTAGTATCACTCGAGATTTTGATTACATTACTATGCTCACTAAAATTCTCATCTAAATAAAGAGTGTTACTAACTATATGAATGTTGAAAGAGTTAACATATATATGTCGGGTATGACTACATAGAGGTTGCTTTGGTCAGAAGTTCTCACTTCGCTATGACGTTAAAAACTCCAACGGCGTTGCGGGGTGCTAGATGGGCATGTTCGGACCTGGCACAAACTCGAAGCAGGGTCTTAGGGGGTGAGGCCCCGCTTCACTCTTGCGATTGGTTGGGCTACTTTTTTCCTTTCTCCGACATGACTTGCCTAAGGTGCTCGCGAACTGAAGAGGCTTGTTTCCATTGTTCATCGAAGGTATTGATGATGTGGTCAATTAGGTCCGCATTGAACTCTCTAGTGATCCACGCTGCAGTTGGTGGATATTCTGAGATCCATAATGTGACTATATCATTGTTGAGGCTTACGAACTGATGGCTTTTCTGACCCGCTGAATTGAATCGGAAATGGAAACCTGGTCCTTCACCTTCATCTTTTACAATGAGCTCTGATAGATCTGCAAAGAATTGCACTCCCTCCTCGCTTTTCCAAAGTTGGCTTATATTGCCTAGATCAACTGGAGGGATACTATAGCGGACATCCACTCCCTTTGATGCTGCAACAATGACTCGCTGCACCCGTGATGCAAAGTCGTTCACAAAAGGCTCTGAACTGAATCGCTCTATACCTGTAACTGATGTTCGAATGATGTCGCCCACTTTCGCAACATGATAGATTGTTTCATTGGTCACCCGTTGAAACTCATCAAGCCCTTTCAGGAATCGAGATGTAGGAGTCTTCTTTTCTCCTGTTAGCCTCTCATACAACTGGGTGGCAAGTTCATTCGCATCAATAGACTCTATCTCTTGAGTCCTCTCATTCACCTTCTCCTTCTCTTTTGCCAAGTCGCTGAGTCTCTGTTCTTTCAAGAATGATAGGCCTGATGCCAAGGTATTGATATCGCAAAGGTACTTTCTTTTTCTTCCTTCTAGACCTTCAACGCGAATAACGTGGATATCGATCAATGCGTTGAGAAGCCTATGGACATAGGGCTTACTCTTTGGTTTTCCCCCTTCTAGTTCTGTATAGGTTTCATATACAACCGAGAATGTAGAGTCAGAGCCTTCGTTTCGTTGAGCTTGAAGTATCGCCTGCAATAGATTCGTGGTCTTTGAATCCATGCCATTCTGTGAGAGAAATCCCAATTGCTCCAAGTTGTTATCGCAGCTATCCTCCATACTCCTTCTTCTCCTATCCTCTATTTACACTCATCCAATTGGCAGAAGACTGTCAATAGATTATTCTTCTGTCAAGGATTTGCTAGAAGTTTCACAGTCCACTGATAGCAACCGATTTCATATAACCTATTCCAATCTTCATGACCATTGGTAGAAAGTCAGAGATGAGGGTCATATACGTGCCTACACTTGCATGACCCTGGATTAGCTCATTAAGTACACTTGCATCCAGCTTCCCGCCAAGGACTAACTCCGCTGCGGCAATTGGGTCGTTGTGCATGGAGAACTTTGAAACTGCCCACATTCCCTTTCCAGTATTGGTGATGTTGCTAGCGAGCTTCGTCGCACGATACTCTTTCTCGTACTTGCCGACACTCTTAGCTGAATAATCTCCTTCATCCGCCATTCGCTTGGCATGTCTCGCTAGGACGATTCCTGCATGGAAGCAAGTAGTGACGCCACCTCCAACGATGGATGATACCTGTCCTGCTGCATTTCCGCAGAGAGAAACTCCTGCATCAGTGAATCGAGGTATGATTCCAGCACAAGGGACGACTCCCCCGTTGACAGATGCTATACGAGCATTCTGGGTTTCAGGATGTGTCTTCATGTACTTGTGAAGAACATCACGCATCGGTGGCAGTCTTTCCCAGTTGTACTTCGATGATGGCACTCGACCGATACCTAGGTTAATCTCGGTCTCTGAGCGTGGATAGAGCCACAGATAGCCCAGACCGACATCTTTACCAACGTAGAAGTAAGCGGTGTTTGGATCGATATCCTTGCATCCTTCAAGCTTGAACCTGTAGCCATAGGAGAGCAGCCATTTGGGATGAGTGAAGCCTGCAGTCTCAGAGACCCTGCTAAATGAACCGTCAGCACCGACACTCAGTGGAGCTCTGACTTCATCGTCCTTATTATACTTCACACCAACGACCTGTTTATCTTCTTTGATGACCGAGGAAACCCTAGCTCCGTATCGAAACTCAGCTCCGTCTGAGAGTGCACGGTCTCGCATCAATTCCTGGCATTTGTCCTCATCTAATAGATAGGAGTTTCCAAGATGCGTCCTATCCACTACGATGTTCGCACCGGTGTCGAGACTCTCTCCAATGATTCGACTGTACTTGTTCCCGACATATTCTGAGTCTGGTCTCACTCGGAGGAATCTGAGTGCCTTATCAGTGACCAGCTCTCCCATGAGCGAATCGGTGACCTTTTTTCGTTTCTCAAGGACGATGGTCTTCAGTCCCTTAGCAGCTGTCTGTTCTGCTGTCATGAGCCCTGCGGGTCCTGTTCCTGCAATCACAACGTCTGCATCAAATGCCATATTCTTGACGCTCCATTAGTTCTCCAATGTAGTCCCGTTTCGAATCTTTGTACCCTTCATATCTGTTTCCCCTATAGGGATGGTCGGGGAAGAATGTTCAAATTAGAGTATGTAACATCACTGATAACCCCCATCAAATGTTGTGTTCCTATGAAACTAAGAATCGTAGCCTATTCTGCATATATGGTTCTTTCAATCCTCATCAGCCTTACAGTAGCATCTATCCCGATCATATTCTTCTTCCTGTATCTCTTCGAGAACCTTGATACATTCCTATGTGGTTTAGGGTGGCCATTCCTCGATATTCATAGTTGGTTCATCGCGGTCTTCGGTCAGTATATGCCACTCATTGCGATCGAGAAGTTTTGGTTCTTATTCTTCCTCATACCGATTACATTTGTATGCTATTCCCTTTTCCTTGGTATCCTCCTAGGCATGTTCTTGCTTTCCCGGAGGGGAATTCCTTTCCTCGCTGATGGGTATCACTCAGTAGAAGACTATATGCTCATTTATGAATACTATGAGATCTATTACGTCCTATTCCCATACTTTGCTTGGTTCTTCTCTGTATTCCTAGATACGAAGCCTCGCCATCAGGCATTCGGTGCCCAGATAGGACGATCAACAATCATTGGGAATGGACGTCTCTTCAATCCAGAGCGAACGATCATTGGTGACAATTGCTTCTTCGGCTACGATGCTATCCTAAGCGGTCATGTTTACGAAGGCGACCAGCTGTACCTCCAGACCGTGAGACTGGGTAACAATGTGACTGTAGGTGCGAACGCCGTCGTTCTCCCAGGAGCGAATATTGGTGACAACGTGCTCATAGGAGCCAATACTGTCGTACCGAAGGACAAGGTGATCCCTCCCAATACTATTTGGGTTCGTGGAAAAGCAGTACCTCGGTCAATGGTGCAGGATTTGACAATTCGTGATTCAAAGTCGCTGATAAATGGGTCTAAGGATTACACGCCCTCAGAAGGGGAGCATGTCTAAAGAACTGGACGTAATTCTCATGCGTATGTTGATGTTCCACGTGACGAGCTTCTGGTATAGAGTGAATGAATCTGACGAATCCGATCCAGGGGTGTCACTTGATGAGTCCCTTCTGGTATGGATTCACTCTGAAGAGAAGGATGAACAGGATAGAATCAGCATCCTACGCAAGATGGTCAAGAATGTTAGATGGTTGGCACAGAAGAATGATGTCACATCAATCATTCTCCATCCCTTTGCTCATCTCGAGGACAGTAAATCGGATCCAGAGTTCGCAGAGCGACTCATAGAGGAAACTGCAGAGCGGCTGAGGGAACGGGACTTTTCAGTCCATATCGTCGAGTATGGTGTATTCACTGAGTTCAAGACTCATGTGAAGGGACCTTCATTGGCGAAGGTTTTCAAGCAGTTTTGATATGGATTCATAAGACCGTAACACTATGAGCTGATAGGATGTCTTCACCCAAGCAAAAATACACACCAAGGGGATACCAATCATTCATACTCGATCGCGTGGACGAGATGGCTGATACCAATCTACTTCTAGAGCTTGATTGCGGTCTCGGAAAACGATTCATAACTCATCAGCTCGTCCAAGAGCGATTTCCAGACAAGCGATTCATCATCGTAGTTCATTCCTCCTCATCCTTGGCTGAAACAGTCGATTATCTTAGAAGCGAGTATGAAGGTCTTGATGAGGACCTTGGGGAACTATCTTCGAGAGTACCATCAGGGCGTAGACCCTATGTTCTGAAGGAAAAAAGGGTCGTGGTGGCCACACCTCAGGTTCTTGCATCAATGGCACGAAAGGACATCAGCTTGTTCGACCCGTTCGAAGTCATCCTGATAAATGAGGTCGATACACTTGTTCGACGGACAGCTGGACGAACGAACCTGGTCTTTCCATGGCCTACACTTCTCCTCCTGTTCAAGCATAAATGGATCATAGGGATGAGTGGAACCTTGCGGGATGATCACGCCGTCTTCAATAAGGAGCAACTGGAGATCAGAAAAGAACTCAATACATTGAAGAAGCATATCCCTGATGCAGCGCTAATCTCAATGGAGGACCTCTACGATACGGATGTAGAAGATTATCTGGAACCAACCTTTCTGACAATGAGCACAGTCTTTGATGCACGAATTCGTTCGATATCCATTGTGCTTGATGAGTTGATACGAAACGCACGACAGGAGATCGCACAAGACCTGCGTGAACAGGATAATCTGGAGATGATCGAAGGAGATACTAGACGTATCCATCTGCTCCTTGAAAGACTCCCCGTTCCTGATGAGCTCAAAGGAAGATACTCCAGTTTACTGATGCTCAGAAAGTATGTCTACGCAATGCCCCCAAAGCAATTCATTAGGATGTTCTATGGTCCCCACGTAAAGCAATACTTCAATATCTCTGATCTGCGACGCGTTCTTCCTGAAATATCAGCCAAAACGATTCGAGTGCTAAAGATTGCACAGCAGCACAAGAAAACGCTTGTTCTCACCTCGTATCTGGAGATGGTCTCCCAGATTCAGGATGTTCTTGAGAAGGCGGGTCACTCTGTTCTGACAATAACGGGACAGACCCGTGATAAAGGTCAAGTTCTTAGACAGTTTCGTGAGGACGACTCGATATCCGTGCTTGTGATGTCCCCCGTTGGGGAGCGAGATCTTGACATCCCTCAGGCCGAAGTTATGGTAATCTGTGATACAATAAACACAAGCAAAACGATGTATCAGAAGATAAAGCGTACACGTGGTGGTGTTGTCACACTTCTAGCATATTCAGGTACATCTGAAGAGTTCAAAGTAAATCGGCTCATGCAAAGAATTCTAGAGCGATATCCATGGTCCACAGCGATAATGTCACCAACTCTGGACCTTGAATGATCGCTCTTCTGCATTATTCTGGAACGAAGACTGATGAGAACAGCTTGAAGAGAGTTTCATGATGCTCTGGATTAACACTGGCATGGACGTAGTTGCATAGGTCTATGAATTCCAGAGTTCTGGATTCAGCATCCTCGCCAGTTCCGATGATTTTCCTGCTTGATTTCACTATGCTTTTCGCGAGACCCTTTCCACTCTTGTCGTCTTGGAATAGCTTCGCGGTTTCCTGCTCCACCCTCTGAATATGACTCTTCACACGTATATCCGCTAAGGAGTCACTTCCAAAGGATTTCACCAGATCCATCAAGACATCGAGGACACCATTATGAAGTCCCTGGATCAATCCCTCTACTTCGAAGGCCGTGAATTTCACTTCCTGGTCAGAAGAGGATATCTTCCATTTGAGGTCGCTACTTCGTTCGACCATCAAATCGCGTCCGCCAATCTTTATTCGTTCCTTGTAGAACTTGCCACCTATACTAGAATTGACAGATGTCTTTAGCAATGCCGCTTCATGAAGCATGAGGGGAATGCTATTTCCTCCATTCTGCAGAACAAGGCAGAAGCCTTGATTTGGCCTCGTCTTGTTGACATAATCTGAAGGTGGGGCGACTTCTACAGGTGGTAGATGTTTGAGGACCTCCGATAATTCTCTGACTTGCTTCTCTGTACAAATATACCTCTGTCCATCTCCAGCAATAATAATTGAACCATCTTCGGCGCGCTCAAAATCTATCTTATTCCCTTTGCCCACATCTGTGGTCTTCTTGTAGGTCTGTTTGTAGCTCCTTGCTGTTTGAGCTAACTTGTCCAAAGCTGCAGCAATCATGTGGGCTTCTCCATAGCCTAGCGTGATTTCTTCTGCTCCTTCGGTTCCTCGACCTAATCCGATGGCTCCGTCTCTCCTAATCTTTACATACACATCAAACCACCAAGTTCAGACTTGAATTCTCTGTAAAAAACTATTCCATCATCTGTTCTCCCTACCTTATCCTTTAATACGTTGATTGTCGGATATCTTCTGGGTCTTAAACATGGGAAGAACAGTATCGACCTTCGTTCTATTATCATTACTATGTTCTCCGTTGATTGCAATTGCCATTGCCCCAGTGAATGTCAGTAGCACCAGTTTTGTTATATCGGATAGCTCAGACTTTATCAGGGGTCCAACCGTCAATCTTGTATCTAACGATACTGCCTCAATCTTTTGGAGAACTGCAACATCAGAAAACTCGATAGTGCATTTTGGGAAGAATACGAGTCTTTTGGAATCAGTAACGAATGCGACCACCGTAACGGATCATCTGATCAGACTTGATGGCTTGGATATGGATACAAAGTATTACTACACAGTTGAATCTGGAATTGTTGAGAGTGAAATGTACTCATTCCACACAGCTCCTGCTGACGGAGAAGAATTCCGACTCGTCATTGCAGGCGACAATCGGCCAGGGAGCTCAGAGCATCCAACTCAGCCAGAAATCTTCTCAGAGCTTGCAGAAAGAATTATTGAAGAAGAGCCTCATCTTGTCGTGCTTACTGGAGATTTTGTCTATTCAGTGACTACATCTGACTCAGCTAATCTTAACACTTGGAAGCTCTTTACAGATATCACAGATCACATTGGGCACTATGCCCCAGTAATAGGAATTGTTGGCAATCACGACACTGGCGTGTCATATGGCGAGTACCAGATTCAATACTACCTCGATGCTTTCATAAACACAGGGGAGAACACCACGTATTTTTCCTTCGACTATGCAGGAGTTCATTTCACTATCCTTGACAGTGAATTAGAGGATCTTGAAGGGCATATCGTTGGTACTCAATACGATTGGCTCGTGCAGGACCTCGATGCAAATCCAGAAAAGATGAAGTTCGTATTTGCTCATCGTCCGCTTTATCCAGTCACTCATGTTGGCAGTGCATTAGATATTGACACAGATGAGCGCGATGGACTTCAGGAGCTATTTGAGGAAAAGAATGTCACTCTATTCGCAGTTGGGCATGACCATACATATGACCGAGTGACAGTGAATGGTGTTGTACACATCATCACTGGCGGATTAGGTGCACCACTGTATAATAGTCCGTGGAGCACTGGCCTCTATCACTATATGCTCTCCGCAGTAAGTGCTCATGCAGTGAATTTCTCCGCGATTACACCCGATGGTACGCTATTCGATCAGTATAATCTACCCTATGATGGTCCAATAGAGATCGTTGATCGTGTCATTGCGAATACTAGTTCCAAACCTATTGGCACCGTTCCTTTCATTCTCTTCAGTGAGGACCCAGTTACAAAATACTTCTCATGGGACGGCGCTTCAAACACAACGGAAATTTCGGGACTTCCTGGTCCTGAAGGTGAGCACACCCTTGATGTGTATGCTGAGAATTCAGAAGGCATCTGGAGTAGCGCTCGCTTTGTATTCAGCACAATCATTCCTGACACTGGGGGTACCGACACAACCACTCCACCCCCTGGGACTCCTGCAGATATTTTACTGATTGTTGGAATTATTGGCATAGTGGCAGTTGTCATAGTAATCGTAGTTGTCATTAAAATGAAAAAAGGATGAGCTTTTAGAAAAACATAGACTGCAAAGGGTCCTTGGACCCTCTGCATCTGAATTTAGATACTATCTGACACATCGAAAGCCAGCTTGCCAGCTTCCTTTGTAGTTAGTGAAATGTCAATCTTATGGTCGCCTTCAGCCAATGGTGTTCCTTTGATGTGGATCACAATGTCCACTCCAACCTTGATTGCGAAGGCTTGATCGCCATTCACGTCTGCGGCAACCATCGAAGATCCCTCTGTACTGATGGTTGTATCGGCAAGAGAGTATTCTTGGCCATTCACTTTGATTGGCTCCATGCCAATCGCAGTTCCTGGTGACAACGAGTTCTTCAACTTGAAGTGGAATCCGTCGTCAACATTCTCAAGGCTACCCTTAACATATAATTTCTTCAACAAGAATGATGGAATCTGCATAGTTATTTCTCCACCTTGTAAGTTCCAAAAGGTCGATGTTTTCCTCCGTATAAATCTCTTGCGAAGATGCGATTTTTTGCTTTTGACGGGCAAATCTAATAAGCATTGCAATTCTTGAAGCAAACAAGAACAAAGCCCGTACGAGGAGAGAGTAGATGCAGTTCAGTTTCGATTTCTTTGATTTCTTTTTCAGTTTCTTTGGGTTATTCTTTATCATCCCAATCATCGTATTCCTAATCATCTTCATCTTTGTGATAACAAAGATATGTCAAACAAGTCAGTCCATGACTCAGGGTGGATGGACAATTGAGGCTCCTTCATTTGTTATACCTCACGCACGAACAAGATCTGATGGATCTGAGATGAAGACAGTTAGGCTTCCTGACAAATGTCCTTCATGCAATGCTTCCCTATCGTATGAAGGAATTGATTGGGTGGGACCCATGGAGGCGAAATGTACCTATTGTGGAAGTACTGTGAAGGCACGTTTTGAGAATGTGTAGCTCCTGAGATAATACGCTAAAAGTATTCAAGTATATAATCCGGAAGAATAAAGAGGAAGTATGAGAAACATATCTCACGCTAGAAAGGAGTCATTTCCCCCGATGACCTTAGCATACGAAATGCATGAGGACGGCACCTCCCATCAGGTCGAGGTTACTCGTCAGAGTCTTTCTTCTGAGAGCGTGTACTGTATCATTGACGATGCAAACAAAAACATCTATGTTTGGATGGGTAAGAACGCTGATGTCCGCAAGAGATTCGTGGGTGCACAGACTGCCTCATCCCTTCGAAATGAACAAGGTAACGGTTTTCGTGTTCGACCTGAGGATGAAGGAGAGGAGAGTAGCAACTTTCTGAGCTCCATATGATCTTCTTCATGGCTACTCCACAACATTCTATAATAGCTATATTCTTCCACGGTCCGAGGTCAGTCCATGAAGGCGCTGATGAAGATTGCACGTGGAACAGGCAATATTGAGATACGTGATATCGAGAAGCCCAAACCCGCTCGTGGAGAGGTACTTATCGAAGTCGCTGCAGCTGGAATTTGTGGGACCGACATGCACATTCGGCAGGACCACTCTTTCTACACACCTCCTGTTGTTCTTGGACATGAATATGCAGGAACTGTTGTTGAAGTAGGTGATGGGGTAAAGGATATTCATCTGGGCGATAGAGTCACATCTCCTGCAACACAATATTGTGGCCATTGCTACCAATGCAAGAATGCTCATGTGAATAGATGCACTGCAGAGGGGAAGAGAATCCTTGGTGTATCTCTCGCGAATGGGGGCTTTGCCAAGTATGTTTCTGTTCCGGAATACGTGCTGCATAAGGTGCCCGATGGTCTTTCACTACAAGAAGCAGCACTATCTGAACCAGCCGCTTGTGTAGTCCGCTGCGTTGCAGAGAGGTCCCCAATAGCTCCTGGAGATGTCGTTCTAGTTCAGGGACCTGGCACTATGGGATTAATCGCCACTCAAGTTGCAAAGGCGATGGGTGCTGCCAAAGTAATTGTAACAGGTATCACCTCGGACCAATGGCGCTTCGAGATCGCCAAATCGGTTGGTGCTGATATAACAATCGATGTCCTAACTGAGAAAAATGCCGTAGATGTTGTCAGAGGCGAAACTGACTGTGCCGGTGCTGATGTCGTTATAGAGGCCTCAGGGTCTGCGGCTGCAAGGAGACAGGCTCTTGAGTTTGTCAAAACCACCGGGCACGTGACTCTATTGGGAACGCAAGGGACGAATACCGACCTCTATCTTGATCATGTAGTCGAGAAGGAATTGACTATGTCTGGTTCATGGGGAACACTACCCTCAACGTGGGTTATGACACTAAGGATGATGGCCTCTGGGCAGCTTGACGTGAAGCCGCTCATCACTCATCGAATATCTCTTGATGAATGGGAGAAGGGTTTCGAGCTAATGGAAACCCAAAAAGCAATCAAGGTCCTTTTCACGCAGCTCGAATGATTTCGCTGTATTCAGTGTCTATGACCTTGGTGCCCATTTGTCTAAGGCATCTTGTACGAGTGCCAAATGTGAGGCAGCTGGTCCTCCGCCCATTACGATGGCTACACCACAGGCTTCCATAATCTCTTCTCTCGTCGCTCCCAGCTTGATAGCTTGGCTGGTGTGATAGACAATGCAGGATTCGCAGGGTGCTAGAACTGACGCGACAATACATATGATTTCTTTGAACTTGGCTGATAGTGCTCCGTCCTTGTGAACTGTTTTTTGTAGATCTGTGAAAGCATTGCGCGTGTCGGGGATATCCCGATTTAGTGCTCCAAAATGCCTCATGAAACTCTTCAGTATTTTCTCAACATCATGATCAGTCATCAGAGGTATCTCCTCATTTCTCATCTTGCTCTAATGTGCCAAGATTCCACTCGGGTTGACTGTACTGTGACTGATATAAAGACTCTGCACGTTCAGTTTCCTGTTCTGTTATATTTCCGCTTTGAATATCCTCTCCAGAGAGTTTCTCAAGGCCGTTGATGATTGCGCTCTTTATCTCATCATCTGATGGGCGACGGGTCACCTCCCTCGCAATAGTGGTAACTGAATCGCGCTTGCTCTCTAGGCATCGTATTCGTCTATTATCACGGAGGTATACCGGTTGATTGGAAGGTACCTTCAGTACATTTCTCATAATTTCCAAATCCGAATCAATAAGGAGTGTGCCATGGATGAACGAAACTCCATGCTTCAACCACCCTGCAGTACCTGTCACTTTCTTGCCATTGATTCGTAAACAAGATCTATAGCTATCATAGATCGCAGGAATCCCGATCTCTTGTAGTGCAGTTGCTATCCCGCCTATGAAGTTCCAATATAATTCATTGAGGGTTCTGTTGACATAGGGTTTGTTTTGATCAAGGCAAATAGCAAAATTCAGATTGTCTATATCGTGAAAGACGGTTCCGCCGCCTGTGAATCTCCTTGCTATAGCAATGTCATTCTTCTGGCAGAATGCAATGTCAATTTCCTTGTGGACGCACTGGAATCTTCCGAGTATAACAGCACAGTCAGCTCTCCAAAATCGGAGGGTGTTAATCTTCTCCTCTTGTTCAGCGTTCACTCTCGCTATGGCTTCTTCCAATGCTAGATTCTTGAATACATCAGTACCCTCTTCTTCGAGCAAACGCCACAATATCTAAATCCTCCACGCGGCATATACAGATATTCCTATTATTATATAATATTATCTAATAGTAATATCTGGATATTCTTTCTATATGCTTTCCTAAGTATATCATTACTGGAAAAAAGAGTTGGGGTTATTGCCGGCAGTATGGCAGGGTGCAACTGCCGGCAACTGAGCTTCCGGAGGAGAGAGTCCTTGGAAAGCTCGGAGCAGATGTCATAGTTCGAGGCGTGACACCACGAAGGGGACCGTGTGTCAACATCTATTGTTTCCTAGGGCGAGGATTTAAAGACCTACAAACTGAAGGGCACCTAGAACTCGACCAATAGGTGACTAAAAATGGAGATATCATGTGGTTCATGTGGTAATGGGAACTGGAAAGTCAAGATATTC
>JBHLQH010000002.1:0-67842 GCA_048884965.1 Candidatus Thorarchaeota archaeon | reverse complement strand
GAGAGCTGTGGCTCGATCTATCCTCTTCAAGAGCTTGGGAAGAATGTAAGCAAGGATGCAATCACATCCATGCTAAAAGAGTAGGACCAACTTCCTCAGAATTGGCTCTGAGTATCAAGGTAGTCAAAATCCCGTTCGGCGCCGCACTTCCTACAATAGAATGAGCTTATCCTAAAAGGCGTTCCGCATGAAGGGCATTCAGTTATCCGTGGATTAGGTATATTGAGTGTGAACTTTCCGTTCTTTCTGAGCCTTTTGATTCCCTTCTCATCCGTGAACATCTCCACATGACCACAGTCTGTGCATATGAGGACTAGGAGTTTTGACCCAATGGTTCTCGCTTCTACACCTGCACTCCATAGTCTTTGTGGGCCTGCAATACGACGACTCGAGCAGTTTGGACACTTCTTGGATGTTATCATTGGTTCCATGGTATCGTATTATCCGGAATGGAATTAAGCAATTGCATTTTCCGCATACTTCTCTCTCCTGAAGATGATGGATCCACATAGGACTAGCATTGTAAATCCAATAATGACAGGAACCAGCAGTCCAGTCCAGAAGGAATATCCTGTCCAGAAAGCCAAGCTGAGAAGCAAACTTGATGCTAGCAGTGCAGGAGGCACAGCTATCTGTTTCCATGTTTCTTTTGTCAACATATGCATGATGATGGATGTGATGAATGCAGTTAGATACCATCCAGTATAATTCGTCACTGGTATCCCATAGTACGGGCCCGGTATGTCCCACACCCAGATATTCAGTAGCACCGCAGCGGGATCTAATACAAGATCAACCACGACTAAGAATGCCGCGCTAAGGATCAATGCAATCCGCGCATCCTTGCTTATCTGTGCTGACAATGTAATTGTACCGAAGACCAACGGGGCAAATGCGAATGCAACGCTCCAAGGGACCAATCCTAGGATTTTGAATCCCATCCTATCAGTATAATGGAAGCCACCATATGGAAAACCTGTCAAGATACCGATGGACTCGACCACGATCGGAATAATTGAAAAAATGATAATAATGATGAGTCCCTTTGTAACACCCACCCACTTTGAGAGAACATAATATGACGGAATGGCCAACACAACGATAAACACCGCTGATACCCACGTTTCGGCCTCACCTATGCTTACATTTGCTACGAGCCAGCTTGCCAGGAAAAAAGCTATGGAGAATATGACCAGTAGCATATCACTGAAATGTTTCTTGTCTTCTATCACTTCTCATCACTCCTAGAGTATCAGTGGTAGTCCCACAACAAAGAAGATGACCATTCCGAAGATTCCTGTATAGTAGGGGAAGTACCAGTAGGCACGCTCAATACTAGTGATTGGTCGGAGAAGAAGAAATGCTGGGATACCGGGGTACACGAATAACATCAATGACCAAGGAAAGTCAAGGAATGGTGAGATCACAGCGAGGATAATCGCGAAGCCTGCCCAGAAGATTAAGCAGAGCAGCAACGAGGCTCTTTTACCAATGACAACAGCTGTAGTCTTGATATTCGCTTTCTCATCAGCATCGATGTCTGGTATTGCAGAGAAAAGCTGCATGGATGCAACCCATAGGAATGCCCCAAAAACTGGAATGAATGGAGGTATCACACTGGTGACTTGATAGAATGCCAATAAGGCAGGAATGACATAGAGGAAGTTAGATGCGAAATCCACAACTGGTTTTGATTTGAATCGAAACGGCTTCACACTATATGCAACAGAGAGGAATATCCATGAAAGAAAGAGGATTTGCGCAATCATATCTGGTTGAAAGACAAGCAATACGATACTATAGATGAAGGACAGTCCTACTAAAGTATAGAGATTCCTTCTATCCTTTTCAGCCGCCCGATATTCTTTCTCATCTTTCTTGGGGTTGAACATATCAGTATCCTTGTCAGAGATATCGTTTATTCCGTAGAGGAAGATATTGGCTGGCAGCATGAAGAAGAACAGATTGACCAAGAAATATGGGTCCAGCAACTGAAGGATATCTGTTATCGCCATGATATAACCTACTAGGTAGGTTCCGCCTAAGTATAGCCAGAATCGAATACGTGATACCTTATATGCAAGCCATAGAATGTTGGTCATTTCCTCTGATCTCCCTCTAGTGGATTGGATAGTCTTTTGTCACTAAATCTGCGACAATCTCTGATGCGATGAGAGCCATAGGTACTCCGATGCCTGGATGCGTATATTGTCCAGTGTAGTAGAGGTTCTTGACCTTCTTGCTCTTATGTCTTGGTCTAAAGAATGCTGATTGGCTGAATGTGTGAGTGAGACCAACTGCAGTGCCCTTGTATGCATTGTAGTCGGAGGCAAAATCATTCAGTGAGAAGATTCTCTTAACAACTAGATGATCTAAGATATTCTCGCCAATGACCTTCTCCATATGCTTGATGATCTTCTGGAAATAAGCTTCTCGTATCTCAGGTGTGTCCTCGATTCCAGGTGAAATTGGAATGGTGACGAAGATGTTCTCCATACCCGAAGGGGCTACGCTATCATCTTTACGCGATGGGCAGCAGAGATAGTATGCAGGTTCATCAGGCCAAGATGGATCATCGAATATCTGTTCAAAGTGCTTTACCCAGTCGTGGTCGAGAATGACGTTGTGATGTGTTAGTGAATCCAGTTTCTTATCGATTCCAAGATAGAGCACAAACGCAGATGGTGCTATTGTCTTCTTCTCCCAATAGTTGCTTGGATAGGTCTGCAACGTCTTATCGAGAAGTTCTGTTTCGGTGTGCGGGTAGTCAGCATTGGAAGCTAGTACATCTACCTCGAAGGTTCCCTTGCTGGTTTCGACCTGAGTGACTTTCTTGCTGCTGACTACGATACTATTGACCTCTGTTTCAGTGAGTATTTCAACTCCGAACTCCCGAGAGATCTTTTCTATAGCTTCTACGATTTTCCCAAGACCTCCATATGGATACCACACGCCGAGATTGAAATCGATGTGTGAAATCATCGAATACAAAGCTGGTGTGTTCTTCGGATTGCCACCTAGGAATACTATAGAATACTGCAGAATCTTTCTTGCTCTCTCATTGTTAAAGTATTTCTTCATTAGCTTGTCCATGTTTGAGAGTATACTGAGTTTCCAACCCGCCGCCATCAATTTGGGACTGAACATCGCACCTATCCCCGCAAGATCCTGATACATCAACCCTTGAAGGAGATATTCGTATTTTCCTTGAGCTTGTTTCAAGTACTTTCTAAGCTTTTCAGATCCATTCTCTTCCAGTCGTTCGAAGAGCAGCAAATTAGACTCGAGATTTGCTGAGATATCGATGTTCTCATCAGGAAAGAAGATTCTATAGGATGGATCCAACCGAATGAGTTTGTAGAAGTCTTCAGAATTCTTTCCAAAATGCTCGAAGAAGTGATTAAATATCTCGGGCATCAGGTACCATGATGGACCCATGTCAAAGACAAAACCGTCCTTCTTCCAAACTCGCGCTCTGCCACCAAGATTCTGGTTCCTTTCAAAGACGGTGACGTGGTATCCTAGCTTCCCAAGTAGTGCTGCAAGTGATAGCCCCCCTATCCCTGCACCTATAATTCCAACTTTCATTTTCTCTTCTCCGTATCTTGTATTTGGATATATTTCCAATTTCACTCTTCGCGAGTTAACTTTCGTTTATTTTCCGTACACAACATGTCACTTATTAGCCAAATATTTCTTATGATTAATCACAAAATTAGGGCGTTTGAGAGAGAATCAATAGTAGGAACGCTCCAATACTCATCATTCATGACGAGGTACTGCAATGTTTGGAGATTATACGGCACACCTTAAACTGCTTCCATCCGAAATAGAAGCAAATAGAGCTCCCAAGATATTGGATGTGGAGAAAAGTTATGATTACTGCATGGACCTCTTTTCTCTACATGCTCGGTCATTCCATTTCGCATCTCGCTACTTGAATACGGAGGAAAGGCGTTCAATCGCTGCCCTGTATGGTTTTTGCAGACTAGCTGATGACTTTGCAGATGAGATTGATCTACCAACGGATAGATTAGAGCAAGAATTGGGTATTCTGGATGATATCGTTGATAGGATGGACGCAGGTGAATCCTTCGACCAGCCACTTCTGACAGCATTTGGGGACACGCTGCAGAAGTATAAGATTCCAGTCAAATATCTTCATGAGCTGATTGATGGTGTGCGAATGGATGTCAATCTTGTAGAGATTGAAACCACTGATGAGCTTGACAAGTATTGCTATCATGTTGCATCCACGGTTGGGATAATGATGTGCCACATTTGGAGACGTATCGAGCCCCAAACGCTGGAGCGAGCTTCGGATCTGGGGCATGCAATGCAGTTAACAAATATCCTACGCGACATCAATGAGGATTTTCATAACGGAAGAATATACATCCCTCTCGAAACCAGACGTGATTTTCGGGTGGACAGGAGTGATTTCGAGAGAGGAGTCGTAGGTCCTAATTTCAAGCGCTTGATTCGCAATCAGATCAGTCGCGCTCGCGGAATCTATGCACAAGCTGAAGTGGGTGAGTCTGATCTTCCACCTGGTGCTGCCTTCACTGTGAAAGTTGCTGGTAGAGTCTATGGTGAGATCATGAATGAGATTGAGAAGATGGATTATCAGGTATTCGCAAAACGTGCAGTGGTTCCAAAGTGGAAGAAGCTATGGATTGCCACAAAACTTAGGCGAGAGTATCGTCAAGAAAAGAAACATTACGAGGATTTGCTACAAGAAGAATAGAACTTGCTGATTGTTCAGCATTTTCATATCAGGAGGAGGAAAATCAGGATGTCAGGTACTCCCAAACTAGAGGATGCCAATACTATTGTTATTGGTGGTGGAATTGGTGGATTAGCTGCTGCAATCAGAATGCAGGCTGCTGGAGCTTCAGTCACCCTTCTTGAAAAGCGACATCAGCTTGGAGGACGAGCTAGCGTGTTTGAAAGGAAGGGATACACCTTCGATACCGGCCCTACCATAATAACCCCGCCCTTTTTACTCGATGATGTATTTGCTGCAGCGGGAAAAGAAAGATCTGATTATTTCGACATGATCCAGATAAAGCCGAAATATCGTCTGTATTTTTCCGATGGCTCGCATATGGACTATTCAGGACATGACGAGAATATCAAGGAAATCGAGCGCCTAAGTCCTAAGGATGTAGAGGGTTATGAGAAGTTCATGAAGCGAATCAAACCCATATACGACCTTGGGTTTGAGAGATTCGGCTCTCAAGCTTTCGAAACTCCTTGGAGTATGGTCAAGGTCGCTCCTCAGGGCGTCTGGCACAAAGCGTACAAGAGTGTTCATGGCATGGTTGCCAGCTACTTGAAAGATGAGCGTTTACGCATCGCATTATCATTCAATCCACTATTCATAGGAGGCAATCCCTTTTCGTCCACTGCTATATATTGCTTGATAACATATATCGAGGAAAAACATGGGGTGTGGTGGGTTCGAGGTGGCACTCACAAGTTCATCGAAGGGATGGCACGACTGTTCAAGGAACTCGGTGGCACGATTGAACTGAATACCGAAGTATCGAAGATCAATGTCACAAAGCGTCGGGCTACTGGTGTCGAAACTGCGAACGGCAAGAACTATGATGCTAAGATCATAATTGCGAACTCGGATATAGCGCATACCCATATGTATCTAATAGATGAGGAGCACCTCCTTCGAGACGTTCCGCACAGATACAAGAGAGCGAAGTACAGTATGAGTCTCTTCATGACCTATATGGGTGTTAAGAAGCAGTATCCGGAGATGGAACAGCACAGTATCGTTTTTGGTCCACGATATAAAGGCCTTCTCAAGGATATTTTCAATAGGCACATCATACCTGATGACTTCTCTACATACCTTCATATTCCGACGAGAACGGATCCTGAACTAGCTCCGGAAGGATGTGAGGCTATGTATGCCTGCACACCTGTCACAAATCTTGATTCAAAGACCGATTGGGAAGAGAAGAAGGAATCATATCGAGATCATATCTTAGAGACCTTGGACAGAAGAGTCCTTCCTGGACTTGTTGACAATCTAGAAGTCGTTGAAGTCTTCACTCCTCAGGACTATCATGATCAATTCAACTCGTACAAAGGGGCTGGCTTTTCCCTTCAACCAATCCTATTTCAGTCTGGATGGTTCAGACCTCACAACCGATCCAAAGATATCAAAGGTTTGTATTTGGTTGGTGCTGGAACACATCCTGGAGCAGGAGTTCCCAGCGTTCTGATGAGCGCTGATATCACAACCAAATTGGTATTTAGAGATAAAGAGAAGGGCAGGATATAAAACGCGCCGAGTCAGTATAGGAACGGGGTAGTTATGTTGGGACACTCGAAACCATCCGTTAGAGAACATCCAGTAAAATCTGACCTCTCTCGATACAAGATGGAGAAACATGAGCCTCGTGAATTGCCCTATACTACGAAGTCTGTATGTCCAGACTGTCATCTGGAGGATGGACAGATCAATGTGATAGATGCTATCATACTTGAGAAGGATGGAGCTATATGGATGCAGAAGTCCTGTGAGAAACATGGTGATTTTGAGGAGCTATATTGGTCCGATCCTGATATGTTTCGTCGAGTGATGAGATACTGGCATAAGACGATTGGTTTGAAGAATCCTCGGACTTCAACCAAAGATGGATGTCCTGCGGATTGTGGACAATGCCCTCAACACAGTGCACATACTGCACTTGGTCTTATTGACCCGACGAATAGATGCAATATGAGGTGTCCCATTTGCTTTGCTAATGCTGCTGAATCAGGGATAGTCTATGAGCCTACTCCAGAGCAAGTGTATGACATGATGGCCAATCTTCGTTCAAATCTCCCTGCTCCATGTGTGGGCCTACAATTTGCAGGAGGCGAACCGACCCTGAGTGAACACATGATTCAATATGTACAATGGGCCGAGGAGCTTGGTTTCCGGCATATCATGATAGCTACCAATGGTATTAGGATGGCGAATGATCCTGAGTATCTCAAATCATTGGTAGATGCTGGATTGAAGACCATCTATCTTCAATTTGATGGTATTTCCGAAAGACCATATCTAGAGGCTAGAGGTAAGGATCTTCGTGAGGTCAAGGATCGTGTGTTGGATAGCGCCAGATATGCAAATCTCGATGGTGTAATTATGGTACCAACCGTGGTCAAAGGGCTGAACGATCAAGAGCTTGGTGGGATAATCCAATACGCACTGGATAATCGAGATATTGTAAGATGTATCAATTTTCAACCCGTGAGCCTAACAGGTCGTATCGATCATTCTGAACGAGCACAGATGCGTATCACAACTCCAGATGCCATTCATCTCATAGAGGAACAGACACGCGGAGGTATCAAAGCAAGTGACTGGTACCCTGTGTCTTCTATGATGGGTGTGGGTCGTGCACTTGGATTACTACGAGGTGTCGAGATATTCGAATTACATGCTCATTTCGCTTGCGGGATGGCAACTTTTCTCTTCATTGAGGAAGACGGAAGTTATGTGCCAATAACCAAGGTAGTTGATTTGGAGAAGCTACTACAGACCCTTGAAGACATCTGCAATCTCTATGCAGAAGAAAAAAGGATGGCTGGATTACGTGCCAGACTGAAATTATTTGGCTTTCTTCGACATGTCAAACAGAAAGCTAAGATGAAACCTCTGATATCGTCATTCCTAAAATCTGGTTCCTATAGCTCTCTGCGTGCATTTATGAACAAGGTCATTATGCTAGGTATGATGCACTTCCAAGATTGCTACAATCTCGATCTAGAGCGTGTGAAGCATTGCACCATCAACTATGCCACTCCTGAAGGTTCGATTATTCCCTTTTGCACTTACAACATCTTTCATAGACCTCAAGTTGAGCAGAAGTTCGGAGTTACCCTCTAATTTCCTATCGCCATAGAATCATTTAATCTTTCTAAGGATATTTTACTGACTGTGTCATTACATAGTATCAGATGTGAGGCTAGAAGCATTTGGGATACAACTTGATATTAGTAGATCATGGAGGCCTAGCAGACATAGTCATATCCCGTTTGACTCCAGAATTTAGTGATATTTCCATTGCGGTAGCTCGTTCTGTTCCCGAGGCATTAGAGATGTTGGAAGGGAACTCTTACGATGCAATTCTGTGCTGCAGCGATTTGGGCAGTTCATCTATGACTGGAATAGATCTACTGGAATGGCTTCGCAACTCGGGGAGTCGTATCCCTTTCGTACTAATTACACGTGAATCAGGAAAGGACATAGCGATTAGAGCTTTGAATCTCGGAGCAGATCTTTACCTCAGAAAGGATATTGAGGAAACTGAAGATGTCCTTTTGGAATTGATCTCTTATCTTAGAAATCGAATGGAAACAAAGCGACATCAAGATTTAGTAATTGAAAGTGAAGCAAAGTTTCGACATCTATTTGAGTCTGCTATGGATGGAATCATTGCAACGGATATGAGAGGGGATATCCTTCAATATAATGAGAGCTTCGCTAGGTTGATTGGAACGGACCTTGAATCACTAATCGGTAAAAGCTTTGCAAAGGTAGTTCCTTCAGAACTCCTTCCGCAAGCCCAACAAGTTGGCCTTCAGGTTCAACAGATAGGCTATTCAGAGCTCTTCGAATTCGAGCTCATTACCTCAGATAAAGAAAGAGTACCTGTTCTATTATCAGCATGGCGTCGTGATAACGCTGATAGCATTCCAATTGGATCATGGGTATGGATTCGAGACATCAGTGACAAGAAAGTCGTGGAGGAGGAGAAGTGGAAGAGTGAGGCGAAATTCTACTCAATCTTTCATGATTCTCCTGTCGCAATTGCATTTGCAGATAAGGAAGGTCTGATACAGGAAGTCAATGAGGAGTGCCTACGCATTTTCAGATTGAAGGATCATGATGCAGCCAAGGGTTATTCGATGTTCGATGATCCTGTTCTACCTGAAGAAGTAAAGGATTCCTTAGCGAGAGGAGAGAAAGCAATCTTCAGAACCAGTTACTCATTTGATCCTATTGAAGGAGATGAAATCCATAACTCCTCTCGAGGCCGAAAAGCATCCTTCCGTGTCTTTGCAGCTCCATTATTTGATCAAGATTTGAAGACGATAAATGGATTCATCTTCCAAATGATCGAGGAAAGTGATACACACTAGTCTCATTATTCAGATAGTTACTTGATTGTTTAGATTTGTTGCTTTATAGAAATAACTTTATCATGATAAGCACATTTCGAAACCAACCCTTTAGCATATATTTGGTGGGAAGAACCTTGACACTTGCTTCATTGAAATCATATCCTCGCTTTGTATCCTTTTGTGTGAATCTATCCGAATGGCTTGGACTGCAGAGGAACGCTGGAATGGCCCTTGCTACTCTGTACATAGCAAAGGGAACTGACTACGAGAAGATGAGCGCCGAAGATATTGCTAAGATTACTGGCTATTCTCGAAGTAATGTTTCTCTCGTGTTGTCCCAATTAGAAGCATTAGACTTGGTGGAAAGTGAGAATGATGATGCTCAGACCGGTCGCGGTCGGAAGCGGATCCTTTATTCTGTTGGAGGCAAAGTGACTTCTCCGATCTCATTTGCTATCAGTAAGATAGTTGGACAACTTGAGGAACTTTCTACAGCATTGAAGAACATTGAGGATGCTCCAAACAACAAACCTGACTCATTATTGAAAACTATCGAGGAGTTTAAGCGAGAAGCTGAAATCGCTTTCACTTCACTAGCAAAGAATCGGTGAATATAGAAAGTGTACGATTGGGCATAGACCCAATCACACTAATATTTCATCATGAATGGATTCTCAAGGGTTTCCTTTAATGCCTGTAGAAATTCTCCCGCTGGCGCTCCATCCAATACTCTATGATCAACGGCGCAACTAGCCATCATCATATGTCTAATTGCAATCATGTCATCAATTACGACTGGTTTCTTCTTGATTTGACCGAGAGCTAGAATAGCAGTTTCAGGCGGATTGATGACTGGAATGAACAAGTCTACCTTGAATGGGCCCAAATTAGACACCGTGAATGTACTTCCACTAAGTTCCTCTGGAGTCAACTTGTTCTCCTGTGCTTTCTTGCCTAGTGCCTTGGTTTCCTGAGCGATTTCAGTGATTGACTTTGTATTGGCACTTCTTACAATGGGCACAATCAATCCATCGCTTGTTGCCATGGCAACTCCAAGATGAACCTCTTCGAACATGTGTAGGTCATTACCTGTCAGCATGGCGTTGAATTTAGGAAATCGTTCGAGGACATCTGCAACAGCTTTCAGGATAATATCATTGAATGATATCCGAATCCCATGTGTCTTCTCTACTGTCTTGTTCAGCTCATTTCTGAGTGCTACAGCTTCAGTCATATCGATCTCCGTGATCATAGTGATATGCGGATTTTGAGCACTTTGCGTCATCCTTCGTGCAATTGTTCTTCGTAGAGGAGTCAGCGTTTCAACGCGCATTACCTTGCGGTCTCCAAGATCGATGGCGGCTGGAGCAACAGCGGCACCTTGTGCTGTCATCACATCGCGTTCGACGATTCGTCCCTCGGGCCCTGTGCCACTCACAAAGGCTAGGTCAACACCAAGTTCCTTAGCTATTCTCTTCGCACGAGGTGATGCCTTTATGCGTCCACCTTCTAATACCACTGCTTTCTTTGCAGGATATACTGGGGTGGATGTCTTTGACTCAACAATAGGAGCAGCTGACTGTACGATAGTTGGCGGAGCAGAACCAGCCGCTTGTGTCATCTTCTTTGGCCTTACATCAGGTATCTTCTCATCTTTCTCACCGATGAAGGCGATTGGCTCACTAATAGGAATCTCGTCATTCTCATCGCAGAGGATTTTGAGGAGAATACCATCAGCTGGAGCTTCCAGTTCGAATTCGTTTTTCTCTCCGAAGATCTCTACGACAGCATCTCCTTTCTTGATCTCATCCCCCTCTTTCTTGAGCCATTTGAGGATGACACCATACTCCATTGCAACACTCATCCGTTGCATGATCATGGTTGTAACCATCTATTTGACACACTCCTATACGATATCTCGAATCGCCTGGGCTATTCTCTTATGGTCTGGTATGAAGTAATCCTCTAATGTTGGAGCGAAGGGTACTGGCGTATCTGGCGCATTGACACGCTTGATGGGTGCATCCAGCCAATCGAATGCTTCTTCTTGGACAATAGCAGCGATTTCAGCTGTCGTGGCAAGAGTTCTTGTTTCCTCAGTCACCAAAACTAACCTGCCAGTCTTCTTCACGGATTCAATCAGTGTCTTCTTATCCAAGGGTACGAGTGTTCGGGGATCGATCACTTCTACGCTGATTCCTTCCTTTGCCAGCTCTTCTGCGACCTCCAATGCCTTATGGAGCATGAAGAACGTACCCCAGAGTGTAACATCCGCACCCTCTCTTCGAATCTTCGCATGACCGAATGGGATGAGATATTCATCATCAGGAACTTCTTCTTTCTTGTCGTATACCAATTTGTGTTCTGCGAATAGGACTGGATCAGGGTCTCTAATTGCTGTCTTTATCAGACCCTTAACATCTGAAGCGAAAGCTGGAACTGCGATCTTGAGTCCTGGCGTATGCATGAACCATGACTCTAGACTCTGAGAGTGGTGTGATGCTATGTTCTTTCCTCCTCCAAATACTGTCCGAATAACTAGAGGAACTGATGTTTGTCCACCGAACATGTAACGCATCTTGGCTGCTTGATTGCATGCCTGATCCATGGCAAGTGCGATGAGGTCTCCGAACATGATCTCTGCAACTGGCCGCATGCCTGTGATAGCCGCGCCGACTGCTGCACCAACGATGGAGTTCTCAGAGATAGGTGTGTCCAAGACCCTTTCAACCCCAAATTGCTCAGCAAGACCCTTTGTTACTTTGAATGCGCCACCCCAATTGATACCGATGTCCTCCCCTAGAAGAAAGACCGATTCGTCACGTTCCATCTCCTCACGAAGGCCTGCGTTCAATGCATCTCTGTATGTTATCTCAGCCATTTAGATCGCCTCCGCATAGACATCATCTAGAGTCTCTTCCGGTTTCGGATATTCGGAGTTCCTCGCGAAGTCGGCCGCCTTGTCAATTTCCTTCTGAAGCTTTTCACGGATTTTGTCAGCTTCCTTCTCAGTGAGTGCCCCTTGCTCTATCGCTATTTTCCGAATGACGTTAACTGCATCCCGCTCCTCACTCAACCATTTCTTAGCTTCATCCTCTGGGCGATACTTGGCGGGGTCAAATCTAGAATGCCCTTTTTGACGGTATGTCTGACATTCGATAAGCGTTGGTCCTCCACCATCACGAGCACGTTGGACTGCCTCGACACTTGCTTCATATACCTCAAGTGCGTTGTTCCCATCGACGACCTTGTTTGGGATACAATAGCCATTTGCTCGCTCTGCAATGGTTGACGATGCGCAAGTCAGTTTGATTGGCGTACCCATCGCATAGAGATTGTTCTCCACAATCCAGATTACTGGAAGTTGCCAGATTGCCGACATGTTCAGGGATTCACCAAATGTGCCATTGTTTGAAGCACCATCACCAAAGAAGCAAGCGACGACATCTTTTGTCCTTCTCATCTTGCATGAGAGACCTGCTCCAACTGCAATCGGCAAACCAGATGCAACGACACCTGTCGCTCCGAGGACACCCTTGTCAAACTCGGTGATATGCATTGAACCTCCCTTTCCCTTACATGATCCAGTAGCCTTGCCCAATAGCTCTGCAAGAGCTTTCTTCTGATCTGCGCCTTTTGCGACAACATGACCATGTCCTCGGTGAGTGCTTTGAATCCAGTCTGAGTCCTTCAATGCGACTGTGACTCCTGCTGAGATGGCTTCCTGGCCAAGGTATAGATGCAGTGTTCCTGGGACGATGTTCTCACCAAAGAGCTCCCAGACCTTCTCTTCAAAGAGTCGTACTTTTAGTGTCCGTGTATACAAGTCAATCAGTATCTTCTTATCGACTGTCATTGTCTTATCCCACCTATCTGAAAAAGGGGCATTCTGAGCGGAACCAAAATCGCCTTCTGATAAAGTCTTCGAAGTAGTACCATGTTGGAGAACGGACTTTTCTGTTCCGCGATTCTTCCACTTCCATTAACCGTAAGCTTATTCTTGTACGAAAACCAACCGTTGTCGGTGCAAAATCATGAGCCGTGTAGGGGCTAAAGTCACTTTAATTTCAGGGAGAACACTTTTACAAGGACGAACCCTTGAGGAAGGAAAATTAACGGATGCCTATCGGGATGCAGTGTCATATGTTGAGATTGATGCAACTGTATTCGAAGCACTCGGAATTCAACCTGGCGATCTCGTAGAGGTAGAAACTATCTTTGGAACTGTAGTAGTTAGCACGAAGAAGAGCCGAGGGAAGGATCCCGATATCGCTTTCATTCCCTGCGGACCATATGCTAATGCAATCATCGGTGATGACACTCAGCAAAGCGGAATGCCATCATACAAGAGTGTTGATGCACAGGTATTCAAGTCGAAGGCCTCATCTATTCTTGGGATATATGATATCATGGGTGTCGCGGGAGGAGTTGATTGATTGACCGAAAGCACGAAGATACTCAAGGATATCCCATGCACATTCTGTGGTTGCTTGTGTGACGATATAGAGATCGAATTGAATAACGGTGAGATATCTGGGATGAAGAATGGTTGCGCGATTAGCAAGAGCCGTTTTCTAAACCACCATCTGAATAGAGCAGAAACCCCTACGATAAAAGTGAACGGCTCGAAATCTGAGGCGACCATGGATGAAGCCATTTCACGAGCAGTGGAGATCATCGCATCTGCACGGCGTCTTCTTGTGTATGGACTGAGCTCCACAGAGAATGATGCTCACCGTGAGGCATACAAGATTGCTGAGATTACAGGAGGTGTTGTCGATAACACTTCATCGGTCTGTCACGGTCCGACGATACTGGGAGTTCAGGAGTCTGGGGAAGCCGCAGGGGCTCTTGCTGAAGTACGCAATCGAGCAGATCTTGTCATCTATTGGGGATCAAATCCTCTCGCAGCTCATCCTCGGCACATCAGTCGATATATCCGTGTCCCCGGTGCCTATGTGGATGATCCGAAGAAGGACCGTAAGATTTGGCTCGTGGATATTCGTGAATCGGAAACCTCTCGAACGGTAGACAAGTTCGTTCAGATCAAACCTGGAACAGACCTTGAGGTCTTGTCATCATTACATGCCCTAGTTCGAGGGCATCGTCTCAATGTAACTGAGGTTGGCGGAGTTCCGATAGATGCCCTAAAAGAGATGGCTGAGAAGATGAAGAGTGCAATCTATGGAATTCTCTTCTTTGGTCTGGGTCTGACACAATCAAGAGGTCGTTTTCGAAACATAGACGCCGCGGTGCGTCTTATACAGGACCTGAACTCATACACCAAGTGGAATATGATGCCAATGCGAGGACACTACAACGTCAGTGGTGCGAACAAGACTTGCACTTGGCAAACAGGATATCCCTATGCTGTTGATTTCGCTCGAGGATATCCAAGATATCAACCTGGAGAATACACTGCAGTCGATCTTCTCGCAAGAGGTGAGGTCGATGCATTACTCAACATAGCTGCTGATCCTGCAGCCCATTTCCCGAAAGAATGCCTTAAGACAATGGCGAATATCCCTATCATCAATCTCGATCCCAAGAAGAATATGACCTCTGAGATGGCAACTGTGAATATCCCCACTGCAGTAGCAGGGATCGAGTGTGATGGTGCTGCAGTTAGAATGGATGGATTGCCATTGTATCTTCAGAAGATCATTGATCCCCCTGAAGGAATCCTACCTGATCGGGATGTTCTTCGGATGATTTACACAGGACTAGAGAAGGAGGTAAAGAAATGAGCAAGGATATTATCATCACAAACGGTATCGTCTATGATCCCCTAAATGGCATTGATGGCGAGGTCAAGGACATCTGTATCTCTGATGGCAAGATTGTAGAGAAAGTTGGTGAAAAGGCAAAGACGATCGATGTCAAGGGCAAGACAGTCCTGCCTGGCGGGGTAGACATGCACTCTCACATTGTTGGCTCAAAGCTAAACTTTGGAAGAGCTATGTGTCCAGAAGCTCATCGTATCGAACCTCCCGTCTGTAGAACAAGCAAGACCCGCTCTGGTGTAGCAGGGATAATGTTCTCTTCCTACACACTTGGATATCGTTATTCCCAAATGGGTTATACCACCGTTGTAGAGCCAGCATTGCCACCCATGAAAGCATTAGGTACCTGGGAGGAGCTAGAGGATATCCCTAACCTCAATACTGCATTGCTGCCAATGTTTGGCAATAACATGGTTACCTACAATTACGTGAAGGAAGGGGATCTATCAGGACTCGCTGGCTTCATATCTTGGATGCTGAAAAGCACTGGTGGCTGGGGTGTCAAGGTAGTAAATCCTGGTGGGACCTATGCTTGGGCATACGGAAAGAACGTTCGAGAACCAGATACTGAGATACCTCAGTGGGGAATTACACCCAGACAAGTCATCCGTTCATTGGTGCAAGCTACGGAATCTCTTGGCCTACCTCATGTGGTTCATCTCCACCCAAATAATCTGGGTCGCGTTGGTAATATTCACACAACGATTCAGGAGCTTGATGCGGTCAAGGATATCAAAGGGCACAAGGGTAGAAAGCAAGTTGTTCATCTGACTCATATGTCCTTCGAAACCTTGGACATGGTAGAGGAAGGGAAACCAGAATGGAAAGATGTTAGCTCTGGAGGTCTCGCCTTTGCAAAGTATATGAATAGTAACAAGCATTTCACCGCGGACTTGGGACAGATTACTTTTGGTCCCGCAATGACTATGACTGGTGACGGACCATTTCAGTTCACACTTCATCAGATGACCCAAACAAAATGGGGGAATATCCCTGTTGATGTCGAGCTTCCTGGAGGAGCTGGTATCGTTCCTTACAACTTTGAGATGAAGTCCCCAGCCAACTCGGTACAATGGACAATACCATTGGAGTTCGCCTTGAGTGTTGATGATGTTTGGCGTGTTGTACTTACGACTGACCATCCCAACGCTGGTCCCTTCACTAAGTATCCCCTCGTCCTGTCTTGGCTAATGAGCCAGAAGCAGCGGGAGATCTGGTTGGACAAAGTGCACAAGTTCGCTCGTGAGAGATCCACATTGGAAGGCATTGAGAGAGAGTGGAGCATGTATGAGGCAACTATCAGTACGCGAGCGGCACCGGCAAAGATTCTTGGCATTCAAGCACGAAAGGGCCAGCTTGGTATTGGAGCTGACGCCGATGTATCTGTATATGATTTTGACGCATTGAAGACCGATTTGACCAAGAGCCCTGAGGAGATAGTACGAGGATTCTCAGAATCTGCTTATACCATCTTGGGTGGAGAGGTAGTTGCTAAAAAGGGCAAGGTACAGGAATCGACCCATGGAAAGGTATTGACGATTGCTCCTATGCTGAGTGATGACCTACAGAAGCGAGTCGAGTTAGAGGTCGAGGACATGATCACTCGGTGGTATACTCATTCCTTCAGGAACTACCCTGCTCATCAGAGATATCGTCAACCTCTTGAAGATCAAATTCCTCTGGACTCGAGGAGTGTTTCTGCTTAATGGAGGATGAGCCCCTAGACGAGTATAGACATGGATACGAGAAAGCAGCACGATTCTATAATCTATTTGCTCAGAACAACGACATTCCGTTCTACATCGACTATGCTCAGAAGATGGGGTCTCCTATCTTAGATTTGGCTGCAGGAACTGGACGAGTTTCCATCGCGCTTGCGATTGCTGGATTTGAAGTAACAGCACTTGAGTCTTCGAAGCACATGGTAAATGAGTTCAAGGTGCAAGTAGCAAGCAATCCACCGGAAGTCGCAGAAAGAATCACAATCATCGAGGGGAACATGACCGACTTTGAGATTTCCCAACGCTTTCCTCTGATTATTGTTCCAACGTCCTTTGGACACGCCTTGACGACTGATGAGCAACTTTCCCTCCTCTCCTGTGTGCGTGAACATCTCACTGAGGATGGACTCTTTATCGTTGATTTATTTCCCGGTGGAGTCCAACCTCGAAATGCTTCTTTTGAGGAGAATCCTGTGGACATAGAAGATGGCCTGACAGTAACTCGTTCAGGTGTTATTTCTACAGATCCCCTTCGTCAGATTATGTCACTTGATTTGACTTTCACTGTCCGGAACAAGAAATCTGGCGACATAGTGGAACAGATATACCAAAAATCTGGTGTCGCACTCGTGTACACCAGAGAAGCTGAATTGCTGGTTCGTGCATCGGGAATGAGAATTATATCGGAATATGGAGATTTTACCAAGAAGCCGTATTCGAAGCATTCAGGTCGCAGGATACTTATCCTTTCGAAAAATGAGGCTGAAGATGTGCAGTAGCGAGAAATATCATGGCTACTGCACTTTCCTTCATCTACAGAACATCTTCAGCAGGAGGTAGTTCATCTACCTTCTTTGTTTCGCCGCGCACTTCTACACGCTCTTCCAACTCTAGAGTGTCGGTGTATACAACATTACCTTCTACAATAGATCCACGTTCAATATAGATGTCCTTACCATATACATCTTTTACTCTTGATCTCTCTTCGATTCGGATCTCTTCACCGTAGAGTGATTCAGTTCGAGCTCGCTCTCTCACAAGAATCTCCCTTGACTCAACGGGTCCAGTTACTTCACCGCGACCACCAAGTCTGAAGCCATCCGCCTTGACATATTTCGCTTCAACACGTCCACCTACAATTACTCGATAGGTATCAATTCGCCCCTCAACGATGAGCGTACCGCCAACCTTGATCTTCTTCAGACACTTCAGATTACCCTCAACTGTGACCTTTCCGCCAACATCAAGATCATCTTCCATTTCAAGATCCCCTTCTACTAGCACAGAGCCGCCGACGTCAATTATCTTTCCTGATGATGAACCACCAAGTTTGACAGCTCCTCCGACATCAATCTTATCGAATTGAACTTCGCCTGTAGACTTGAAGCTGCCGCCTACATCAACTGAATGGACGATCGAGCCTGGACCTACGACTGCTGAGCCACCGACATCGATTTCATCAACTTCGACTGCTCCTTCAGCCTTGAAGGACCCACCAACATTAACAACACCGATCTTTCCTTTGTTGACTTTGACGCTACCGCCAACTTTGATCTCATCTGCTAGTACTGTTCCAACTACCTTTGCTGATCCACCTGCTCGTATCTCAGATACTTCTGCATCACCACCTATCTTGACAGAGCCACCTCCATTGATGCGTTCAGCTTTTGCATTTCCTTCGACTTTTACCGATCCGCCACCTGAGGCTGATGTGCAGTCTAGGTTCTTTCCAATGCTAAGACTGGAATCAGCTCTGAAATCACGACCAGTTGCAGACCCTCTCACTTCAAGCGCTCCCTTTTCCACCCGAGCACTTCTTTCAACGATGAGGTCACCTTCAACGAGGATTGTTTCTCTAGTTCTCGCATACAATGAACCCGCTTTTAGCGATCCCAAAATCTCAAGCTCGCCCATGATTTTCACTTCGCCAGTGACAATGATTTCATTGCCTTCAGCTGGCTCCAGAGTAGTGCAATTCCTAATTTCTAGGTCACCATCGACCCGAGATAGGACTACCTCACTCTGGTTCTCGTATTTCATGCTTCCAGAGCTTCTTTGTTCATTATCTTCAGCCATTTGAATTATCACCTGTAATTATCTACTGAGTAAAATAGGATTTTCTGGGTATATAAAGCGAAAGCACATTTTAGGGTCACATATTGTTACTATCATGTTTCTACCCTTCCGACTTCTTTTCGGAGTTTGGTGTAAAAGATAAGAGCTACTAAAGGTTCATGGTTGCAGAAATACGGTGCTAATACAATGAGTATCAAGAAGATTCTGATTATTGTGTTGGCCATCATCGTGGTTGGATATGGTCTCTTGTTCGCTATGCATTTCCTTACAAATGGTATCATCCCACTCAACTGCTTCCAGTGTCATGGATGATACATCACTACATCCCGATGATGGGCTCTGGAATCGGGATGCCTACAAGTCCTGCCAGTCGCTTATATATCTCAAGGTACTGGTGACCACGTACAGTAACGCTGTATACGATACCACCCTCATCATCATCGGATTGTAGCAGTCCTCTATCGACTAGCTCTAGGATGCTCTCTTTTGCTCTATCCACGGGCATATTGGTAGATCGCGCAGCTCTTGTTAGTGGGCAGTAGCCATAGACCATGATGACACGAATCAGCTCTGCAAAGATATCGTATCGTGTGCGTTTGATACGCTCTGCCATTTTCTTCTTCTTCGACATGAGAGCAACCCCGCTTCAATGCTCCTTACGAACATAAAAACTCATGGACTGTGGCCTTCCTTCCGCTCCAAACATTCTATCGAATACGCACACAGAAGTCTTATGACTGGTTTGATTGTTGTGCCAAGGAAGGGGACCGACTTGATCGAAGGTGCATTTGTCATCAAAAGCAATGGTGAGATGCTGTATGGCGTTCTATACAATGATAACGGTCACGTATATGATGCACCCCTTCCATCTCATGTGCGAGCTTGCGTGACACTGTTTACTTCCCGAGAGAGCACAGCAACTGGTCAACCATATATCTTAGAACAGAATGATAATCAATGGGTGTATGTTTTCTTCGAGTCTTTCACTATTCTTGTGTTGGTATCGAACGATGAAGATGTGACTGCGCTATCAAGAAAGATGGTTGCCTTGGGCAGACACATAGCACAGAACTATGGCAAGATTATCACAATCTGGCATGGAAGTATGAGTCCAATTGAAGGCATGGATGCATTGGTTGGTAATTACATCAACTCCGATCTTCTACCTTCAGATGCCGAGCTCGTGCCCACTATTGAGATTATGCTTGATCGAGCATTAGAGAATTCTGGATTGGCCTATGCAGGGATTATTGATGCTAGTGGAAGAATGCTTGCTGGCAACATCCCAAAGAACCATCTTGCAAATATCTGGGACGAGCTCATCCATGAATCTGTAGCTCCCTCCACAGATATCGTTCCGACTACTTACGATGTCCTCGGATATTCCGTCCAAGTTCTTCGAGTTCAATCCCTTACTGTCATAGGTGCTCCTCATAAGGATGGCAGTAAGATTGGCGCAACCACTGCAGTAAGTGAGATTGCTCAGTCATTGAGTGAGGTCTTGAACTAGCTTGCAAAGTCTTTAAGACTCTCTGTGTATGACTTGTTGAACTCAAATGGCTACTCCGAAAGAAGTCATCAAATCCGCGGAGGAGATGATTGAATCTGCAATGTGGGATGCTATCGCTGATGAAGATAGCAAGAGAGAGCTTGAGAGGTATAAGAAAGCTGAATCGCTCCTTCTCTCTCTAACTGATCTCTCACCTGATGAAGATCTAGAACAGAAGCGTGTTTTGTCCTATTGCCTGATGCGCATGGACGAGGCTCTTAGCAACTTGGGTGAAACAGAGGGTTCCTTGAACCGAGCTGAACGCTATCTTCAGCTCGCGATTGAATCCGGTGACTTGGTCCAGATCGCTCGTTCTCGACTGGCCGTTGGCATTCGACTTTTGAACGAAGGAGATCTCAGGAACGCAGAGATGCACTTCGCTGATATCATTACAGGAGGTATCGATAGTGATGATTCTGAGATGCAACAGGTAGTAGGGTGGACTTTGCTTGTCAGAGCGAACATCCTCAAGGGGAAGAGTCTGTATGAGCAAGCGGTCTATGTCGCCGAGGATGCAGCAGGTATCCTTTCCAGGGTGGAGAACTATCGAGGTCTCGAGCAGGTCTACTCTCTCATGTCAAAATTGTACGTAGATCTTGGTAACCCTGACAAGGCAGATGAGATGAACAAGATGAGCAAAGCGTTCGGGGTCAAAGGGAAGGAGCTTCACAAGTAGGTTCGTACGAAAGACAAAAGTACAAGACCGAGCCCCCAACTCCTGATTACACGAGGGTTTTCAGATGCTTATAGTCGGAATTTGCGGATCCCCCAAGAAAGCGAACTCTAATACACGATTCCTGCTTCAGAAAGCACTAGAGGCTGCTTCGGGCGTCCTATCAGATGGAGATACCAAGCAAGCCACCACACTATTGCTTGACATTAGCGATTTTGAGATTCGCCACTGCACAGGATGCGATTCATGTGTTCGCAAGAAACCGTGTCCTGAGAGTGAACATGATGAGATGTCTAAGATTGAGGAGAAACTACTACAAGCAGATGCAATCATCATTGCTGCACCGTCATATTTCACATCTGTTCCTGGAGTACTCAAGGATTTCATTGATCGCTCTCGTTACATGAAGATGCAGGATCACCAGCTCAGGGACAAGCTCTTTGGCTCAATCACCTATGCAGGATTACGCTACGGAGGACAAGAACACGTAATCGATTTCTTGAACAGATACGCAATTGCACAAGGTATGATCGTTGTTGGAGCTTCTGGAAGTCCCGTGAAGGATGGTACGTTTGGCTCTGGAGCACTTCAGACTGATGAAGGTAATTGGCGATCTGCAAAGGATGATGCATTAGCAATTCGAGGTAGCGAGAAGCTCGGCACTCGTATAGCAGAACTCCTACTGAAGATGAAATAGATGGTGATCGACCCATGAAGAAGCCCGACACTGCTGGGAGGATTCAAGTCTACACGGGGAATGGGAAAGGGAAGACGACCTGTGCGCTTGGAGCAGGGCTCCGCGCTGCCGGACATGGGTTTGAGGTCCTTGTTATCTCCTTCATGAAAGCCAAGCTTGCGTGGCGTGGTGACGGTGAGGGTGTGAATTATGGGGAGTTTAGAACCATCGAGGCTATCCCGAATTTCTCCATCATTCCTATGGGCCGAGAATCATGGGTAGATAAGGAGAACCCCGATCCAATCGATATCCAAATGGCCCAGGATGCGCTCAAGCTTGCACAGGATGCTTTGCGAGATCACAAATGCGATGTGCTCATACTTGATGAGATCAATGTAGCAGTTGAATGGAACCTCATCTCGCTTGATCAGCAATTGGCTCTCATTTCTCTCAAACCTTCCGACGTCGAACTTATCATGACTGGAAGGTATGCTCGAGATGAGGTCATTCAAGTCGCTGATCTGGTGACAGAGATGCGTGAGATCAAACACTATTATGGAGAGCAGAAACTCCCTGCAAGGAAAGGGTTCGAGTTCTAACCGACATCTCAAATTGCATAAGGGTAGAAATCGAACAGTTAATATTAGGTCATTTAGGCGTGATAGTCAGTCCTGCTACAGGAGATACGTGTGATGTCAAACGACGAACTCAAGAAGCTGGCAAATGCAAAGAAGAAATGGGAAGAAACAACTTTTGCTGAACATGAGAGGGGGAATCCTGAACGGCAAGATGAATTCATCACTGTTTCTAGTAAACCTATCGCACGGATCTACACTCCTCTTGACATCCCTGACTTTGACTATCACAAGGACCTTGGGTTCCCCAGCGAATATCCATTCACACGTGGCGTTCAGCCAACCATGTATCGTGGTAGGCTTTGGACCATGCGACAATTCGCTGGAATGGGGAATGCTGAGGAATCAAACAAGCGTTACAAGTTTCTCCTTGCGAATGGTCAGACCGGCCTGAGCGTTGCCTTTCACCTGCCAACGATCTTTGGAAGGGACTCTGATCATCCTTATTCCCTTGGTGAGGTTGGCAAGCTTGGAGTTGCTATTGACACCCTAAAGGACATGGAGATCCTCTTCGATGGCATTCCATTGGAACAGGTCACCACATCAATGACAATCAATGCTCCCGCAAGTGTACTCCTTGCGATGTATATGGTCGCAGCACAGAAGCAGGGTGTATCCTCTGACAAGATCGGAGGTACCATTCAAAATGATATCTTGAAGGAGTACATGGCGCAGAAGAGCTGGATATATCCCCCCGCACCTTCAATGCGAATTATCACTGACATCATGGAGTATGCGACTAAGCATATCCCGCGATGGAACACTATCTCTATCAGCGGATACCACATCAGAGAGGCTGGTTCCACAGCTGCTCAAGAACTGGCATTCACGCTTGCAAACGGAATGGAATATGTTCGAGCTGGCATCGCTGTTGGTCAGGATGTCGATGATTTTGCTCCACGCCTTTCATTCTTCTTTAATGCACACAATGACATCTTCGAGGAAGTTGCCAAGTATAGGGCGGCTCGAAGGATATGGGCTCGTGAGATGAAAGAGACCTTCGGTGCCAAGAAGGACAGATCTCTCTGGATGCGATTCCACACCCAGACCGCGGGTTGTTCATTGACTGCACAGCAGCCCATGGTGAATGTAGTCAGGACTGCGTATCAAGCCCTTGCTGCAGTTCTTGGCGGAACTCAATCATTGCACACGAACTCAATGGATGAAGCATTGTGTCTTCCAACAGAGGAAGCTGTCCGCGTAGCATTGCGTACCCAACAGATTCTTGCCTATGAGAGCGGAGTTCCAAACACCATTGATCCATTGGCAGGTTCGTACTATGTCGAAGCGTTGACAAATGAGCTTGAGGAAGAAGCCTACAAGTACTTTGACAGGTTCGAGAGCATGGGTGGTGTCATCCCTGCTATTGAGAAGGGCTATCCCCAACGCGAGATAGCGGAAGCATCTTATCGTTATCAACGAGAGATTGAGACAAAGAAGCGAACCATCGTTGGAGTGAACGACTTTGTCCTCGAAGGTGAGCAGATTACTATTCCCGTTCTCAAGATTGACCCTGAAATCGAGCGGAAGCAAGCTGAGCGAACTCAGAAGCTCCGAAGAGACCGCGATAACACAAAGGTGCAGGAAGCTCTCAATGGGCTCAGAAAAGCATCTGAAGGCACCGATAATATCATGCCGCATGTCGTGGAGGCCGTCAAGGCATATGCCACTATTGGCGAGATTTGCGATGTCTGGCGTGATGTCTTTGGAGAATGGGATGAGCCAAAGATATTCTAATAGCTAAAAAGAATGGTGAGGAGAAGCCTCAGAGAGGCTTCACTGAACTCACTTTGCCTTCTTTGTTGTCGAATATCCCCATCCAAATTCTGTTTCTTTGTCGATGATCTCTGTTTCGGTGAGGATTGTTTGAAGCTTCATCTCTCGTGCACCAAGAGCTCTAGCAACACGCCGTATCCATCTTCTGCTCAAGCCAAGAGCCATCTCATTGAAGATGACGATTGGTAGCATAAACGCTATTCCAAGCATAGGCACGGCAAATGTAAGGAAAAACCCTCTTAGAATGCTCTCAAGCACAATGTTTCCTGAGACAACAAAGGGAACTACGAAATATTGCACGAATGAGTATACTGGTACTACAAGAATCGTGAAACCTCCTAAGAGATTGCTCCACCAACGTCCTACTCCAATAGATTCAGGGCATCTCCGGACATCGAGTTGATTTTCCTTGAGGTGGAATGTGATTCCTGCATCATTGAGAATCCAAGTAGGGATGTATATTATCATAACAATAGGTACTGCAATCAAACCAACCACAATGGAAAATAAGGGATTCCAAAATGGAAGTATTTGATCTGGAAAATCTTCAATCAACTGTTGTGGTACGTTTATCAGAGAATTTGCGAGATATGACTGTATAACACTACCCAGAGCAAGAGCGAGGAGTGCAGGAATAACACTTCTTTGTATCATTCTCCGAGCTCCGAATTTGTTCCCTGTTTGAATTATGTCAATATTATGTGAAGTACCTTTGATATATTTTGAAATTACAAGCATTAGTGCAGAGATCGGGATACCAAGGATAAAGTATTCGACCACCATAATTGGTGCAATCCAAGTCAATAGCCAACTGATATCCTGCTCCATATACCCTACCGATCCAATCGGAAGCAATGGTATCAAATCGTAGGTGTCCGCGCCTGGGAATCTAGCTATTAGGCCTTCAGTAATTTGGTTAATGAACCACATTGCAGCAAATAACGCTCCACCTGCAACCAGTAATGGTGGAATAAATCTGAGGATTTTTCGAATCACATTGACAACTCTCCTTTGATAGCGCGATATCATCGAATTACGAAACAACTATTTTAGACTACTTGGGGTCGTCGTTCCCCTTCTTATCCTCTGATTTCTTCTCCGATTTCCAACAATCAATGCAGAGTTTCTTTCCACTAGGAATTCGCTTACCATACTTGAGAACAGTACCACATGTTTCGCATGACATACTAGGAATTAGCTCCGCATTTCTGCTCATGAATGATTTGGTAGATACTGAAAACCAGCTCCGAGGGTTGAACTAGCCAACCCTCACTACTGTAGGTCTATCGCTTCTTCATGAGAACTACCGTGGCAACGATTGCGACTACTGCTACAATTCCAATGGTTAGCATTATGGTTTCCATTGGAATGATCAAAGGTTGATTAGTATCATCCGTAGTAGATGATGCAGTATCAGATGTTTCTGGGTACGCCCATGTAGTGGTGTTTGCGACAGTAGGAGAGTCCTCTATCATCCACTTACAGATTTCCAGTACCAATGGCCATTCGGAATCCGGGTCATCATAGGATTCATCATAGTAATCGACCCCATCCCTATCATCATCCTCTTCAAACTCGAATTGTGGGCTTGATGCCAGGACATTTCCTTCACCATATTTTGCGGCAACAATCGCTGGCTGGTCGTTGTAAGTATAACTAGCAAGGGTTATCATCTCCTGCCCCTCATTGGCTTCGAAATATCTGCCAGTCCGCCAGAACACGTTCATGGTATTTGGGAATGATGAGAAATCCGGTCCGCTCGTAATGTCCTTGTTCAATTCTAATTCAGACATCACGATATATCCATAGCTGGACATTCCGATAGAGGTTCCATTGATGAGGTCCATATAGAAGGTTTCAGCATTTCCTTCGAAATATCCGTCACTGAATGCTATTGTCGACGCTCCCCGAACGCCCATGTACGAACCTCCTAAGGAAATCCATTCCTTGATCATGTCCATCGCATCATATCCCAAGTTCGATTGGATATAGGGTCCGAGTCCCTCTGGAATACAGAGAATCTCACATGTCCAGAGAGCTCCATTGAGAATATCTGTCCTGTTCAAGATATGCACGGTAGCATTCATCCAGCGGAACATGTTGTATAACGCTGTGCGACTTAGCTCAATCCTATTATCAGTTGATGAATGATAGCTCTCGTAGAGACCGACTGTCACTCCTGAGAGATCTGTTGTCTGAGCTATCTCGTATGCTGCCATTGGATATGGTGTTGAATTACTTGATACAGTAGTAACTGGAAATGACGCCAAATTCACAAGCAACGCGATACCAATAATAACCTTGAATGTAGTTGGTAGTTTTCTCATTTCTTCCATCGCCAATCTGATTCTTTCCTAGGGAAAAACCAGAAGGATAATTGAAAATCACTAGTGTTCGACGCAATTTTCCTGATTCTTTCATTCAATGGCAACCGAGAAGGTGAGACTAATCACCATACTTCCGTCTATATACCTCTGAGCCAACAATGATTGCAATGATTGAAGCAATCCATGTGATATAGACTGTGTTGATATAGTTCTGTAGGGTCGGATTGACTGGTTCAGGACCATCTGTGGTATCTGTGGAACCCGTTGTGGAATCTGTTGTGGTGGTCGATGTTTCTGTCGTAGTTGTCGTGGTCGTTGTTGATGATGTTGCTGGCATGACTATTACGATGACCTCATCTGAAGCTGAATTGCCTGACTCATCTTGTACTAGGACTGTCACATTATGGACCCCCTCACTCAAATCATCCACATCATACTGAATAGTAGCAGGCGAGGAGCCAAGTGTATATGTATCATCCTCAGTACCATTCAGATAGATTGTATATGACTCTAAGTGCAAGTCAGTAGCAGTCCATGTGATTATATTTCCAGTTTCCCCAGAGCTGAACTCGATATCTGCTGGGTTGTCGATGAGTGGAACAGTCTCATCATTTACACTAACGAGGACATAGTCACTAGCATTATTATCACTGACATCGAAGACATATATCGTAAAATTATGGATACCCTCCTGTAGCCCATCGATTCCCACGATGATAGTTTCCGAGCTCGAGTTCCAGAGCCCCTCCTTGTAGAGTGATGTTTCTAGGTATACCTCATATGATGTAGGATTCTGGTCGTAGGGTGACCAGACTATCGAATGCCCTGTCGTACCTTCAACATAGGCAAAATCTTCGACATCATCTACTGTGGGTGGGGTGATATCGTTCACTGTGACCAATACTGTATCGATACCAATGTTCAAGCCTACATCAGTCACAATTAGTGTGTAATTATAGACACCTCCTGATAACCCGCTAGCATCAACAGAGATCACATCCGAACTTGTGTTCCAATCTCCTGACTTGATTGTAACTCCATCCTTCAGAACCTCATAGGTGTCAGGATACTTGTCGTAAGGCGTCCAAGACACAGTATAGGTACCCAAATCACCCTCATCATATTCGATGTCTAAAGGCGAACCCGGAACTGGGGCTGTCCCATCATAGATAGTTACCCATACCGTATCAGTGGCTGTGTTAAGGTCATCATCGATTACCCAAATCGTGAAGTTGAAAGTCCCCAGACCAAGACCGCCCTTGTTTATGAAGAGCGCTTGAGATGCTGAATTCCATTGGCCAGATTTCTCACTACTGTCATTCAGATATATGATATAGGCATCTGGATTCAGATCATGTGCATCCCACGACAGATACACGGATCCGCCTTCGGCTTGAATGATATCAGGAGGATGATTAGTTGTGGGCAGAGTATAGCTATTCACTCGAACGAGCACTGTATCAGTGCCATTTCCATCATTCAAATCTGTGAACACTACTGTGTAGTTATGAACCTCTACAGATAATCCATCCACATTCACAACCAGGCTTTCCCCGCTACTATTCCATGGTCCAGTCTTTAGAATCGCACCATCGAGCCAGAGCGTATAGGAGCTGGGATTATTGTCTGTAGCTGTCCATGTCCTTGAGTAGCCTGTGCCACCTTCCATGTAGGTGATATCGCTGGGCGAACTTACGATGGGGATTGGATCGTTTACTGTGACAAATACAGTATCACTAGCAGAAAGGGTATCTCCATCAATTACTTGTAATGTGTAATTATACGTCCCAAGAGTGTGTCCATCCACAACTATTGAGATGGTTTCTCCGCTGGTGTTCCACGCTCCTGTTCGAACAGAGATGCTATCTAGAAATATCTCGTATGAACTTGGATTATCGTCGGAGGGTGTCCACACGATTGAATTTCCTGTGTCGCCAAGGTCGTACTCGATATCTGCTGGACTATCAATGACTGGAGGACTTCCTGCAGGTACTAGGACCGATACAGATACATCTAGGCTGGTTGCCAGGTCTCCAGCCGCAGCTACCCAAAAGCGGATGGTGAAGGAACCAGCATTATTCGCTGTGAACGGGAAGAGTGCTTGAATCTCATTGGTACTGGAATCCAAGTCCCCAGTCCCTCCATCTTCGACTTCAGTTGGCGTGAATGTGAATTGGTTATTGTCTTCCCATCCCGCCTGTAAGCTAATGATGTAGTTGTTATCTCCTCCTGTATATCCGGTAGAATCCAGAAGAAGGGAAAACGACCCACCAAGCTCTACTTCAACCGTACCAGTTGCATTCGATGTCAGGGTGAGAACCCCTTGGGTGTTGTGGCACGCATCACATTCAGTCGTCTGTCCGGGGTAGCTAATGACATATTGTGAGGCGAAGACTATCAGAAGTGAAATGCTAAGAAATGTCACGATAACTTGTTTCGTGCTGCTCCTCATCCATAGATCTCCTTCAAGCGAACAAATTAGGAAAAAAAAGACTCATATAAAAGACATTTGGAAACTAAATTAGCTGTCAAGTACAATCAAATGGATGATTCTGTATAGATAATTGAGCTTTTGCCTAAAATCTGTAACTCTTGTATTGAATTCTTCAAATAGAATCAGACACCAACGGTCTTCGACTTCCTTCTATCCCAACCAAGCTTCTTTGCCTTCTTGTGCGCCTCGCTGGCTTCTTCATACTTGCCTTGAATCCACAATGCAATCCGCATCTCATTCCAGAGATCTGGATCCTTGGGTTTTTCCTCTAGACGTTTCCGCAAGCTTTGTTCTATCTTTGCATATCGATGCAGGTCTCTCATACTCTGCGATTGCGCCGCCATAAGAACACCTCGAATGAACTCACCCGATCTTTCAAGTGTGTAGGATTGAAACTCAGAAGGTGTATCCTTCAGATAGCTTGTGAATGTCGCTCCAATGGTATCGTCCTCTCTTCGGATATCACCCTCGACAAGGCGATCTTCATAATCGCTCTCCATGAAGGTAAGTAGTTCCTGTAAGTATGCTGCTATCGGGTCTTCCCTACCTAGGTTATTGACAGCTTCGGTCCATTCGAAGTAAAGGACTTCGTTTCCGACAATATAGAGGGAATTAGGAGTTAGTCTTAGTTTCTTCAGGTCATTCAAGAGAGTCTTGACAGTGTAGGTATCTCTCTTCGTGAGCTTGACTGGTCTAATCTCCTCCGTCATAAGAAAACCACCTCGTTGAATCAGTTTTCTTTGGTTATTTCTCCAAATATGTGTGTCGAATCTTTCCCTTATGTTTGCCAAGACCTTTTGAGTAGGGCCGTAGACACTCCACTCTCTGAATCAGTGGAATATCATCAACCCTTAGAGTCTGAAGATTTAGGCATCTCAGGAGATGTGTAATATCCAATTTATCCAATCTATTGTCTGTGACATCCAGATATTCCAGTGTTCCTATTTGAAGAAACGGTGAAAGATCAATTGATGAGAGATTATTCTGCGATAGAACTAGTCCTTCTAATTTCGTACATGCGATTAGTGGTTTCAAGTCGATAGACTGTAGATTCAAATTAGATAGTGAAAGTACTCTTAGATTCTGACACGCACTCAATGGACTAAGATCCAGATTCGCGAGCTGATTACCATCTAGAATTAATGCTTCTAGTTTCGTACACGTTGATAATGGCCTAAGATCGAGTACATCTATTGCATTCCCAGCAAGGTTCAAAATCTTCAGTGATACACATGCGCTCAAAGGTGCCAGGTTCACTTCTCTAATGTTATTTCCAATGATGAGTAGCTCAGTCAAATTCACACAATTTCGCAAAGGTGAGAGATCGACTGAATTTAGATCATTACCACTGAGATTGAGCACAAGTAGATTGCTCAAGTTTTCAAGAGGTGCTAAGTCAATCGAACTGAGTCTATTGTTGTCACAAATCTCTATGTACTCGGTTTTGGTATCATCAATTATCTCTCGAAGGTATATTGAAGTTTGATCAGTATCAGATACAATAATTCCTTCTATGTTCTTGCTAGAATCTGTATCTCCAAACATCAATGGGACTAGAACCACTAATACGATGGGCATTGGTATCGAGGTGAGGGCTAGAATGATGATGAATAGGTCGTTGGGTATGAAAGATACTCCAAGTGTGAGATTTACTAGCCACATGAAACAAATGATACTGGCTATTTTCTCATTCCTATCCATTGCAGACTCCTCGCACCCCATATCATTTCATCATTGTTGCTGATGATTGCAGCAGCGGTACTTGACTTTCTCGCATCACCTACTGAGAAATCGCTTGTGATAATTGTTTCTTGGTGATATCTTTCTTTAGGTTTTGGTTTGACTTCACTTTTGGCACAGTCTTCCATACGACCAATGTGAATGCGGTCGCTAGAATTCCAGAAATGACCCAAAGTACTCGTTGGCTCCCAAAGAGCACCCACAACCAAGCTCCTATTGGTGCAGCGATGAGACCAGTGATCGACATCACTAATTGATAGACCCCAAGAGCTCTCCCTTTCATCTCATTGGGCACTCCATTGATTGATAGCATCCGCTCTGCAGTTATCCAGATGATAATCGGGACTGCCCATATGATATTGAGCAAAAGCAAGAGCCAAGGACCAGTGCCAACCCCTAAGGAAATCATGATCAATGCATTCGACAGCAATCCGAAGGTCATCACGCGCTTCAGATGCTTCCCTGTGAATCCACTAACTGAATACATCACCAAAACAGTTGCGAGGGAGAATGCGCTCCATGTAAGCCCGTAGAATTCAAGACTTACTCCCCATTCACCCACACAGAGGATTCCATAGTACGGAATTGTCATGCCCCAAGCTAATGTGTATCCTATCATTCCTACAGTGAACTTCCAAAAGGACTGTCCAAGCTGTCGAAGAGGGATGTGTGGTTCCTTTTTGGTATTCTCAATGCTTTCTTTCAAGGTTTCCTTGACAAAGATGAAAGAAAGTATCATAGAAGCGAAGGTCGTCAATGCACCTACTAAGAGAAGGATGTTGACAGTCAAACCAAGATTCAGAAGCATGACGGCTGCAATAGGACTAATCCCATCGATAAGGAATGAGGGCAACAACACCATAGTGAACAACCGAGAGGAGTTTGGATCTGTCAGCTGGACTATTTCATCCGCAGGCATTGCCCTCGAAATCATAATCACAAAGCTCCATCCAAAGGAATGAATACCATACGCCAAGGGGACCAAGGGCCAAATCGGGTACGTGAACAGAATAATGAGTCCAATGAATTGCGGAATATATGATGCGATTAAAGTATTCTTTCTGCCAAAGAGGTCTGATATCGCTCCCGCAATTGGATATCCAAGTAGAGCTGCAAATGTACCTGCAGAGAATGTTAGACCTATCCGGAATGGATCGAGTATTGGCTCAAGAAAGAGTGCGAATTCCCATGCCCAGACGCTGACCGAGAATTGGGATATTCCAGTGATAATTGCGATTCGCCAAAGAATGCTATTGAGGCCCAGGAACGATCGTCGAACGGAGGGCTCTCTGCCTATGATACCCTCTGCTGACTGTTTTTGTTCCGTTGGAGAAAGCAATGTTCTCAGACCTCATCATGACGCTTACGCCTTCAAACCCCTACTGCAATTTGTCGCCTTATAGCCTTGTCTGAACGACTTCGGTGATTGTCCCCTTCTTCATCGGCGATGAGTGGATAAGATTCAGGTCAAATCACGATTTCTTATGTCAAATCTTTGATATGATGAAATCTTTGAGAATCCGAATGGTATCTAGACCATTCTTTCGAACATCCCCAACGAAAGGTAGTCCGATGCTAAGAAAGTCCACATGTTCCTTGTATTGACGTAATCTTTCGATGACCTTCTCAGGCGGTCCCGCGAGATCTTGCTGACAGCCAGCATCTAACATCTTTGCCTTTTGTTCATCTGTGAATACCTTATGAGGCCATGCTTGAGTCGCCACGTTTCGTTTCCTATTTTCAAAATCGTCTTCATCTTCACCGAGAACTGCTACCATGAGTCCTGTAGACCAACTTAGGTCCTCATAGTTGCGGCCAACCTTTTCACACATTTCTCTCATGCGTTCTTTCTTTTGTACATATTCTGCTGGTGAGCCTTTGATATAGTCCAGACCGTCTGCAAACCTAGCCGCAGTTTCTTCCATCATAGGTGCCTTGAGATTTTCCGTTCCTATCCAAATCGGAACACGAGGGGTTTGAACGGGTTTTGGGAGGAACATCGTTTCCTTGATCCTATAGAACTCACCCTCAAAGCTAGGACGTTCCTCTGTCCAAAGGAGATTGAGGATTTGCAATGCTTCTCTGAGTTGGAGAATCCTTGTCTTTGCAGAAGGAAACTCATAGCCATATGCCTCGTACTCCGGCTTTTTCCACCCTGCACCAATACCAAGATCGATTCTTCCATTGGATGCATTGTCCAGATTCGCAACTATCTTCGCAAGAAGAGCTGGATTACGATAAGATTGCGAAGTGACCCATGTGCCAAGACGAATCTTCTCGGTTTGAGGAGTCAATAAAGCTAGAGTTGTCCATGCCTCATAGCACTCAAGCTCTGTGCCAGCAATCCATCCGAAGAAATGATCAGAAACAGCGAATTGGTCAAACCCCGCCTTTTCTGCAGCTTTGGCTAAAGTGACGATATCATCGTAGGTATACCCTATATGAAGTTCGATGCAGATGCCAATTCTCATTGCACTCACCAAATAGGCAATACATTGAGATTCACATTGGATAATAATAAACAAAGCTCATCAACGCAATTCTCTGATTGGTCAAAGGAGGCGAAAAGCTTGATTTTATGTGTTCATTCGCGCACAAATCTATACTTATCAGTCTTTACGGATAAGTAATCTTTGAGGTTTCAACATACATCGTGGTTTGGTGATAGTGAGTGATGACTACTAACACTGGTGTATCTAGAAGAGTCCAATCAGCTATTATTATCACAATACTGATCACTGGATCTGTTGGCATTTCGCTTGGACTCTATTTTGGATTGTTCGCAAATCCTGATGGACTACCGAATCCTGATGATCTCGGTACTGATTTGGTGCCAGCATCATTCGCCGAGTATGTTGACTATGAACTTCCTTTTTCACCAGATGCGCCTGAGTACTATTTGGAACCTGACCTATCGAATGTTCTGAACCTTGAGGACTTCATCACAAAGCAATATGGCTCTTGGAGTGACGCGATCGAGTCCGAGATCGCAGAAAAGTACTACGCGGTCCCGGGGTCTCATGTATCCCAATTCCATACTATCTACAGTATCAATCACGAGTATGAAGTACCATCCTTCGTGACGACAGACGCTGTCCTTCATGCGTATCATACTCTCTATGACATCGCTTTACGAACCATCGAGAACAACACACTCAATGATCAGCTTGCACTTCTCTCAAAGCATCAGGCCGAAGCCTCACAATGCCTATATGATGAGGTATCTGATCCTGCGGTCAAAGAAGCTGCATATCGGAACATAGCTTTCTTCTCTGTAGCGACAAAACTCCTCAATCCTCAGTGGAACGTTTCCTCGCTTGTAGCTGAGGATGTACAAGCAGTCCTTACTCTTATCAATTCTGCAGCAGGTTTCAGCAATAATTGGTTCATGCATCAGAAGGAGGACTTCTCCCAGTACATCCCCCGTGGACACTATACGGAATCGGAATCTCTTGAGCGCTTCTTCAAAGCGATGGTGTGGTATGGTCGAGTAGGTTTTCGTCTTCTACCCGCCGAGATGGAACTGACACAAGAGCAGAACCGAGATCTGGGAAGAGCAGAAACTCGTCAAGCCATTTTGGCGACTTTGGCTCTATTCCGAGAATCAACTGTTATGCCTGATATTGGACTTTCCCAGAGCAATTGGAAGTCAATCTATGATATCACTAGCTTCTTCGTTGGTGCGAGCGATGACCTCTCCCCCTTTGAGTACAACATCATCATACACGAGGTATTTGGCAATAGCTCGGACCCAGACTCATTGGCGAATGAGACCCTACTTGACACATTCATATCTACTGCGCTAGAATGCCGAGACCCAAAGATCCTATCTGGATGGTTGATTGATACTGCTCACGTTGAAATCAATACGAAGGGTTTTCGCTTTATGGGCCAGAGGTTCGTTCCCGACAGTTATGTACTAGGGCAGCTTGTGTATTCTAATGTTGGCACTTTACTTAATCCACGGCTCATGCCTAAAGGTCTAGATGTAATGGCTGCCTTTGGGTCCGACTTGGCGTGGACCCTTCTTGATGATCAGAAAGCATATGAGAACTACATCAGCCAGATGGATCTATTACGAGAAAGCATCTCTGAGATGGATAACACGACATGGCAACAGAATCTCTACTGGCTATGGTGCTACTCGTTCCTACCCTTGCTTGTCGAACGAGATGTAGGATATCCAGCATTCATGCGCGACACAGGGTGGACGGAGAAGCAGTTGATGACCGCTCTGGCGACATGGACTGAACTGCGGCATGACACTATCTTATACGCGAAGCAATCATACAGTTACACTTATGGAATGCCCTCTGTTCCCAAAGGGTATGTGGAACCATTCCCCGATCTTTATGCACGGCTCGCTTCTTTGTGTAGAATGATGGTTGATGGCCTTGAAAGTAGGGTCGACCTCAATGAGGACCTACTCTCAACTCTTGAGGATCTTCATGACACCCTCCTGACTCTTCAGGCTATCTCGATAAAGGAACTCTCCGGAATCGCATTCAATTCCACCGATGACGACTTTCTGAAGAGTATAGGAGGCATACTAAGCCGGATCGAAGGCTTTGATGGGGATGGAGGAAAAGCAGCACTCGTGACCGATGTGCACACTGATCCAAATTCAAGTACTGTCCTGCAGGAAGCGACCGGGAATCCACTGGTGATCTATGTAGCTGTTCCCACATCTGATGGGGAGCCATATCTTACAAGGGGTGCAATCTATTCTTACTATGAGTTCACCCGGTCTATGGAGAATAGACTGACTGATGAGGCTTGGTGGGAGCTTCTGGATTCTGGGGACGCTCCCGATATGCCAGAATGGACAAGTTCTTTCATCATGGAAAATGACATTGCGACGACTGTGGTTTGCTCTGAATCAAGTATGTTGATTTCGGCTCTCACTGATTCAGCTCAAAGGACCCGGCAGCAAGAGTGCTCTCAAGCAAGCGTTCAACTGCTACATAAGTTCCTCATGGATTGAATGGTGTATATCCATTTTCCCTCTACGCTCTGTGGGAACAGAGGGTCTTTTAGAGATTTGACAGTTGTTGGTATAAAGTAATAATGCTGGGATTGGTTTAGTTCCCTTAACAAAAGAACGTTAGGATTGAAGGATTCCTATCATGCAATTCTTCAATCCCTTGTTACGATTTCAACATTCATTACAACATGTATAGGGATACAATCACAATGGCGGCTGCGACTGAATTCACTACTCCGTGACTGGTCCAGCATGCAATTACATTTCCATCTCTCCAAGCATACATTATTCCAAAGACAACGGCCGCCATTGCCGCTGAGAAGCCATATGCTAGACAAAATAGGAAAGGTAAGAATGGAAGGATAATCGCAACATGTAAGAGTCCAAAGATTCCTGATTGTACGAATATCGCGATTGCACGTGATGTTCGTCGCTCTACAGCACCTTGGATAAAGCCCCTGAACAGGATCTCTTCTGCAGGTGTCAAGAACGCGAATATATACGCAATTTCTAGGATGAGATTGATTGGAAATGGAAATCCACTCGCGAATACAAAAGAACTGCCTGGATCCCCACTAGCCTGACCGGACAATACGCTCCATATCAATGAATAGTAAGTTACCACAGCGATTGCCAGTCCTACGACAATTCCAATGCCAATCTCTCTCTGGATTTTGCCCCTCTTGAGTCCAAGTCCTTCAAAGGGCTTCTCACCCTTCTTCGCTTCATAGAATAAAAGAACAAAGAGAAATGGCAATGCTAGGGGTAGTGAAGAATTATCTCCGACACTCATGAGAATAAGGAAGACCCCAAAGAGTAGAAGATATAGAACTGCTATTCCATAGTATCTCTTTCTTGATCTACCTACAGTATCAGAGGTTGAGGAATCCTTGGATACCACACTGATGTCTTCAGCAACAATCGCCAATTCAGTCATAGATTCTTCTCTCCAATACTTTCAGGAAACCAGGTACATTCTTGATTGCATAGCCCAACCATAGGAATAACGCGATGGCAACTCCTAAGAAAAATGTCAGTATGAGCAACTGTTCAACAGAGCCACCTGTTGTAATCTCGATGTAAAGCAGATTGCTTACAACAACAATTGGCGCGAGTACAACAACCATCTGAATTATGATGATTGCCTTTAGTGTTGGCATCAATGATGGCTTTGTTGTAGTCTTTACATATTCCTTCAGCTTGTTTTGGTCTTCCTTTTCAAGAGAATTAACAAGATCCATTGCGCGTTCTCCAAGAGGAGTCAAGTGATATCGTAAACGTTCGTCCTTTTCGATAAAACCATCCAATTGCTTGAGATGGTAGTTTAACCTGCCTGTTGAGAGGCGAAGTTCAGTCAGGATCTCAGTATACGATGTTCCATTTTCACCATATGCGACAAGCCGAATGACATCCCGTCTTGCTGGATGTGCAAGCGCTTCGAATATTGCAGCTTCGATTTCTCGTGACATTGTCTAATCACCAGTAATTACTATGGAATATTTGCTAAAATCACTTTTTGACCAAATTTTCTTGACACCTCTGGTTGTCAAAAGAATCCACTGTTTTATTCAGTAATCGTTTGACAATATACTCATTACTGAACTAAAATCAGCAACATTGACGCAACTAGGCTATGCGTATTTATTGGTATTATCTCGGTTGAGCTGATCAAGTTACAGCTACAATGTCCTTCCAGCTACTTTCTGTTTCCATTTGGATTCACTATTTCTTTCTTTGATGTGGCAATGAATACGGTTAATGTAATAGTCAGTAGGACAAACATGATTGTTAGTGATTGAAGAGGATCAAGAATTCCATATCCAGCAACAAGAACTGGAATGGAACTTATGATTGCAAAGACAATAAGGAGAACATCTATCTTAATAGTACTTAGAAGCCTCAAGCTCATTTTGCGGATTTTCAGTTTTCCATCTATCTGCAAATCTTCTTGTACACTCGAAAAGAGGTTCCTATCGACCTCATATGATTGATCAAGGAAAAAAGAGATGCCAAATGAGAACTGAAGACTTCCAAGGAAATTGAAGAGATACTTGATAATTGAATCGCCATTGATTATGTACATCCTATCCAGTAGGAACATGAAACATAGAAATGACACACTGAAGGTAGCAGCCGTCATTTTTCTCATCTGGTACACACTTCATGTATGAATTGACATGAATTCACTTAAGGTTGAACAATTTGTCAGTGTCGAGTTATTACATAGTTCTCAATCTCTTGAGATTGGTGAGTTCTTGGTTTTTCTTTTAGCATCTTAACTATAGCATCCTTTGAAGGCGATGCCTATTTATTGAGGTTGTTTCAGGAGTCAGCTTACTATCGACAATAGACGTATCGACCCCCCGGTCGAAAACGGAGGATTATCGAGTGACCCAACAATATAACAAAGTCACAGACGAGGTCGTCGCTAAGCTCAAAGCTATCTGTGGTGAGAAATACGTCACTACTAGCGAGCCACTTCGTCACAGCTATATGGCTAAGGGAATCATGGGTCTCGAGGCTGTTCTCCCCGAGTGTATCGTGAGGCCTGCGAACGCGCAGGAGGTCTCTAAGATCCTCATCGTGGCGAACGAGAACCTCAGTCCCGTCACTCCCGCAGCTGGAGGCCTCAGTGGAGGTTTCGCGCTACCGGCAATCGAACCTGGTGGTATCTACATGGACATGACTCGCATGGACAAGATGACCGTCGATACCGAGAACCGTGTCATGGTTGTAGAGCCTGGTGTCAAGTCCGGTGACGCATGGAGAATTTTCAAGACCAAGTACCCCGAGTGGGCTCCACCAATCCCGGATGGTGCACCCCCTGCTGCCACAGTACTTGGAGATGCTATCGAGAGAGGCTTCTCTCTGGTGACCGGTGTTTACGGTCCACAAGCTGACATGATTATGGGTCTGGAGGTTGTACTTCCGACAGGAGAGATTTTCCGTACAGGTTCATGGGCGCTTGATGGAGCAAAGCCATTCTATCGATGGGGTGTCGGTCCTAACCCAGATGGTCTATTCCTAGGCTCTCAGGGCTCTATGGGTATCATTACCAAGTGTGCCATCAAGATGGTGCCTCATCCGCACTACAAAACAGTAGTCGCATACGGTGGGGAAACCTGGGATGACATCGTTAGGCCCACATGGGAGATCTCCAAGCTTGAGATGGGTATAGCTGAGCGGACCGTCATGGTCCAAGGCGGCAACTACGAGCTTGTCATGACTCGATGGCCAAAGGAGAATGTCCCTGTTGACTACGAGTTCTACAAGAAGATCGGTGTTGACCAGAAATGGATGAACTTCGAGTGCTGGGCACACACCAAAGAGGAGCTTGATGAGACCCTCAAAGGTATCGACACGATCTACAAGGACTACGAGATACGAGAGAAGAGGACACTACCTCAGCAGGAATTGCATCCGAAGCAGGTGGCATCTCGCCTCAAAAAGCCCAACAAGATCGCCATTCCTTACTCACTCTGGCAGGCTGGCTTCCTGTTCATCACATGGTACTGTCCATGGCTTGAGTCTGCTCCAATGATGGAGGAGTACTGCGCTGCTATGGAGAACTATGGATTCCCACCAACTATGTGGGTCGCATCCATCGACCATGCACGACAGGCAATCGTCATGCCTATCCTTTGCTTTGACAGTACGGAGCCAGGCATCTTCGAGAAGATCAGGGAGTTCAACCTTGAAACTACCAAGAGCTTCCTGAAGAAGGGTTGGATCAACTATCGACCAGACCCATTCGTTCATGCTCCTCAGACATTCAGCAAGACCAAGGAATACTACAGAATGTTGGTCAAGTTCCGTAAGGTTCTCGACCCCAATCTGATACTGCACCCAGGTCGTCTCGCCATCCCATGGGAAAGCGTCACGGACCTTCCGAACCCACTCAATGAGTAACCTTTGCGTGAGTTTGAGTTACGAAGCGTAATGTTAAATACGAAAAAAATTACACGGAGGAACGATTGACAATGACAAGTCTTGAAGACCTGCGAAGAATCAACGCACGCTGTATTCACTGCCGTGCATGCCAGTACGCCTATTCTGGCGAGCCTGACCGAGAAGGTGAGGATGAGACCTATACTGGTATGTTGCAAGGCTGTCCCGCTGGACTCTATTTCGGATGGGAGGGCTACTTCAATAGCGGAAAACAGTGGATGGCACGAGCTTTCCTAAATGGCGAGCTCCCCGCAAGCAAGGAACTCCTTGAGGTTGCAGAGGCATGTACTACCTGTGCGATGTGCGAGACCCAGTGTCCGAACTACATCGACACTGTACATGTGACAGAGGCACTTCGTGCCGCAATCATCGAGGCCGGAGTCGAACCATTATCCAAGCACAAGGGAATGGGTGACCGTGTCGCTATCGAAAACATGCGGAATCCATATGGTGAACCCCGAGAGGATCGGACCAAGTGGATGGGTGAAGAATCATCTGAAGTTGACAAGTCGAAGACAGGTATTGCATACTATATTGGATGCACTGCAGCATATAGACAACAGCAGATTGCGGACCACACCGCGAGCATTCTAAGAAAACTCGGAGTTGACTTTACAGTCGTAAGTGAAGAGGTCTGCTGTGGATCTCCTATCCTTCGAACAGGACAACGAGCTGGATTCAAAACAGTGATGGAGAAGAATCTAGAGTTGTTCAAGGACTATGATTTGGTCCTCTTTAGTTGTGCAGGATGTTATAAGACATTCAGGAACGACTATCCCGAGTTCAGCGGGAAGGAGCTACCTTTCAAAGTCCGACATGCTGTCGAATATGCCTATGACTTGATTGGAGAAGGCAAGCTACCTCTCAAAGGCACCTATGACAAGAAGGTCACGTGGCACGATCCTTGTCACAGCATCCGTCACATCGGTCTTGCTATCGAGAAGAAGATTCTCAAGGAGTCCAAGAACTGGCTTTTGGACAGCAGAGCAGCTGAGAAGGCCAAGATGGAGCACTATGAGATGCCCCGTGTTGTCCTAAGCAATATTCCTGGACTTGAGATGGTTGAGATGTACCGCAATCGAGGTGATAGCTTCTGTTGTGGTGCGGGTGGTGGTGTCAAGGCCCAATTCCCAGATATGGCACTCTTCGCATCCAAGGAGCGACTCAAAGAGGCGGCAGCCACTGGTGCTGAGGTCATCATGACAAGCTGTCCCTTCTGCGTCACGAACTTCAAGGATGGCGTAGCTGCTTTGAAGAAGGAAGAGGAAGAGACCGGTAAGGACCTCTCCGCAGTCGGCTCAAAGCTTGAAGTCGTTGAACTACTTGAATTGCTAGATTCAATGCTTGATTAGTATCTAAGAGACCCTGCTGAATTAGGCAGGGTCCTTTGATTTCTTTTGATTCAATATTGTGTGATATAATCCAAGATGCGATTGTATGTGTCTGCAGGTTCTAGATTACGAATTACTTCTAGCTTTCGAAAAATATCTGGATCGAGTTTCGCTGCCTTTGGCTCAGGTCTAATTTGGAATTCGTGGATCGAAATGTACTCTATCTGATTTCTGACCACTTCCTTAAGGTCCTTCTTGAACTGAGCCAACATCTTCTTTGCTGGATTTGGTATTATGAAAATAGCTCCTACAAATGGTGTTATGAGCACTCCGATGATAATTGTGAGATTTAAGGCAGGAAAGAACATACCTCCAATGAGTTGAGCCAGTTCAAGAAATCCCAAAGCGGCCAATAGAGAACCTCCAACAAGAATAAACACAACTGCCAACATCATGAATATTAGTGAAACTCCAATGAGCAAAGTTGCTATTGCAACCTTTCCGATGAGCGTACGCTTCGATAATTGAGGTGTTATTACTCCTCCCGCGAAGGTCTCTTCATCAGACTCGCAGAGGTGCATGCTAATAGCACAATCGTCCCGCGTTAGATAGCGCGACATGCTGTTGCTAACTGTTGCAACTGACCTGTATCCCATGTTCTCTAAGTCCATAGAGAAGGCTGAGATATCGAAGCTTTGAGAATTGAGTACATAGGAGAATCCACTTGTCCTATCAGATTGCTCTATAAGCCACATCTCGGTCATCGTTGCATATACTCACCGCGTAACAAAATAAGAATATCACTCCTGACGAGTTTCGAATCTTGATGCTCAGTGGATATAGTTGTCGCAATTTCTATTCCCGTTCTATCTCTGGCCAACAGAATAATGCGCCTTCAGATGAGAGAGCCGCCCTGATCGCAAGATCGGCATCAAAAAGGCCACGTTCGATTATCTCTTCCCAGAGTTTAGATCCTCCATCTGCCCATGTAGGAATAAGGTAGCTTTCAGGTCTTGAGCTAACGAATATGTAAATCTCATCTGGATCCAAGAAATCTCCTGCTTTGAAACATATACGAATGATCTCTGACCACCTGAGTGATGTCCTTACTTCTTCTCGCTTTGGTGCATGAACATGAATGTATATTGCTTCATCATCATAAGTAACGTGAAACCATTCATCTAATGGTCCTACCATCTTCTTTCAACTCCTTCTGAATCACTTCTTTTTGTAGCTAAGAATCACCAGTACGATCATAATGCTACCATATGCCAGCAAAGCTATTCCTAGTGGACTTGTCAATATGATTGGTTCACTGTAGTCATATTGTATCGTGCTATTGCTATCTTCAGCAATCTCTTCGAAGATAGATTGAGCGGCAGCATCTGAGTAATCATAGGCGCTGACCTCCAATCCCATGTACATCAGCATGTAATGGAGGTGCGTATAGCTACCTCCAAGAATCAATGTCCCTACAGTTTCTCCCTTACTCACTTTGGAAAAGGGCTGTACAACAATATTCTCTCTTTGACCATTGTTGATTGAATCAGCAGCACTATCTGGCTCAAGTACGAGTTTCACACTCCAGAACCAATTGACCGCGATGGACACCTCGAAAAGCATATTGTCTGCATAGGTGTTCTCCTGTTCACCTACAGCAATGACAGTACCACTGATTGGAGATAGGATTGTCACATTGTCACTAACAACAAGGTCGATACCATTGTGATATACTCCTGGTTCTCCCCAATCCGGAGTATGAAAGGCTGTAATTCTTGTTATGCGATTGGTTTCCTGTATTGGGAACCCAAGGTTAGGTTGAGAATTTACAGGTGGGATTCCCATGAGCGTTGACCCAGCAATCAGTCCTAGAAATATAGCTCCTAACAGTAGTGTGGCTTTTCGGATACCTGAGAGAGGCATGAATTGATTAGAATTCACTTCAAGAGAAAAACCTTCTTGAAGCGAAATGTGTCCAGACGACACAATTAGAACTATGGTTTAAATCTGGGAGTGTACACCTCTCCTTGTCTAGGCGGTTCCTGATCGTATGGTTCTGTTCGTATCCTTGTTCTTTCTTCTTTCCCAACACAAATTCCCCCAAGTAGGAGGAAGAAGGAACCAACCAACATCAAGAACATGTACGAATCCCACGCCAGAATTTCAGGCATCATCCCGTCAGCAAGCGGTTGTGCAACTATGCATGATATAGTTTCTAAACCAGCAGGATCCAAATCAATCCTGTAAGAATCCGGATTAACTGCAATGCTGACCTGTCCATATACCATTCCTCCAGCAGAAGGTCCTATAAGTATCAACGAGTTGCTATATTCCATTTCATCATCGAGATAGACTTCAATGTCAATCTGGAGAGTTTCGCCCTCATCCAAGTAATGACTTGCATAGATTGTGATCTCATGTGAATATATCTCACCATCATATACTCTGAAAGTTATGGTCTCATCTTGATATAGATAGAGCCGTTTCTCATTCAATCCATGATACTGCGCCATAGGTATCGGAAATAGCGTTATCACAAGAAGAGCAGTGATTACAAATGCCACACTTGGAACAAGCAATGGTTTCCTTCTAGCAAGTCCTGGCTTTTGTGATTCATTATGGGACTCTAAAACCAATCCCACAATGAAAGCCATAAATGCAGCAACACCTGCTATTAGAAGAACCAATTGTATGCTATCTGCTGCGAATCCCATCATCTCAATATTCCTAGATACAAACTTCTCAAAACTCACCCACATTCCTCTCCATTGACGCAAGATCCACCTATACTAGTATATTTTTCGCCTTTACGAATCTTGACCTATCTCTATAGTGAGGTTCTCTCGAGGATACTTAAGGTCTTCGAGAAAATCGATATACAACCAACAATCATATGCATTTCTTCCTCATTTCACCGAAGGTTGAACTCCTATGAGTGATGTTGACAAAGTCCTTCTGAAGGCGGCTGAAGAAGGTGATCTTGAGATAGTAAAGAAAGCTCTAGATAGTGGAGCGGATATCAAAGCAAGAGATGAATTCTTCAAGAATACTGCATTACACCTTGCCTGTGACAATGGTCATTTGGACATCGTGGAATTCCTGATGGGCATTGACTCTGATATCACAGTCATGAATGGGACTGACATGACCCCCCTCCATATGGCAGTGCGGAGTGGTCATACTGATATTGTGAAGTATATCTGTGATATGAATCTCCCAATCACAGAACGTATCCTCAACGATGTTCTTACCGTTGCAGGAATGTCCGTTTATAGCAACGACATCATATACAAGATGGTCTATGATTATCGGCTCAGGATTGTGCGTCCTGCACCAAAGAAGGCTGGAAACTCAAATGAGTTGCTATTACTTTCCTCAGAGAGTGGTGACTATGAGGGAGTAGTAAAAGCATTGAGCAAAGGTGCTGATCCCAACACCGTCGATGACAGAGGGATGCTCCCTATTCTCTGGGCTGCTTTACGAGGCCATTTCGATATCGTGAAGCATCTTGTTGAGAATGGTGCTGATATAGATGGAAAGAATCATGCTGACTGGACTGCATTGATGCAAGCTAGCATGGAAGGTCATCTCGACATCGTGAAGTATCTCGTAGAGAAAGGGGCAGAGGTCAATGCAAGAACATTTGTGTCTGGTACTGCTTTGATGTTCTCTTCTGGGAATGGGCATATTGAGGTCGTCAAGTTCTTGCTCGCAAATGGTGCTGATATCACCATTCAAATTGATGGCACAGAGGATGATGATGGAATGACTGCTCTTGATTACGCAATCCAATATGGACGCCCTGAGGTTGCAAAGATACTGAGAGAACATACTACCTAATCTGACATCTTATGTTCAAGCATCCAAAAAGCATTTTGACTTGAATAGCGGACCACTATTAGGTGTCTTTTGTGTCTCAAAGGATAGAAGATCTAGAAAGAATCCATTCTAATATCAAATCTGATGGAGAGAATGTTTCCACGGAAACCAAGAAGGAGTTCTGGAGACTAGTACGCGAAATCAAGAGAGAGTCGCATCCTAACCCTCAGGAAATCGAAAAAGCTGCAGAGATCCGCGATGAATTGTTCGAAATAAGGAGAGGGAAGACATACTCTCTAAAACCAACGCTTGGAATTATGTTCCTCATTGGACTAGTGACTTCAGTTATTCCGTTTGTCTATCTCCTGTCATTACCTCTCAATTGGACTCAGATACTTGTCTGGACCCCCGAGAATTGGATATTGTTCGTGTTGAGGTTCATTGTTGTTTTCATGGGTATTGCATTCTTCTATCCATTCGGACGCTTGATAGCAGGACGTATCCTTGGAATCAGAATTATGGGTGTATGTTGGGATGATTTTCGTGAACCTACATTGCGTATAGATTACGTAAGTTTTCTATCATTATCTCCTCCTAAGAGGAAATGGTTCTTCTTTCTAGGAGGAATCTGGACTGTGATCACATCTCTCATCTATTGGCTTATTGGAATGATTATTGCAATGGATATTACTGGAATGATTCCCTTCATTGTCCTTCTCATGTTTGAAGGTATCGTGATTCTCAGTAATAGACCAACCTACAAACTTGGGGAGATGGGTCTATTCAATAGAGAAAGGAAGATTGAACGGGCGTGGAGGAAGACAAGCTCCTCCTGAAAGAATCTCTAATGTGCAGAGGAGATAAAGTATAACTGCTAACAACATCACAGTATTCCAGGTCTACAATAACGATTTCTTCGATTTGTGGAGGTCCTTGGTTGATTGTCAGAAAGCATTGAATGTCCTTACTGCAGCGGGCAATTTGGAATATCCACACACGATGATGATGCAACAAAGCAGTATGTGCGATGTAGTCATTGTGGCGGTATCTTTGAATTCCTGCCTGGATTTGGTACCTTTTCCCTACCGGAGAGAGGCGCAGAATATTCGCGTGAAATTCGATCTGTTTCACGAATGTATCCAAGCGAGATTCAATCAATTGATCAATCAACAACACAATCTTCTAGTGGGTGTGGCGGTTGTTGCATCGTGTTAATTATTCTGCTCACCTTCTTTCTCACTGGATTCGAATTTCTCTTCTTCCCCTGATAGATGATTCTCAAGCCTAGTCATTGATAGATGACGAATTTGAACACGGAACTATCCTTATCTAGGTATGATGTATTTGCAATTACGACTTGAATTGCTTCTTTTCCAAATCTAAATAGCAATTCAATGCATCCCCCACTCCTATTTGAGGTGAATATCTTGACTGAGGCAATAGTCCGTCCCCCCCACACAGATGAAAGAGGATCATTCTTTCAAGTATATGAAACTGGAATTCCTTTTGTTGACGGTATAACCTTTGACGGGTTCTCACGATGGTGGAATCGTAGTAGGATTCTTGGAGATATCCCTTCATTATGGCGAGTTGCCACGGTGGACAACCAGATTGTTGGAGTCGCAATAAATCTCATTCTGGGAAGTCTTGGCTGGGGGGCCATTTGGGAACTAGCAGTAGCTCCGAATTGGCGGAGTCAAGGTATTGGGTCGAAGCTAGTATCTGAATCAGAACGTGCACTTCTACTAAGAAACCAAAGCCTGACCCACTTCGCAATAGGTGTCAAGGCATCGAATATTCGTGCATTGCCTTTCATTGAACGAATGGGATATGGTGTGCAGTCACTCATCTTGAAGCTAGAGGGAGATATGGCTGATCGAAGCTTTGATTCCCAGCTTGAAGTCAAAATTCCACGCCTGGAACACATTCCAATGTTACTGCATCTCAATCCTGACAACTACTGGGACCAAAGGGACCATCGAACGTTAGAGTATGCTATTCGGGGCGGCAATTGCTATGTATTGGCAGATAGCCAAACGAATATGCTTGTTGGATTCTTCAGGTTTGAGTTCGATCATGATTACTCAGACTCAACGGTAATCTCTTTCAGTTATCGAGATGGGTATGGAAAGGATGTCGTCAATGCCGCACTGAATGAGGTTTCCTCACGACGTGCAGTTCTCTGGGTACAGGACAAGCACGAGGAAATCCTTGATCATCTTTACTCGGAGGGGTTCCACAGAGTAGATGCGGAATTCCTAGCTAAGAAGAGAGTTCATCCAATCTCTGAAGATTTCCATGAGCAACTCTGAGGAATTTCTCACCATCACGAAGTCTGGGTACATGTGGCTCTCTCTTCTTTTATAGAACCTGAGAGCACTGTAGGTTGTTCCTTGATTGAAATAGTAGATTTGCTAATGTACTTGTATCCCGAATCTGCCAGAAGGACAACAACAACAGCATCCTTTTCGTTTTGCTGATGGAGATCTTTCACGACCTCCAAAGCACCGCACATAGCAGCCCCTGAACTCTGCCCCATAAACAATCCTTCTTCCAATGCTAGTTTCCTAGTGGTATCATTCGCAGACGAATCGTCTATGTGCATTCTTTGGTCGAGGACTGTTACATCGAATATTCCTGGGACATACTGCGTTTTCAAATCCTTCAGCCCCTGAATAATAGAACCTGATTCAGGCTCTACTGACACTATACGAACAGCTGGGACCAGCTTTTTCAAACCTTTTCCCACACCCATTAAAGTGCCTGATGTTCCTAATCCTGCAACAAAATGGGTAATGCTTCCATCAGTGTCTTCCAGTATCTCTCTCGCTGTTGTTTCATAGTGTGCTCTCCAATTGACAGGATTATCAAATTGATTTGGCGAGAAGTATTTCTCTGGTTCTTCCTCCAGCTTTCTGATCACATAATCTTGGGCTCCGTCCATACCTAGTTCAGATGGCGTCAGTATTACTGTAGCTCCATAGGCTTCCATTACGTTTCTTCGCTCAAGTGACATGTTTGCAGGCATAACAAGTTCACATCTGTACCCCTTTATCGCACACATCATTGCCAAGCCTATTCCTGTATTCCCACTTGTCGCTTCTATGAGGATTCCATCCTTTGTCAGCAGACCGCGCTCAATGGCATCTCCAATCATATACTTGGCAATCCTGTCTTTTACACTACCACCCGGATTGACACCTTCAATCTTAGCTAAAAGCAGAATCTCCTGATGTGGATTCAGCCGATTTATTCTCACGAGTGGTGTCCTTCCGATCATTTCACTAACATCATTATAGAATCTCATTGTTTTCGTGTCATTGCTTTCCTGTGCATTAATAGGGTTCTCTGCAATATTTGCCACTAAAGATACTCTCTGAGGATAGGAAAATCAGGATACCTATCTCTTGAGTCTATCATATCCTTGGTTTAGATACTACGCTCAAACTGCCTCTTTACTGGCTCGAGGTGCCCAAGGATATCCATCCCATCTATGAAAACCACAGCGATCGTTGAAACTAGAGCCATAGAGTACTCCCATACTGCAATCGATGCCCATGGTCTAAATAGGATGATCGAGAGAATGCCCAGACCTACGAGTACAATTCCAACCTTTCTGCTATTCCTGTTTTGAAGGAATCCAATCCCCACGAGTATCAATGATACAGGAATTGAAAGAAAGAATCCAAGAGCTGCAATTATGTGACCGCCCGATATGTTCTCGGAAAAGACCCCCACTGCTGCGAGAAACAGCGCATTTACGATTATTGAGAGAAGTGCAAGCTTGATGATGACATCCTTCATCTGTCTTATCAGGTCTATCGTGAAGTAGATAATCAGAATCCCTCCAACTACCAATCCTGAGTTAAAGATTAACGCCCTAACGAAGGGATTTGGGCCAATATCGGTTCTGAACCAATGTCCAAGATGGCTAAGAGCATCACTCTCCCAGCTGAAATCAGGAGCAAAGACAATAGCTAATAGAACAAAGGAAAGCCCGATCAAGGGACCTAGGAACCCTGCCCATGTCCCTTTTCGGAAATTGCGTATCAATGTCAAATTCGCCTCTATTACTTTGCCAGAAGATGATCAAGCTTCTTGGAGTAGTAAAGCAACCACATAATCCACATCCACCCAATCGCTGAAAGCGCAGTTGTGATCTCGGGTATGGCATTACCTGTCCAGAAGGGAAAGAGGTCTCCATACCATCCGACCCACATGAAGAGACAGAAGAACGGTAGTACAATTGAAACCAAAGAGAACCATCTAAGATTCGAATATCTCAAGAAGCCAAATCCGACGACCCACATTGTGAATGGGAAGCAAGCAAAGAAGCCAACAGATACCACAAAATGAGAGTATCCGAAGTCCTCTGATAGGATTCCAATGAGAATCAGAAATACTAATGCTACCCCGAGTGGAATCATTCCAAACTTTGTGATCCTATCCCCGAATCTTCTAATGAACCAGAAAAGGAAGTAGAGCATGATCACTCCGGTAGTTACCAATCCTGTGTTGAATACAACTGCGGCGGGTATCGCGGTGGCGTATCTTCCTAGGTCGCTAAGGGCATTCCCATCCCACGTGAACCAAGGGGATAGAGCAATAGCTATGATGATTCCCACCAGTGCTATGAATGGTCCAAATACACCCAAAAGACCACTTTTTGTCAGTGCATCTTGATTACGATTCTCGGACATAATCCTCACCTTAGAACATTCCTCCTCTTTAATTGTTCAGTCCCTACATGTAGTAGAGATTATATTCTTTCAAACCAAGTATAGGGTGCAATACCCACCGCCAAGGGGATTATCAATGAGTGAACTAATCGAATGCCCTTATTGTTCAGCTAAGGTCTATAGGCAGGGAGGGTTCAATTACAACGAGACCATAACTATTCCCTGTCCCTACTGTGGTCGTTCCTTTGAACTGGTGCCTGGATTTGGCACCCTAACCACCAAGAAACCCCCATCTGATACTCAAGCGATCTACTCTGACAGGCCGCAAACTGCTTCCCGCCCATACAAGGATCCGATCTTCGCAGAGGGTCGAGCAGCACCTGATCCCTGGCATCCTCGGAAAGTATCCAGCAAACCGTTTGATCCAGTCAGTGAGTGCGCACGAGCATGTCTAATCACTGCTGGTCTCTTCGTCATAATGATTCTACTCTATCTCTCATTGTTCGGTATTCTACTCAGTCCCTTCATCTTTCCCTAAAATGGCTTCTAAACAAGGGCAAAGATAAAAGGCATATAGGAATTGCAAACCCTGTCTTAGACATGACTTGGGTGAGCAATTTGGTTGAACCCGAAATAGAGGATAAACGGATTACACTTGCTGAAGCGGTGAAGAAGATACCTGACGGTTCAGGCCTCTTCTGGGGCGGCTTTGGATATCAGAGAGCCCCAATTGCACTATCTCACGAACTTGTTCGACAACGAAAGAGGAACCTTACGGTCTATACGTGCGGTTCTGAAGTTGATCTTGAGATAATGGCAGGGGCTGGAGTCGCTTCCAGGTATGAGATTGCATTTTCCGCCATTGAAGCATTGGGACTATCGAATAACATACGGCGACGTGTTAGCGAAGGCAAGCTTCAGGTAGAGGACTATACCAACCTTGCCATGGCATTGCGTTTCTTAGGAGGATCCTTGAATGTCCCATTCATGCCTTTGAGGAGTATGATGGGAACCGACATGGCGAAACTCAGTCGGTATCGGGGTATTGACAACAAGCTAAAGGTCATGGATTGTCCCTTCACAGGAGATAAGATCTGCTTAGTGCCTTCAGTGAAACCTGATTTCAGTATCGTTCATGTTCAACGTGTTGATAAGATGGGTAACGCACAGATTGACGGAATCGTAGGTGAGGACATCGAGGGGTCTCGTTGTGGCAAGAAGCTCATCGTACTCGCTGAGGAGATCATTGACGAGAATGAGGTTCGGACTCATCCAGACCAAACGAAGATACCTGCGATGTATGTTGATCATATTGTTGAACTTCCGTACGCTGCCCATCCGATGATGTGCCAGAACTACTACGACTACGACCTTGAACATCTAATGATGTTTCATGATGCAACCAAGGATGAGGAAGGTTGGCAGAAGTATATGGAAGACTTCATCCTAAGCGTAGAATCGCATGAAGGGTATTTGAAACTTATAGGTGATGAACGTTTGAAGGCCATTAAAGCAAAGGAACCATGGGGGTATTGATAATGGTAGAGTATACAAAGACTGAATTCCTAATAGCATGCGCATCTCGTCATGTAAGGGACGGCGAGAATGTTTTTGGTGGCACTGGGATGCCCCTGCTGGCAGCGCTTATGGCCAAGGAAACGCATGCACCTCACTCGAACCTGATCTCAGAAGCTGGCTTTATTGATGCAAAACCACGTGAGGTTCCGCTTTCGGTTGCAGACACTCGATATTACTATGGATGTTCTGCAGCTATTGGGCTCATAGAGACCCTAGGATTCTTACTTCAAGGCGGAAGGATAGATGTTGGGTTCCTTGGAGCAGCTCAGATTGATGAATATGGAAATCTCAACACGAGCTACATCGGACCATACGATACTCCAAAAGTGAAGTTACCCGGTAGTGGTGGAGGTAACGACATTGCCTCTTCTGCAAAGCGATTGATCATCATGATGTCCCACGATAAACGAAAGTTCGTCAAGAAGCTTGACTACATGACGAGCCCAGGCTATCTTGAGGGCCCTGGCTCTCGTGAGAAATGGGCATTGGTTGGTGGAGGTCCTGAAGTGGTTATCACTGATATGTGCCAATTCGACTTCGATCCTGATACATGTAAGATTCGGTTGATGTCTGTACATCCGGGATACACTGTCGATGACGTTGTTGAGAATGTGATGTTTGATTTGATTGTACCCAAAAGCGTTCCAATTACAGAAGCGCCAACACAGGAACAACTTGACATCATGCACAAACTCGATCCAAAAGGCATCTACCTAGGAAAAGGTGGGTAACCTCAGTCGTGACCGGGTTCACGTTCAGCAAGTATCGAGCCGTGATCTTTGATCTTGACTCGACTCTAACGAACACACATAGATATCCACTCAGGGCATCTATGTGGTTGTTGGAGCAGTGCACGGATGATGTAGAGTCTATAGCTGAGGACTACTTGAACCATCTGATCGATAACTATCGAAATGGTATTCGTGAGATTGTAGAAGGTGCACCATATCGACCTCCATATGAAGTCGTTAAACGAGCGATGATGGAGAGTCTATCAGAGGTGGGCTTGGAAGTGTCTCCAGAAACCCTGGAAGAAGGCACAAAGCTATTCAGATGGCTTCACGTAGAAACCTCCACTGTGTATCCTGGAATCGAAGAATTTCTAATTCAATTGAAGGCTCTAAACCTAAAACTGGGTGTTATCACGAATAGTTTTGAAAAACATCTACAACTCATTCTTTCAAAACTAAACTTACTTCACTACTTCACTTGTTTTGTTGATGGTGGTGATGTCAAAGCATTCAAGCCAATGAAGGAACCCTTTCTGAGAATGCTCGATTGTCTGAAGGTCGACGTTGCACAGACCCTCTTCATAGGCGATGAGTATTATGCAGATATCGTTGGAGCGACATCTTTGGGGATGGACGCAGTTTGGGTCAACTCCCGAAGAGTAAATCTTGATGAGATGATTCAGAAATATGGGGATGTAACTCGTCCTATCCTTGAAATTGGGGCAGTTGTTGAACTAAAGGAGTATTTATGAAGAGGTTCTTTTCACTACCTGCGAACAAGTATTATTAGCCATCTACATAAAAAGGAGGTTGAAGAGAATCAACGGAGAGATGACCATGGGTGGCGAGGAAGGTTTCAATGGGCCTATGAAAGCTCGATCTGACCTAGTAGATATGTTGAGGTCCTGTCCTGAGAATACAGCTGCTATCGTTACACTCATTCAGAATGAACTAAAGGAACTGCAGGATCGTGATGCAGTTTCTAAGATTTCCGGCACCCTTGATACAGTAGCGTCTGACAGTGGGGCGTCTGACGAAGCCAAAGAAAACATACTCTATTGGCTAACAGAAACGAGTCTGGACGCACGTCAGATGATCATGGTGCGTACAATTGAGGAACTTCTAACAATTGAAGAATGCAAGCCATCTGCACTAGAGGCACTTACACAGATTTCATCTAAGGCGAATGTAGAAATGGTGATGGAATGGGTAGAGAAGAAAATCCTTACCCTTAACCAAGCTGTCTATGTTCTACTATTTCCTGATTCATCTGAAGCGCTGAAGTAATTACATCTCTTCTAAAACTTGAGCTCGGGCATATTCTTCTCAAAGTGCTTCTTCCATGAAGGCTTGAGCTCGATTGCCTTTCTGGCACATTCTTGAGCTTCTTTGATCTGTTTCATATGGTAATGCAATTCTGCTTTATAGTACCACGCCTTTGCAAATTTCGGGTTCAGTTTAAGGGATTCCTCGAATGCTTCTAATGCTCCTTCTAGATTCCCAGCTGTTTCACGAACCCGCGCCTCACCAAACCAGTCATACTCGGTATAGTCTTCTTTTGATACTGACATGAGGTGTTCCTATCTCCATATGGAGCTTAACCTGAGTGCTAATAAATGAATCAATTTAAGAGATGGAGTTATTTGACATTTTAAAGGAATCATAAAGGCTTTTCCAGTCATCAAAGCCATCATATCTTCGCTGATAAGTGGTCAGGCACTTCCTATTAAAGAGTCATTATATATGGAAAAAGCAGGGAAAAGGTGGGTGAAAAATCTTTGAAGCACGCACAATTGATTACATTTGGCTTCATTCTATCTTTATTCATTGCCCAACCACTCATCATTGGAGTGAGCGCACAGGGACAGGGCTCGGGTCCCGGACCAGGGTCTGGTCATATGACTCCTCCAAATAGAGATGAGCAAGGGTCAATTTGGATTAACACTGATATTATAACAATAATGGCGAGTGATTCATTTCCCTCCTTCCATTTCTGGTTTGCGAATGACGAGAATGGCTCTTATGCCAAATTCCTCGCTCAATACATTTCTATCATTGAGTTTGAAGATGCAAATGATGATGGTGCCTACCAGACAAGTGAGATCCTGAATTTCGCCCCTCTTGCTGCCTATGAATGGAGTGTTCAGACCGGTTCTGAAACAGATTCAGAAGGAGCCATATCTGAGATTTGGTTGAAGTACACAAAGGGTGGTTCGAACATTGGAGGTATGATGGATGGAATGGGTATGCCCCATAACTATCCTGGTCAAGGTGCAATTAGTGAGTATGAGGATGTCACCCTACAGATTTGGGCACACATATATCTCGAGGATTATGATGGCAGTGTTTCCAATAGCTCAGGGGTTAGCGCTACTTACACTGTTGAAGGTTCTAGCGAACTCAAGATGGATATTGAGATAGGTAACTTCCCATTCTCAAGCGAAACAGCAAGCGTCGCATTGGAGGTTCTTTTGAGGGAGAATATGGATGGCAATATGTATCAACATATGTTCGAGACGAGAGAAATGACGAGGAATGCCACCGCGAACTCTAATATGAATTGGAGCACTCCTTCTGGGAATGAAACCCGTTTTGAGCAGAGGAATCAGACATGTACCCAGAAAATCGATATTGTAAATACTGAATCTGGCTCACTTGAAGGCTTCTTCAGCTGGCTCAATGTTGCCACAATTACTTGGCCCGGTGGTATCGTTGAAACAGTTGACGTTTCTGCTTCATACGTTGTAACTGGCGCCGGTCTATCTGTGTACCTATCCTATCCTCATTTTGATGGTGGCTCAGTTTTACATGATCCATCAATCGGAGTTTATGAGGAATCTGCGCCTCCTGCAGGAGTGGTAGAACCTGACTACATTCTCATCTTCGGAATTGGTATCATAGCTATACTGGCGATTGGAGTTGCATTTCTCCGAAAGAGGTAGTTCTTCCCAAGGTAGTGAGTACTTTGCTGCTCACTACCAACCTCTTTTTTAAATGGAAGATTCTATGAAAAACAAGTGGGGAACGAAAGGAGCGATTGGATAGTGATGTTGAAGTTGGAGCAAGCAGGAAAGATTGTTCTTCTTATGGCGATATTCGCCCTTGTTCCATTGTCGATAGTCCCGATGCCTGCTGACGCAGCACAAATACAAGAGATCATTTTAGATCCAATCGACATCAGGATTGACTTGGATTTGAATGGCACTGCAGGTCTGACCGTTACCGCGACCTGTACCAACATTGGTGCAACACCGGTCACTGAAGTCACCTTTCGAATTGAGAGTACCGACATCAGCCTAAAGGATGCTGTGGTAAATGGGGGTCCCGCCGAAGCTGAGATCATTAAGTTGGACCGATACTCTACGGTACTCGTTCAATTTGATGAATCATTACCTGTGAATGGTACTGCAGATATCTTTCTAAAAGTCAAGATTGATGATATTCAGTCAGATGTGGGAACTTCCCTTCTTGGTGATATTCGATATATTGACTCGATTTTCTATGTCCGTCCCCTATCAACCTACAGGAACTTTACCCTTACAACATTCCTTCCTTCCCAATCGACTCTTTCTGAAGAATCCGTTTCTCCAATTTTTCCTACTGCTCTCTATAATTTTACGAACGGCCAATCTCTTGCCTTCAGTTGGTTCACTCAAGAGCTCCAACCGGGGCAGGAAAAGGTCTTCATTGTACGATACCAGATGCGAGTATCCTCGACAATCTTCACGGGAATATCAGATGCACAGCTGCTTGCTGTAGGAGCGGGTTGCCTAATTCTCGGTTTAGCTCTCGGCTATATGTTTCCAAGAATTGTGGAACGTCTGCAACGACTAGGTCGTGTGAGATTCGTCGGAGTAACCTCGGAAGAAGAAGAGGTGCTGGATGTCATTCGCAACAAAGGTGGCTCTTGTTCGCAAAAGGATCTCTATGGCAGTCTGAACATGTCACAGTCAAAGGTTAGCCTGCTTCTGACAGCACTTGAAGAGAGAGGATTGGTTCGACGATTCAAGGATGGGCGGGAGAATACCGTTCATATCATCGAGCAATAAAATGCTTGAGCACACCAATACTCTTCAATTCTACTCATAGTGTGTCTGGTTATTTGAATGAACAGTCTTCCCCAAGAATTCTAAAAGTTCCCCATATGCTTGTCGAAAGAAACTTGTTTCATTCTTGAATTCCTCAAGCTGTTTGATTGTTTTCTGGATCACAGCAATTAGTATTGCGGTGTCTCCTCCACTATTGCCTGACTCTTGTGTAGATTGGAGCATAGAGAGGATCTCCTGGAATCTTGGGATGTGCGAAAAGGCGAAACCATCAGTCGTTCGTACCCTTGTAAGGATACTCATTGACATTGACTCTAAATAATAGACCCGCGGTTTTCGATACTCTCTTGGCATGACATTGATGTAATCTCCTTTCAATGCTTCACGTAGATACCGCGAAACAGTACTTCGAGAAAAGCCAGTTTTTTCAACCAAAGTGTCTTGATCTAAGCTTCTATGAGTAATAAAGAAACTCAGAATTCTATTGCCGATGGGATCACTTTTGTAATATCCCAAAATATCCACAATTTTACTTTCCAGTTCCTTTGTTTCAAATGGGAAGACTACAACTTCGTCCAAAGGGATGATTTCGGATGTGTTTTCCTCAAAATACGGGAATCTCTTCTTTCTATAGATGGACCTACGTTGTGCCTCGACGTAATTTCGAAGACTATTCAGTCGTCTATGTAGGAATTTCGTAGCTATAGGATATTTATCCTCGGATTCTCGTAACTCTTCTTGTTTCGAAATAAGGAGCAAATCTAGCTTCTCGAGTTTCTCAATAATTTGAGTGGGAGGTCTGTAAGTAATCCTTACTAGTTCTGGCTTCATCTTGTACACATTCTTATGAGTTCCAGGAATCATCCTACGAGTAATGATATCCATTTGCAAGAATGATTGCAGAATTACTGAGATAGTACTTAGAGAAAATCCCGTTAGTTGCTTCAATTGCTCTTGACTTAGTTCATCATAGATTTTAAGGTGGGCGAAGACTTCTGTTTGCTTTGAGTTCAGACCATCCATCTTTCCAATCGTTCTATAGAGTCTGACGATCTCCTGTTCGATTTTCTTTGCTTTTCCTCTGAGCAGTCTTGCCTCTCCTAATGAAAACATCCTGTCTGCAACCTTGCATATCTTCTATGTAATCATTGCTCTGATAGCAATGTCTTTTATTCAAATTTCGTAAATTAGAAAATATAAAATAAGTGTATCTAATGGAGAAGGTAGATTTAGAAATGACTGGGATTGGGATTAACAAACGAATAGGATTCATGATTGTAGTCATGATGCTTCTACTCATTGGAGGATTCTCACAGGTAGAAGCCTCCACAGGATACAATCAGCTCGATCTGATCGAGTTCTCAAGCTATCTTGGAGGATCTGATGATGAGTCCATGGGTGTATCGTTTGCTTTTGGAGATACTATTGTTGATTCGAAAGGGAATATCATAGTCGTTGGAACTTCTTACTCGGATGACTTTCCAGTAAAGAATGCCTATCAAGGCCACCTAAATGGTGCAAGAGATAGCATTATCGCGAAATTCCATCCGAACGGCTCACTTATCTTCTCAACGTATCTTGGCGGCTCTGCTCTAGAATTTATCTCAGGAATAGCAGTTGATTCAGAGGATAATATCATTCTGGCAGGAGAAACTGGTTCTACAGACTATCCACTGGTGAATCCATATGAATCAAATTGCTCAGGACTTAATCTGTTTATCACCAAGATCTCTGAAGACGGACAATCACTTCTGTTCTCAACGGTCTTTGGCGGCACTGGTAGTGATTATCTATACGCTATGGGTATGGATTCTAGTGGTAGAATTGCAATAACCGGTACTACTGCGTCCACCGATTTTCCATTACTTAATCCCACACAGAGCGTACCTGCTGGAAATCTGGATGTCTACATATCATTCTTTGAAGCAGACGGACAATCATTACTTTTCTCGACATATCTAGGCACTTCAGGAATCGATCATGGTAGACAGATAGGTTTTGATTCTGAAGGTAATGTTGTGATAGCTGGAATGATTGCCAATGGACTACTTGCAACAGATGGAGCTTATCAAGAGGAGTACGGGGGAGGATCATCTGATGCCTTTGTGGCAAAATATACTACAAATGGTACTTTGGAGTACTTTACATTCTTGGGAGGAGAGGATCTAGACACAGCGAATGACATGGCAATTGATGATAACGACAATATAGTAGTCACTGGCTATACAATATCTGATAATTTTCCGTGCCTAAATGCCATTCAAGCAGAGCCTGTTGACCGCGCTGAGATATTCATCACCAAATTGACTCCGAATGGCAAAGACCTCGTATTTAGTACGCTACTAGGTGGATCTGCTGCGGATTATGGTAATGCCATCAAAGTAGATTCACAAGGCCGAATCCTTATCACAGGTCAGACTTCTTCAAATGATTTTCCAACGACATTCCCTCTGAACATATCTGAATCAAGATATTACGATTCATTGCTAGTGATGTTGAATCAGGATGGTTCACTCTTGTTTTCGACACTATTTGGAGGAACACGTGATGATATTGGAATGGGCGTTGCTTGGCATTCAAATGACACCATTGTCATCTTTGGCTACACTGATTCTCCAGATTTTCCTGTTGAAGACGCCTATCAAGGGACCCATAGTGGAAGTAATGATATGTTCATCATGAAACTCAACCTGGCAGGCATGATTGATGTTCCCCCTGCAGGATTACCCTTTGGTGTCATAGAGGGCGTCATTATTGTTGGAGTAGTACTAATTGTTCTGATTTCAGTTGTGTTCCTCCGAAAGCGAATGGGTCAGTAGTACAATGTTGTGATGGCTCACAAGGAGCCATCACTTCCCTTTCTCAATGTGCAAAATGCTGTGTGGATGTTATTCGATGGTATTTATCAACAATCGAAAGCCTTTATATCACGACCGTGAAGATTCGCGATACCAGATAACAACCTGAGGTGTGCTCTTGAGTTCTAAGAAAATTCGCGTACTCGTTGCAAAGCCAGGGCTTGATGGTCATGATCGTGGGGCTAAGGTCGTAGCTCGTGCTTTAAGAGATGCAGGAATGGAAGTAATCTATACGGGACTTAGACAGACTCCCGAGATGATTGTTCGTGCTGCAGTCGATGAAGCAGTAGATGTAATTGGCCTAAGCATCCTAAGTGGTGCTCACAATGCATTATTCCCCCGGATTACAGAGCTACTCCGAGAAGAGGGGGCTGAGGAGATCCTAGTCGTTGCTGGAGGCATCATCCCTGAAGATGATGTTCCCATGTTGAAAGAGGCTGGTATTGCTGCGGTTTTTGGACCTGGAACTCCCTTGCAAGAAATTATCGACTACATCAACAACAACGTCATAAAATAGCTAGCTGTCTATGAGGAGTATTGCGGTGTCTGTAGAAAAGCTCGTTGAAGGAGTCATTAGCGGGAGAAGAAGAGACCTAGCTAAGTTGATTTCTCTCATCGAAGACGAAGATCCCATAGCATCTGAGGTTCTTGGTCGATTGTACAAGAGTACAGGTAATGCAATGATTATTGGTGTCACCGGTCCCCCCGGATCCGGAAAAAGTACCTTGGTTACTCGGATCACAACAGAGTACAGAAAGCGAGAGAAGTCCGTTGGGATCATTTGCGTTGATCCATCCAGCCCATTTTCAGGTGGTGCATTGCTTGGGGATCGTATTCGTATGCAAGAGCATAGCTTGGACAAAGATGTATTTGTGAGGAGCATGGGCACAAGAGGTCATCTTGGAGGACTCGCCAGAGCAACTTCTGATGCTGTTAGAGCTGTTGATGCCTTTGGAATGGATATCATTCTTGTTGAAACTGTCGGAGCTGGGCAATCCGAGGTTGAGGTCATTGAGATTGCCCATACGGTCCTTGTAACAGACGTTCCCGGTAGTGGCGATGACATTCAAGCTATCAAAGCTGGGATTATGGAGATTGCAGATATCTTCGTTGTCAACAAATCAGACCTGCCTGGTGCTGATAAGAAAGTGACAGAAATCAATGCCATGCTTGATACCGATCAGAAGATGGGTGAGTGGCGCCCTCCTGTTATTCTGACAAATGGGCGGACTGGTGAAGGAATCCCCGACCTTGTTGATAGGATTGATGCACATTTTTCATACCTCGAATCTAGTGGACAACTTGAGGCACGTGGTCTTCGACGTAGCAGAGAGGAACTAGAGCAGCTTATGGAGTATAAGCTGACCCGGGAGCTACTGGCAAGTCTGCGAGGGCGACCTGAATATGAGGCCGCGATACGTGAGATTGCCCTTCGAAAAGAGGACCCTTATTCAGTCGCTGAAAAGCTCATCACTGAATTCTTAGTCAAATGTAGAGGATAGGTGGTTTAACATGACAAAGGGAACTGACATTTCCGAGTTCTTTCGGGACTGGGACGAGAATGTCGTTAAGAAGAGTCTAGGACGTTTTCCAGAGCGTGAAGAAGAATTCAAGACTATCTCTGGTATTCCTGTGAAGCGACTTTATACACCACTCGATGTTGATGACCTTGATTACAACAATAATCTCGGTTTTCCAGGTCTCTATCCATACACCCGAGGGGTTCAGCCGACAATGTATCGGGGTCGGTTCTGGACCATGCGTCAATACAGCGGCTTCGCTACAGCCAAGGAAACAAATGAACGATTCAAGTTCCTCCTAGAGCAAGGGCAGACAGGTCTGTCGGTTGCGTTTGACCTGCCTACGCAGATAGGTTATGACTCAGATTATCCTCTATCTAGAGGTGAGGTCGGTAAGGTTGGTGTTGCTATAGATTCATTGGCTGACATGGAGGTCTTATTTGATTCCATTCCTCTTGACAAGGTCAGTACCTCCATGACGATTAATGCACCCTCAAGTGTACTTCTTGCAATGTATATAGCAGTCGCTGAAAGGCAGGGTGTGTCTATGGATCTGCTACGAGGCACTATCCAGAATGATATTCTCAAAGAGTACGCTGCCCGTGGCACCTACATCTTCCCTCCAAAGCCATCCATGCGGCTAACAACAGACATCTTTCAATTCTGTTCTGAGAAGATGCCGCTCTGGAATACTATCTCCATAAGTGGATATCACCTTCGAGAAGCTGGATCGACAGCAGTGCAGGAGGTTGCATTCACAATTGCTGATGGTATCGCCTATGTCGAAGCAGCAATCAAGACTGGACTTGATGTCGACGATTTCGCCTCTCGTCTTTCATTCTTCTTTGGCAGTCACTCTGATTTTCTTGAGGAGATAGCAAAATTCCGGTGTGCTCGGAGGCTTTGGGCACGAATAATGAAGGAACGCTTCCATGCGAAAGATGACAAGTCGGCATTAATGAGATTCCATACTCAGACTGCTGGGTGTACCCTGACTGCTCAACAACCCGATAACAATATTGTACGGGTAACTCTACAGGCATTACAGGCGGTTTTGGGAGGGACTCAATCCTTACACACGAACTCACGTGATGAAGCGCTCTCGCTTCCTACCGAGGATTCAGTACAAATTGCACTTCGCACTCAACAGATAATCGCCTACGAGTCTGGTGTGGGAGATACTGTAGACCCTCTTGCTGGCTCATACTACATTGAGCATTTAACAAACGAGATTGAACGGAAGGCGATGGAGTACATCGAGCGAATAGATTCTATGGGTGGAGCTCCTGCAGCTATTGAGGAAGGTTACATTCAGAAGGAGATCCACGCTGCTGCCTATGAGTTTCAGAGGATGGTCGATAGAGGCGATAGAGTCGTTGTTGGTGTGAATAAGTTCACTGTTGAAGAAGAGCGGACATTTGATTATCTTCGCGTGGATCCAACTGTAGAAGTGTCACAGATTGAACGACTTAATGAATTGAAACAACATCGTGACAATGCAAAGGTGACTTCAACGCTAGAAGCATTACGAGAAGGTGCTGTTGGGTCTTCGAATTTAATGCCATTGATACTGGCAGCAGTAAAAGCTTACGCAACTCTCGGTGAGATTTGCGATGTCCTACGCAGTGTCTTCGGAGAGTATAAGGCACCTGACATTATCTGAGGTGAGAAGGAGATGGGAATCGAGAAGATTGATCATATTGGTATTGCTGTTAACAGCATTGATGAGGCACTCCCATACTATCGAGATGTTCTTGGGCTCGAATATACTGGGAGTGAGGTAGTTGAGGAGCAGAAGGTAAAGGTTGCATTCTTGAAAATCGGTGAGAGTCGTATTGAACTCTTGGAGCCAACATCACCAGATAGTCCTATTGCTGGATTCCTTGAGAAACGAGGGGCTGGAATCCATCACATCGCTGTTAGAACCAGCACAATCGAGGAAGACCTGGAGAAACACTCAGCACACGAGGTCCGTTTGATTGACCCAACGCCTCGCATTGGAGCTCATGAAATGAAAATCGCCTTCATACATCCCAAATCTACATCTGGCGTTCTTCTTGAGCTTTGCCAAGAGTCAGAATAGGGTGATATTACCAAGCAAATCTAACCTCCAAGAGTTTATTTGATTAATTGTATATTACATACACTTGGAGGTAACACGGGTGTCTGAGGAGACAACCAATCACTTTGACTTCTATCGTAAGGCGAAGAGTCATGAAGCTAATGGACGATATGATGAGGCGCTGTCAGCTTACTCCAAGGCAATTCAGATCAACAACGAATATGCACATGCGTGGTTCTACAAGGCGAAACTACACTACCAGCTTGGCCAGTATAAAGAATGCATTGACTGTGCGGAGCATGCTTTGAAACTTGCACCAGATTGGTCTGATCATTGCAATAGGATGCTGGCTGACGCTAGATCTAGAGTAATCAGCTAATCTATCCGCTGAGCTTCTGGACGATTTCATCAATTGCGTCCGCCACAACGAGAGTGTCCTCTCTGCTGACCATTCGGTTCAGCACAAATCTAGTGCGGGTACCGTATTCGCCATATACCAGTATCCCTTTCTTTGCCAATGCTTCTGAGAACTGCATCGCATCGATACCTAAGTCGTCGGTGTTAACAAAGAGGATGTTCGTATCGGGTTCTTCTATATGTAACTGAGATATTCGGGACAGTCGCTCGTAGAGGAGTTTCGTATTCGCATGATCATCCTTCAATCGATCAATCATCTTCTCAATTGCTATTATCCCCGGGGCGGCGATGATTCCTGCCTGTCGCATGCCTCCTCCCATCTTCTTTCTCATACGATGTGCCTCATGGATAAATTCCTCAGTTCCTGCAATGATTGAACCAACTGGTGCTGAGAGACCTTTGCTCAAGCAGATTTGAACTGAATCGACATCCTCGACAAGATTCCGTGCAGGAATATCAAGAGCTACTGCTGCGTTGAAAAGACGGGCTCCATCTACATGAATTTTCAAATCATAATCTCTTGCAACTTTACTCAGTGATTTGACTTGTTCTGGAGTAATCACGGTCCCTCCAGCATAGCTATGTGTATTCTCAAGAATAACTAGAGATGTCTTTGCATAATGCTCGTCATCAGGATTGATAGCGGCTTCTAGGGTTTCTGGAGGTATATATCCACGTATGCCTTCGACAGGTTTCGGATATAAACCGCCAAGCGATGCCATTGCACCTCCCTCAAACAGGTAGGTATGGGACATCTTCTCTATCACAACCTCATCACCTCTGTTGGTCTGTGAAAACATTGAGATGAGATTCCCTTGCGTGCCTGAAGTAACAAGTAAGGCTTTCTCCTTTCCCAGAATCCTTGCTGCTTTATGTTGTAGCTCGTTTACCACCTCATCCTCACCAACACCATCATCACCAAGCCTTCCATCTTGATGAGCTTGTACAATTGCCTCAATCATCTGGTCAGTTGGCAAAGTGCAGGTGTCACTTCGAAGGTCTATTTTCTTCATGCCTCTATTCGGCTCATATCTCCGATTTAGATTTGTCCATTTGACGATGTCCAATTCGGAATTGTTATAGGTGCATCCCTATCCCCAACGGCTCCGTTCATTCTCGCGATGTGAAACCCTATGCAACAAGCTAAGCTCAGCTACATGGACCGAGTGCGTCTATTCCAACGAGACGCGAGGCTCTATATCTTGAGCAACGCATTTAGCTCCTTTGCATTTGGTATAAGTAACGTCATCTTCAATCTCTATATGGTTGAAGCCGGATTCTCTGAAGACTTCCTTGGATTCTTCCTTTCGATATCAATGTTCGCCACTGCTGGTATCGCAATCCTCGCCGGGATGTTCACCGATCGACATGCACGGAAGAAGATCGTGGTTATTGCTCTATTTGTTAATTTCATCATGATACTTATCCAATATACCTCCCTAGAACCTGGCGTACTCATGGCTTCTCAGATATTTCTGGGTCTTTCCAGTGCATTCAACCAAGTGTCATGGGGTCCATACATAACTGACCTATCAACAAACGAGGAACGAGCACATCTCTTTGGTTTTAGTAGTGGAATCTCGCTGCTCTCAGTCCTTGCTGGCAACCTTCTGGGCGGCTTCTTACCTGGATTTCTAAGCGCCTCGATGGGCACCACAGTGAGCTTCTTCCTGCCCTATCGGCTTACGTTATGGTTCAGTCTTGTTCCCATGCTATTAGGCACTGTTATGGTCTTACCAATGTCACAAGATGTCGTTACAAATGCCATATCCAAATTCGGGCTTCAAAACGTACGAAACTGGAAGTTCATCGGACAATATGCTACGACTGTAACGACTGTCGGACTCGGCGCAGGCATGATAGTCCTCTTCTTCAATATCTTTTTCGCACAAGAATTCGCCGCAGATTCATCCCTGATTGGTGTCATCTTCGGAATAAACACGATAGTCCTTGCTGTAGGGAATTTCGCGGCCCCAGCTCTTTCTGACAGGATCGGAAAGGTTCGCACTGTGGTTCTCACAGAAGCACTATCAGTTCCATTTCTCCTGATGATCGCTTGGGCTCCTGTTCTCTATCTAGCAGTGATTGCGTATGTTGCTAGGACTGCGTTGATGAACATGGGAGGACCTGTATCTAGTGCGCTATTCATGGAATGTCTTACAAAGGAAGAACGGGCGACTGCAACTGGTATTGTACGAACTGGTGATTCCTTCGTCAGGGGTGTCGCAGCCAACATAGGGGGTATGCTACTTGCTGCTGGTTTGTATAGAATACCCTACATCCTAGTATCTGGACTCTATATTTTAGCTGTCATCCTCTTCTATTCATTCTTCAAATCAAAAGAGGAAGAACTCGCAGCTGTCAAGGCCGCTCAAGAAGGTCAGCTAGTGATAGAGATCATTGATGACGAAGAGCATGTCGATATGACTTAGGGGAAGTACATCTGCGCAGCTCGTTTCATGATTTCCTCATCTGCTGGAAACACGAGTGGAATCGCTCTGTATTCAGTTGAACAAGGATTCCCATTTGCAACATGGAAGACAATCTTTGGCTTTCCTGATTCCAGATCAAAGTCAATCTCAATCACATAGCTCATTGCTGTCACCAAGTTACCAGTTGGATCCACATGTCTGCAAAGACTTGATTGCCCTTGTGAATCTCCGTGGTCCTTCAAGAGATTGAAAACGCCGTTCTTACTTGAAACCTCTCTGAGTAGGTCATAACCTCGCTCGACTCTCTTGACTGAGGATTCGAAGATCTGTGACTCTCCCATTTGAGCTCGAATGGTATCCTCCGTATCGAGCATGATGTGATGGCTGGTACGTAGGACCTTCCGTTGTGACCACTCCATCGAGTGCTCTGCTCCAGCGATTTCGATTACGAGTGCACTATTGCTATCAGCTAAGACAACATTTCCCCATTGATATTTCCTCCCTTGTTTCAGATGCTCTACAACGAGTGCCAATCCATCCTCAGCATCCTTTGCGAACATCAGGATCTGTTCAGTGAGAAGATGGTAGGACGGATCATCTGAATGCATGACATGGGTATTTGCAACAGCAAGACCAAAGCGATTGACCCCAACAGCGAGTCCCGCGACCTTGTCAGTTACAACATCGATACCTCGAACTCCGAAGCAATCGACATCATAGAATATCTCATCTCTGTAATTCGCACTTTTGAGATCTCTATTCTTGAAGAGCAGAGTCTTCTTTGAATCCGGTAGTAATACCGCTCCTGCAAAGCTTGGCATTTGAACCACTCGCTAGGATATCGCAAGTTCCGTACAATATAAACAAACTCTGAATGAATTAGATTGTGCATTTTGCTGATTGTAGAAGGTTTTGACACTGAAGAATTCATAAGAACAACTGAAATCAAGCTATTTCAGAGGTTCATACATGATTGAGAAGGAGAGAATAGAGTCGGGATTTCGATTACGATCCCTTGCACATAGGATTATAGTTCTGGAAGCCATTGGATCCACAAACACCTATGCAAAACTTCTCATAGATAGTCCGGACTCAGAAGGTACTATTGTTGTTGCAGATGAGCAAACTTCGGGGAAAGGTCGAATGACAAGGACCTGGCATTCTCCAAAAGGCGGTCTCTACTTCTCAATTGTTCTTAAGGCGAACAAGGATGTCAGCTCATATGCACTCTATGCATTGATGGCTGCTTGTTGTGTTCATGAAGCAGTCAAGACAGAATCAGGTTTGACACCTCATCTGAAATGGCCAAATGACATCCTAGTGAATGAGAGGAAGCTCTGTGGGATTCTCTCCGAACTAATCATCAAGCAGGAAGAATGGGATGAAGAAGTCTATGTTATTCTTGGTATAGGTATCAACGTGAACAACATGACTGAAGGATTCCCTCTGGATTTGCAGGATGTTGCCACCTCGATCAAGATGGAGTGCGGATGCGACAGTTCCTTGGAGGATTTGCTAGTAGAAATAGTGAGTAGGATCGATTGGTGGTTAGAAGGTGATCCGATTCTTTCAAAGGTGAGTCAAGTGTATAACAACATCTGTGGGACGTTGGGTGCAAAAGTGATCGTTGATATGGGTGATAGACAGGTTCAAGGTGTCGCCAAAGAGATTAAGGACGATGGATTACTTGTTGTGGAAGATGATTCTGGAGATGTGCATTCCATTAGAGCTGGCGATGTCATCTATGTAAGGAGTGAGTGAAACTTGGATCCGTATGTCGTCAAAATTCCTGAGGAACAATTGGATGAGCTTCGAGTATTCCTACTAGATTTCGATAATACCCATCAACGTACAACCTCAAATCAATATGAGGCCTTTAGATTCTACTACGCTGGAGGCGTGATTGTTGCCTATACAAGTGGAAAGATAGTAGCGAACTCTCCTGAGACTGCTTCTCTTCTTACAACTGCTGTGCAAAGCCTCTCGAAGGACTCCATGAATGTTATTACAATTGGTTCTGATGAGGCGGGGAAGGGAGAGTGGCTAGGTCCTCTTACGGTCGCGGCAGTTGCATTGAATGAGAAGCAGGAGATCTACCTTCGAAGCGTTGGGGTCATGGACAGCAAGGAACTCTCCGCTGGAAAAATAGGTGAACTTGCATATGAGATTGAGGAGAACTCACTTGCGATTGAAACCCTTCTTATTCCTCCAAAGGTTTTCGAAGATCGGTTGAAAGAGATGCATGCTGAGGGGAAGAACCTAAACGATCTCCTTGCATGGGCACATACTGAGGTTATCAGTACAGTCTATTCAAAGATCAGAAAGATAAAGGCAAAGCCAAGAATCGTCGTGGACGAGTTTGATAAGAACAAGACGCTTGAACGACTTGGTAAGAAAATCGACCTATCAAAGATTCCACTCGAACAGATGCATAGGGCTGAAAGAGTAACAGCGGTAGCAGCTGCTAGTATCATGGCTCGAGACCTCCGGGAAGAATGGATCGACAAGGCCTCTCTGCGACTAGGAATAGAGCTTGAAGGTATGAGCATAGCTGAGGCGAGGAAAAGAAAGGATTTACGAGAATTCGCCAAGATATCCTATCTGAAGTAATAGCAATAGATTCGCGTTCATAGGATAACATATCCTATAACAATCATGTTTGTGCTTACACAACAAGAGATATGATGTATTGATACACTTGGTATAGTCGAGAGGTAGGTTTCTTTAATGTGGTTTCGGAGGATAGTTACGATTCTTTTCACAAGTCTACTAGTGCTATCACTCACGAGCACTGCTCATCGAAATCTCGCATCTGTTGAGATGGAGAATTCTGGTCCTATTGTTGATAA
>JBHLQH010000001.1:0-313558 GCA_048884965.1 Candidatus Thorarchaeota archaeon | reverse complement strand
TCCAGAGTATTATTTCACACCTCTTGATATTGAGCCAGAGCAGGAAGTGTACGTTCAATATTCGATAGACATCGGACCGAATGATGAGATGGAAGATTGGGCGTTTGAAATGTATCAGTGCGACCTAGCTACATTCCTCGCACACTATACCCCTGATGATGACCCAGATTCTGAATTCCGTTCTGATTACTTGATTATGGGAGGATGGAGTACACCTCTATTGCAGGAAGACCTACGACTTGGCACTGCTGCCATAGAGGGGCACTTCATCTTAGTTTGGTGGATCGATGCGATAGTGAAAGATACGCCCTGGTCAGTCACTATGTCAGTGTATACTCTCATTTGATTCTCCAATGAATGAAATACTCCATTCGTGCAGAGAAGATATAACGTCCATCCATTCATCTCAGGTAGGTAATCTCAATGACGAAAGAGAGAATATTGGAGGAACTTCGGAAACTCAAGCGTGTCTTCGAGGACCCAGAAATCAAGACTGAGTTCGAATACTTCAACAAAACCATCCAACTCACCTTTCCGGATATCGATGTCGATGCGTTTCTACAGATTGGGAATTCTGCTATCGATGCGTTAGGAGTGGGAATTGCAGAAACCGAGTTTGGAATCACGATGGATTCATCCGTTTTCTTTGGAATTTTAGATAATACTATTGATTCAATAGAGGCATACACAAGTGGAAAGATTGTTATCAAAGGAGATATTCCAACTTTGAAGAAACTAAAGAAACTAATTCTCTAGAGATGGTATAAAAAAGTAAAGTGAGAGGGTCCTTACGGACCCAATGTATTAGAAATCGCCCTTCTCCTGAGGTGTTGGCTTGACGCCAGTACAGACAGAGCTATACTCTATGAGCTTCCACTGGCCAGAGCTGTTCTCACGAACCTGCAATGGAGTCGGATTGTCCTTTCCGCCGCTCTGTATGAAAATCTTGAAACCCTTCTGATAGTCTTGCTTACTCACCACGGTCATGACAAGTTCGGACTTCGTGAATTTGTAACCATTCTCAGGAGTACCACCTACATAGGAAGCTGCGATTCGTGGATTCTTCTTGAATTGACCAATGAAGTACTTCGCACTTCGTCCCAACTTGAGTCCTGAGGGACTCTTCTTGTCAGGCAGACAATGATCGTTATGAACCAGAATCGTCATCATCGCTTCAGCTTCTTTTGGATCATTCTCAATGTTCAAAGCAGCGATAACATAGTACATGATCGTGTTCTCAGGCTTTCCAGCATCTTTCTCCCAGGCGGCCTTGAACTTTTTGAAATCAGTTATCATGGCCTTCTTTATAGTTGCCATATGCAAATCACCAAGAATTAGTAAGAATCGTATTTGAAAAAGGATTCGTGTGTGAAATCAGAGTTGGGTGAGAGGATTCGACTAATGATAGACTGCACATGCTGATTCAGAAATCTACTGTAAGCCAAGGTAGTCTTGGTTCAAACCATCGTCCTAGCACATCTAATTTCGTTCCTGTAAGCCATTTAGTAGCAACAAGAGTTTCTACAGAACCAGTTCCATAGACAAGAGAGGTGAGTCCTTCAATCGTGATTCGAGCATCAACTTCCTTTGTATCTGAAGTCTTTGCGTTTAGATGGGTTCCATCTGAAGTCAGTTCATAGATCGCATTATTCCAATCGCAAATAGCATCCTTGACCTCAACCGTGATAGAATCAGTTCCCGATACAGGTATATCTGACAGGCAGGATACTACATCTACAATCCTAGCCATGTGTACACCGGTGGCTTCTATTTTTGTATCACCGATATTGAACCTCTTGGTCCAATGCCAGTAGTCTTGATTTATTGGGGCTACAGGGACCTTCACAGTCACCACTTGATCTACATGACCGTACATGTAATTGAGCAATGCATTTCGTGCTTCAATATCAGACCAATGCATCTCACTGCAGAACAGGCGACCATCCCTATCGCCTCCTGAAAATGATCCAAATCCTTCAATCCGATATCTCATATAAGCAAGGGGCTCACTGCCTTTCAATACAAATGCGTATTCATTCTCGATAGCGAGATACTCTCTCCAAATTTCATCACCACGCTTTACAGATCCATGGATAGAGTCTATCGAATCGGAATAGATTTTCTTTGCATATTCGAAACCATCCTTCAAAGGAATGCGTAGGACTGTGTAGTCTTCTGGAACATCCCATAGACGAAGTGTATCGGCCTTTATCTGAAACATCATTTTTGGTTGAGAAGGAACATATCCAAAACGGGCGTAGAATTCCTCTTTGAAGGGATATAGGGTAGTGAATGGGATATCACTCTCATGCATCTCTTTTAGGAGGAAAATCATAAGGTCCCGAATGTGCCCCTTCCGACGAGTTTCCGGAGCACTCGATACTGAAGCAATGCCGCCCATCCTTTTCCATACACCGCGAATGTTTTGCTCAAATGGAATCATTCGAGCTCGGGCAATCGGTCTGCCATCATCCTCAACCAAATAGAATTGATCATGGAATTGGCTAAAGGTTGAGTCTATTATCTCGCGAATCCATTCAGGAGGATTAAAGGAATATCTAGCTAATTTTCCTAGTGAGTCCTTATCCTCAATTCTTGCTCGTCGTATGGTCAATCATATCGCCAATAGAATCAGAACAAGCACTCTATTTAGGTTAACCCAATGAAAAAGCAAGGAAGAATATGCGTTGATTTTAACCATTAAATTTAGATGCATAGATTTCACCTATTTTATGACCTAGAATGGCACGTAGGACAAGATATGCTACCGCATTGCTCTATTTTATTGTGATTGGCGGGACCGCCGCATTCATTATTTGGGACCAGACAAGGAATCTCGTTCCCTCTGGATTGGATGTTCTATTCTGGCAAGGCATCCAACTTTCAGACTTTATTCTCATTCTTCTCCTAGCTTCGATTCCAATTCTATTTTTGGAGTATATGATATTTGCTTTACCCATTGCTATGGGCTTCTTGTTCACAAATAGATTGATCAGAGCTGCGTCCTATGAGATGAACATCATGAATATTGGCACCGTTTTTGAAGGAAGGCACATGATTCGGAGAGCAGCCGCACCAGCTTTGTTCAGCGTTGCCTCTTCAGATATGATGAGAGTATTGATTCAGCCATGGGTATTTCCTCAGTATCAGAATATCAGTGAGATGGTCGTAGGTTCCTTGGATTACGCTACGCTCTCATTGATGGGTGCCCTGCTATTCATGCCAATATCTTTACTGCTATTCATGCCTACTTGGATTCTAAATGATTCAGGGATTGTGACTCATCTAAAGGAGAATAAGATGGCCATTAGACAGTGTCCTGATACTCAAGGAGTTGGAAGATGGGTGAGTGGAATATTTGGAGGCTTCGCCTTAATCGCCTTCCCACTTACAATGTTCAACACCCACTTTCTTCCACATTTGCTAGCTGGAACGCTTTTTGCTGATCAGAATTTACTCAATGCATTGCTCCTGATTATGGGATTGCCCTTATTCGTCATGGCATTCATACTTCCTGTCATAATGTTCAACGAAAGAAACCAAGTTCGCATTAGAACAAGGATGGCAGCTTTTGCCACTAAGCTTGGCTCAACAATCATTAGGAAAGAGCGGATTGAGAAGGCAAAAAGAATCACTCGAGAAGGTATCCTAACAGAAGAGGGTGGTCAGGAAATCGTTTCTACAGCCAAGACGATTCAAATATCAAAAACCGAGAAGAACATCGTATCAAGTCGGAAGACCATCAAGAAGGCAGAGCCAAAGAAAGATTCGAAAAAGTCGGACACAAAGAAGAAGAAGAAATGAGCCTGTCACAGGAAATCAGGAGTATGGGAAAGCGAATCTGATTAGGGCGAAAGGTAAATCAACACAGAGGGACATAAGTCACTCAGCAGAGAATTGCTGAGTGGAGTTTCATGAGTATTATTGGCGAAAGTGACATACAAGTAGCATCTCAGATATCTGGTCCATCGTCCATCGAAATTATTGGAAAATATTTTCTTCATGGTTTTGTCTTCACACTTGCCACACAACTCATTACTTTTGGAGTTGGATTTTATGGGTATCCCTTCGAGGTCTTCACTGGGTATATCGGTACCATCATCATCATGCTCATAGCTCTAATCTCAATACCATGGGTGAATGCTGATATCTGCAAATGGCTATGGGATTTCTCGGTTCAGAGATATTGGCCTCGGTTACTAGCCCATGGCATCATATTATTTTCTGCAATGTCAATCATGGGATTCATATTCTCACCAATTTCCATCTTCCTCTTTGCGAATTTATCGCCTGAAACATACTGGGTTCTTGCGGGGGGTTTAATATGCATCGTGACCTTTGTTCTCGGTTTTGCAGCTAAGGTCATAGGCTCTTGGTTTAAGGAAACCCTATAGTTTTCTTGGATGTTTCGAAGGCACTAGGCTCTAGCGCTTTCGAAGACAGATCACCAAAACGACCACTATTACTCCAGCAGCAGCTATTGCAACATATAGAAGCATAGAATCAAGTGGGGGAGTATAAGATGTTCCAGGTGTTTCAGTAGTGGTTTCGCTTGTCGCAGTTGTTCCAATTGTCACTGTTATTTCCTGAGTCACGAAGCCGCTTATACTACATGTTGCAGTTGCTTTTAGTACATCTCCGTTGACTGCGTCAATCGTGAACGTATCGTCCATACCTGAATTCGATTCCTGACTCGTATATGTCTTCGTTTCCACCGGAACATCGTTCTTCCAAACTTGGAGAGAAGCAATATAGTGTTCAGTAGTGCTGACGACATGTGTCACAGTTACAGTGAGAGTATCAGTATCAGCGTTATAGTCCAGAATCATCGGACCAGGGGTATGTGCGCTTATAGGTAATGGTAATGCAAGTAGACTGAGGAATACCAACAATCCTAGTGTAAGAAACCTTTTCGTCATCCTAAACCTCGCTCCAAGATGAAGAAAGTATGAATGTGTTGATTTTAGTGTTTGCTATTATACCAAGTCACGCAATACAATACCGTTAGAGATTTGCCCCCAAGAAAGAAATCTCAACTTCCTCCATCGCTCATATAGTGATTCATGTATATTCAGCAGAGAAGAGAAGAACAAAGAAAGCACCAATCCATGGGATACAATCAGCACACTATCATATTCTTCTGATTCAATATCAGAAACCGCATTCGCAAAGCGTGACAGTGCCAAAGCTGGCGATTCCCATCCTTCAACTTGAATCGGTGGAAATTGAAGTATGCATCTGATATTGGATAGATATTCATCCTGAGAAAGAGAGGTGTCCTCACCACGATACAATTCATTCAGACCAGAATGAGTGTTAATCCTAAGATCAAATAGCTCTGAAAACGGCTTAGCTGTTTCTTGAGCCTTGGGTTCGGCTGAAGCATAGATGCAATCAATATTCTTGAAGACAAGTGAGTGAGCGAGCTCATTTGCGGCTACTACACCTTCTGGGGAGAGGTGCCATTCATGCGCAGGTCGAGCTTGGTCAATTCGTGTTTGAGCATGACGTAAGATATAGAGAATCATTTGAACACCTCATAGGGGTATTTGTTTGAGGAACCACTCGATGACAGCTCGATGCGTCTGTTCGCGCGAGGTAGCATCAGTCAGTTGGTGGTCTGCATCTTCGATCAAGAGGAACTCTTTTGGCTCACGAGCTCTCTCGAAAAGATTCCTTACACCCGCTGAATCAATCACCTCATCTCGGCCACCTGTAGTGATGAACAAAGAACGAGGAGCAATCTCTACTAGTTCATCCCTAGGATTGATATAATCTGCATCCTTGACAAGTTGTTCAAGCATTCTCTCTCTAATTGAAACATCATCAACTCCTTTGAATGCTTGAGCCATATCCAGATATACTTCGTCAGGTAATGAATGGAAGAAGGGCATCTGAGCAAAATGAAGTGTGTCATATACGGGAGCACGAATACAGACAGCCTTGACACGATCGTCCCTTACTGCTGTACATACAGCCACTGCACCTCCAAAGCTGGCACCATATACGCCTAGCCAATCTCTTCTCACGAGATCAGTTTCAATCAGGTGGTCCAATGCATTAATGGCATCTATTATCATGCCCTTCAAGCTGAATAACCCCTCACTCCGCCTGAACCCTCGAAAGTCAAAAGTAAGAACTGCAAAGCCATGTCGTGCTAGCTCAGACGCGATACCTCTGACCTGGTCGGGTCCTCCTGGTAATCCGTGAAATTTGCATATTCCTGGAAACGGACCATCTCCATCGGGAAGGACAAAATCACCAACAATAGTCTGATTATCTGAGAGAAATGTCGTTGGCATAATGCGAATATCAGGCATATTCTTGGCTTCGTTCAAATCGTTATGAAAGGTTCGATAAAAAAGAAGGGGACGGGCTTGATCTTTCAAGCCCCAATAAATAGCTATGCAGCCTTGCTCCCAGGTGGAAGGTCTTTCAACCAGACGGGTACCCAATTTCCTTCCTTCTCGGCATGTTCAACTGCAATGATCATCCCATGACTCTCAATACCACCAATCTTCTTGGGTTCAAGATTTGTTAGGAAAAGCGCGGTTTTTCCGGTCAGCTCATCACAGGAATACATCTCAGCTAGACCAGTGACTATGGTTCTTTTCTCGGTTCCAATGTCCACTTCTATTAGCAAGAGTTTGTCTTTCTTGGGGACCTTCTCACAGGAGAGTATTTTCCCTGCCCGTAGGTCCATCTTCTTGAAATCCTCGAACTTTACATATTCTTCTGTCATTGGTTCTTCACCTTTCTCTTTCGCCTCTGCTGCCTTTATTCGAGTATCGATGTTCTTCTTAAGTTCCTTGAGTAGGTCGTCGTCGATCTTTGATATCACAGGTTCAGGTTCACCAAGGTCTGCTCCTGCAGTAAGAAGCTTCAATGCATCTTCAAGAAATGCATTGTGGACTTCTGGACCATCATATCCAAGCTGAGTCCAAATAGCCTCCGCAATACTTGGCATAATGGGGTCTATTAGAATTGCAAGAGCCTTTGAGAGGACAAGGGAGTTGTATAGAACATTTGCAGCTTTTGATTTATCTTCCTTGACTAATGACCAAGGCGCATTGCTTTGGAAGTACTCATTCCCAACCGATGCCAAACGAAGTATTTCATCTGCGACTTTTTTCAATTCATATTCGTTCACTGCATCAGTGATAGTTTCGATACTCTGCTTAATCTCAGTTTCAAGAACTGGATCAAGTATTCCTTCAGGAATCTTGCCAAAATGCTTCTTCGTGAAATGCAGTGCACGGTAAATGAAGTTCCCAAATGTTCCAACGAGCTCTGTATTCACTTTATCTGCAAAGGCATCAAAAGCAAAGTCAAGATCTCGGGTATGACCCGTAAATGAAACCATATAGTATCTGAGGTAATCGGGGTTCAATCCCTTTTCGAGATAATCCTCTCGAATCCAGACAACATAGCCTCTGCTTCTGCTGAAGTTGTGATTGCGTATCTTAACCATGCCAGATGCTACAATCGCGAATGGAAGATTATATCCACTACCTTTCAGTAGAGATGGCCAAAATATGCAGTGGTGTTGAACAATATCCAGACCAATGAAATGGACAAGACGTCCATCGCCAGGCTTCCAATATTTCTCCCATTCATTTGGCTTGCCAATCCCCTTTGCCCATTCCTCGGTACTTGACATATACCCAATAGGTGCATCAACCCAGACATAGAGAACAAGTGAATCATCTCCGGGAAATTTTACTCCCCAGTCTAGGTCTCTAGTTATACACCAATCTCTCAAGCCTTCCTTGACCCATCCCAGCGCAAAATTCTTTGCATTCTTTGTTCCATCTACGTTCTCTAAGTATTCTCCTATGAAATCCTGAAATGCACTCAATCGGAGAAATTGATGTGTTCTCTTGATCTGTCTAGTAGGATTACCGCAAACAGCACATCTGGGATTGAGAATGAGACCGGGTTCAATATACCTCCCACATCCTTGATCACATTCATCACCTCGAGCATCGGCTCCACAATGAGGGCATGTCCCTCTCACAAATCGATCAGGCTGTGATCTGCCACAGGTATCGCAGAAGGGAGTTTCAATTTCCTTAGCATAGATATGACCATTCTCTTGAAGAGTCTTTACGATTTCGATTGTCCTGGCATGGTTCTCGGGATCATCAGTAGTTCCATAGTTGTCGAAATGGATATTGAGCTTGGGAAATGTTTCTGAAAGTATATTGTGGTATTTCTGGTAGGTTTCTGTGGGTGTCAATCCCTCAGCCTCAGCCGCAACAAGGACTGGAGTCCCATGTGTATCTGATCCACAAACAAATGTGACGTCTACTCGCATTTTCTTTAGGAGTCTGACGAAGACATCGGCTGGAACGTATGTACGAAGATGACCGATGTGCATCTCCCCTGAGGCATAGGGTAGTCCGCATGTTACAAGTACTGGTTTATCTGTCGGATAGTTCCTCAGTTTTGTCACACTCCTATCATTCATCAGACAAGAATCTAGCTATCTATCACTGACTGCAAAAGAGATAGATTGTACAAGAGGGGTCCAAAACCCACTGACGACTTCTTTCCACTATATGAGTTGGAACACGTGCTCTCTCTCTTTCGTCCGTGAAGCTTTATTTCCCGCCTTAAAATGATATTTGCTCAGGAGCATCTTCTTGATATAACTGTAACGATAGGCAGGAGCCTACTTTTTTCCACTCCAATAGTAAAACACACAAGGATATAATCATGAACCAATTGGATGGTTAATTTCAGTGGTCAAAGACTGAGAAATGATTGAAGATCTCTCATCAATGGTTGTTTAAAATAAAGCTCATTTTGGCGTTAATAAGAATATATTATATAATATAACCCAAAAGCCCAGTATGACACCTCAAGGCATTGGAGAACCTCAAGTATTAGAAATCGCACCAGGCGTTACTGCCATAACCAGACTAATCCATTTCTTTGCGCCTATTGGTGTTAATGCTGGTATCATCCAGACACCGGAAGCAATCATATTCATTGACTCAGGGATGTCATTACACTCTGGCGAATACATATGGAGTATTGCAGAGGAGAAGATGACAGGAGAAGAAGATTTACTCCTAATTCTCACGCACAAAGATACTGACCACTGTTTCGGTATGGATGCAATGAAAAGAAGGGGAGCTCATGTATTAGCGCATGCCCATTCTGCAGAAATAATGAGAACCATGGGAGACCTATCTAGCAACTCGATTGCATGTAGAATAAGAGAGAAGTTCAATCCTGAGGATGTTCTTGGAAATGTAGTCGTTAGTGAACCAGATGAAGCAATCACTAAAGATGTGATACTCGACATTGAAGATGAAATCAAAATCCTATCAGTTCCAGGACACACTCCTGGAGATATCGCAGTGTATCACAAAAAGGCCAAGGTGCTTTTTACAGGCGATGTAGTTGTTGAAGGCAGGGATCCGAATATCAGACCGGATTCAATTAAAATAGAGGCTTGGATATCAAATCTGCAACGGTTGAAAGAATTAGATATTGATTGGATTGTTCCTGGGCATGGAGCTGTGTCAAAACCGGATATCATCGAGTTCAATATTGAGTACCTTGAAAAACACCTTTAGTATCGTAAGATGATTGAAGAGCTCTTGCGAGAGGCATGGTGAGAATCCGATTAGAAACAAACCAAGTTTGTGACCATTCCAATCAGCAAGGATAGCAGTCAGGTGTTATTTTGATTCAAGTATGAATATCCTTCTACCAGATGAATCAGATGGAGGGGTGAAATCCCAATCACCATATTCGTCATTGATAGTGAACCCTGATAGTCTAAGAAGCAATTCAATCTCCCGCTCAAAAATCAATGCTTGAGTGTTAGTCGTAGTAAACTCACTAGTAGTACCATCAGCATGAGTTATTGCATAAGTAATTGTGAATCGCTGAAGCTGGTCAATGAAATTGGACCTCACAATGATATGTCGCTCTATGGACCTTCCTTGATGATGGATAGGTCCCTCTCTGCGCTCATCATACTCAGCTTGAACCCCACCAGGGAAGTGATCCAGAATGAATAGACCTTCAGGTGAGAGATGGTCTTTGATGCTTCGAAGACATGATAGTTGCTCCTCCGTTGTGAGATTGAACTTGAATGAGGAAGGAATGATTATCAGGTCAAATGTTCGATTAAGCTTGAAATCAGAGATATTCCCAGAGATGAATGTCACTCTTGCTAGGATGTCTGCTCCAAGAGCCTGAGCTTTTGAACGAGCTATGGAAAGCATCGCTTCAGTAGCATCAAGGCCGACAATCTCATGTCCTCGCTTTGCCAGTTCAAGAGTTACTCTTCCGGTCCCACATGCCAACTCAAGGATAGAGCCTTCAACGCTATCAGCCATAGATCTGTAAAAGTCCAAATCGTAGTTGCTTGCGAAGAGATCGTAATACTCAGCGGCTTCATGGTAGCTATTTGCTCTATCTATCCCCATAATGGACATCTGTCTATGGCAGCTATTTCTCCATTTCGATTCCATATGATACAATTACAAAGATTAACAATGTTAAATGATTGTATCTTATACTAAATACCAATATAATGTGGAATACGTACTATATTCTTCCGTTGTGTGGTGCTAACTTTGGAAAGCAAAGAAGGTATTTCCCTTTTGGGAATAATCGGAATAGGCCTCACAACTGTAATTGGGTCAGGAATCTGGAAAGATTCTCTCCTTTGGTCCAACTCAGCAGGTATCTTTAGTTTACCTGCACTGTTTGTAGGATGGATCCTTATGTTCACAGTAGGTCTCGCGTATGCTGAGTGTGTGAGCATGTTCCCCCAAGGAGGTGGTCCTTACAGTTATGTAGGTGGTGTGTTCGGGAAGAAAGCAGGGTCTCTATTTGGGGTCCTGTATCTTGTTGCATATTGGTGTGTAGGAGCAGTGCTCGCTTTTGTATCAGCACTTTTCACCCTAGCAGCAATAGACTTCAGTCTTCTAGCAACACTAAATATCGCAATCTTGACGGCAGTGTATGTTGTCATATTCATGTTCCTCGCTGGATTTACACCGGGGAAGAAATTTGGTAACATATCCTTTGTATGGGCTTTGATCAAGATCATACTCGTAGTGGGCGTTACCCTGCTGGTGCTAATGAACTGGTCCCCTGCAACAACATTTGAACCTCCAACCTTGGCAGGTTTCCAAGAATCACTGAACTTGAGTATTTGGGCACTCCTCGGATTCGAAGTGATGCTTGTATTTGCAGGTGAAACATCTAATTCTGAGAAGAATGTACCCAAAGGAATTCTTATTGCTTTGCCCATCTTCCTAGTGCTTTATCTATTGGTATCACTTGGAGCAGCTGGAATTGTGGCAATTGGAACATTCCCACCGCCTCCAGACACAGGATCGATAGGTTTGATAATGTACCTATCAACGACAATTGGGGTTCCACCAAGCGCAATCTTTGCATTTGCAGCATTCTCAGCAGCAGGTACTGGCTATGCGATGATGGCAGTCACCAATAAACAGATCAAAATCCTATCAAAAGATGGAGTTCTTCCAAGTCGACTTAGCAGTGAGAAATCCGGTCTAGGTGCATCTGAGATACTTGGTGCTGTGTTTACAGGAATAATCGCTGTTGCAATGGTACTAGTGATGGATATCAATACGTATCTAAGTACATACTCGGTGGATATTGTAGCTGGAGTTGGAGTTACATTGGTTTTGCTTTCTGCAATGCTTCCAGCTGGAGTATCAGCGCTCAGGTTCAGGATGACAATGCCAGCCCTTGTCAGACCATTTAAGACGCCTGCGTACTTGATAGTGTTCCCACTTTCAATCCTCTTGAGTGGATATCTTATCTTACTAAACTTCTCAAACGCAGCAATCAACATCCCAATATTGCTATTGTTCTCAGTAGCAATGGTGTTAATACTAGTCTACGTTGCCTTGAGAAAGCCACAGTAGCATTCTTTCAATGCATGGCTCGGGTTTGAGCCATGTCCTATTTTTATATTCAAATACACAATGTTTTTCATGTTGTTCGGAGAGTAGGATTTTATGGTGAAGCTTACAATAAAATGCGTCTGCGATGTCATTTTTAGTACAGAAATTAGTGAAGCTAGATTAGACCAGGTTCTATCTACCACAAGCCTTGCCGCATTGGTACTTCCCCATAATGATCACTTTGTCACCATATATGTGGACAGGAATTATTCAGTTAGAAATGTTGAACGAGTAATCTTAGTCGATGAAGATAGGGCACCAGTTGTCATTTCAGAAAGTCCCGAATCTGGACAAGTCAGCCAAATCCTAGCTCAAATCTTGAAGGATGAAAATCCAAACAAGAACTATAATCGATTCATTTCAGTTCTATTGTCAAAGCTCAAATCACCAGACGCACTATTTGTTGCAGGGGAAGAAATCGGGAAACGAATGTGGCTGGAGTGGAGGGACCCGATTCTTAGAATGGGAGCAAGGTACCAGACATCGCTCGATCTAATCATAAAAAGTGAGCTTAAACCAATCTTGGATAAAAGCGGAAAGACCAAGCTTGTTGGTGATCAGGGTATTGAAGTTGATGAGTGTGCAGCACCCCAATTCGTTGTGGGACTAGCACAAGGAGTGCTGAATGCAGTTTCACAGGTAACCGAGGAAAAAATAACGGTCAAATTCGCATACCAGATACTCGAAGACTCAGTTAGTCTTTCAATCCTTGTGTAGTACAGTGACTCGTCAATAATGCTTCAATCATGGGGTTCCTTCTTCGTTTGAGTTTATGTTTTTGCAGGAGAGTCTTTGTTCCGCGGGTAGTACCCAATCGTGTTTTAGTCATAGTCATCAGATCCACATAGCGGTCATAGGAAGAGGGTGTGGGGGACGAATCCCCCACGTTGCGTCTCAGTTGCCGGGAGGTGCACACGGAGCCGCGAATGTAGACCTCATGTTAAATGAGGAGCGTAATTCAGGAGCTCGCGTAGAGGACTCGAAGGCTGGCAGCATCAGCATCGGTCGGTTCGCGGTCACTGTCTAGGAGTCCATAGAGGACATGGAGTACTTCGGCATTCTTCTGAAGGGTTGATGAGGGACGAGGGGTGTTAGAATCGGTCATTGTTCGCTTCTCCGTGATTGCTAAGACGTTCTGAGTTCGTACCTCCTTTCTGAAGTACAACTCACCTCTATTTCCACTGGATTGTATATAAAGCTACATAGCTAATTCACGGGTATTCAGATGATACAGTGGTATTACACAGATATGATACAAAATGGATGAGCCCAGTACTGCGTTAAAATGCAGTTCCTCTCGAACTCTATAAAGCTCAGAAAATCGGCTCCAAAGGAACTGATGGGGAGAGGGGTGACTTTCTTCTCTCAGATGTGGACTTATACAGACACCTAGTGACGCGTATCTCTATTCCTGAGGGTTAATCGCGTAGAGCCCTATTCATTGAGGTCGTATTCTGGAGAGTCATCGTCAGGAGGCTCCAAAGAGTCATCGAGAGGTTCGAAGTCCTCCTCATCAGGGGGCTTCAGAGATTCATCCAAGGGCTCGAAGGTATCATCCACAGGAGGTTTCATAGAATCTTCATCATGGGGGTTCAGAGATTCATCATCAGGGGGCTTCAGAGAATCATCCTCAATGGATTCGATAGAGTCAGCCTCTAGGGATTCCAATGAATCGTCTTCTGAAGGTTCCAAAGAGTCGGACTCAGTTTCATGGGACTTGTAGTCCCTGTCTTTCGGGGTCAAATCTATGGGCTTGCTCCCATTGGCAGGTGCGATGAGATCGTTCTCAATAGCGTCCATCACTTGAATATAGGCCTCGCCTTCTTCCATCCCGCACATTGCCATCCCTCTAGCAAGTTCATCAAGAGTGAACTCATCACCCTCCATCCGTCCAACAACAGTAGACAGACAGCTCATGCTACGTGGGATCCTAGCAGCCTCTCGTTTCTTGTATGCTGTGAGGAATTCACCATCCATCATATCCATGAACAGAGAAGTGAAGAGACCCTCACTCTCTTCATCAAGCACATGCGTTGGTGCGATAGCTGCATACTCATCAAACATCGCACCAACAGCTCTTCCAAATGCCTCCATCTTTATCATCTGTTCCTTTGATGGAGAAGATCCGGAGATGAATGCGCAGATCAGATTTCTGGTCGGCACAGCGCTAATAATGTCGGAGATCGGAATGACTTGAAAGTCCCAGTGCTTCTCGTCCATTCCAAATTCAGATCTGAAGTGCGATACAGCAGTAATGAACGCAGAAACCATGGACTCATCAAATCCGCCCTTCAATGTCTTCGAATAAATGGGCAACCCACTCTTCTTGTGGAGTATGATTATTCCAATCATATTCTTGACATCATCGAAACGTTGCTTGATTGCGATTGCTTTGAGATTTCGTTTCCTCTTCCTTGTACGTGACATGCGAAGACCGATGAGCAATACTAGGAGCAGACCACCCGAGCTGCCCCCATAGGTGACAACCCGCATTATATCTTGTCCAACATCGTTATTCACAACTAGGGACAGAGATAGCGGCAGTAAATTATGATTCGCCTTATCTAGGTAGAACAGGATTTCGTACGAAGTAGTTGCATCTACACTGGGCAACAAGATATTCCCACCATATCGCCCAGGGGAAATCTCACTCATTATTGTCCATAGACTATCTGGATAGTCTAAGCGACAGCTAAGCACAGCATTTGTGATGGATATGTTCGTTCCAGCCTGAACAAGGTCGACAATGATATTGTATGTCAATCCTTCTAGAGAGATGCTTTCAGATATCAGCCGGACATCAACTCTGATAGTGACAACTGAAAAGGTTAAGGCGAAATTCTGATCTTCAAGACCAGCTCCACTGAATTGGAACGAAAGAGAAAAGGTGCCAATCTCATTGGCTCTAATGGTAAGTTCATAGGTGCCTACATCGATTTGCTCAATGCTAACCCAGTTGGCTTTTGAACCAACTACCTGTATCGAATGATCAGAGATTCCACTATCATTCCCATCAAATAGATAGGAGAATGTCATGATATGAGTCTGATTGAACGATATTTCTTCAGGAACGTTTTCCCAAAGCAAGACAGTAGGTATCTCTTGAACAGTCAAGGTAAATCTGGCAATGTGTGATTCATGATTGTCTTTCGAGATGAGGACATTAATTACATGGATGCCCAATTCATATGCTTTCACTCCGATGCGATATCCTTCACCCAAATCTTCGATGATGAATATCAGCGCTTCTTCCGAGGAAGTCGCGTTGACGACTGCGGATGTGACATTCATCGTTGTGTCGGTCCGATGGAAGAATGCATGTATATTGAATTCCTCTCCAAAAAGCGTACTACCTGAGGTGATATCTCCTTCAAAGTAGATCACCGTTGGAATGAGGCTTACTTCAAGGATGTATGCGACAGATGCATTCTGGTGATTCTCCCGAGAGGCTTTGAACAGGAGGTTGAAGACGTCGACTCCAGAGGGATCAAGATGAATCCGATAGTATCCAAGTCCGATGTCCTGAATAAATGATATCGCAATACCGTCAGGGGTGTTGATGGTCTCAACCAAAGCTCCAGATATCCCATTTCCATAGCCATCCTCAAACCGAAGCGTAAGATTATAGTTGCTGTCAACAGAGATGGTTTCCGTAGAGTTCATCGCTTTTAGAACCGTTGAAATTGGCTCAACCACCAGAATATAGGACCCATATTTCACTTCATGATTCGTGAGATTTGCCTTGATAAGAATGGAGAATGTTCTACTCTTAGTTGGACTCAAAGTTGTACTATAGATACCCTCACCTTCATCCAAGAAGGGCGTCGTAGAAAGTCCTGAAGGACTTATGCTGATGAATGAGAGAGAAGCTCCCTGAAGTCCGTATGCAGAACTATTCTTGAAAAGAACTACGAGATTGAAAGACTCACCAAATAGAATAGTTTCAGAGGTGCCATTCAGCATAAGTAGTTCACTTGCAATCTCATTCACGACCAGAAATACTGATGCACTTTCGGTCTGATAAAACTGCTTTGACCCTGACACGGTGAATTGGAAGCTTCCAGTTTGCGTTGGGAATATGTAGATCCTGTAATACCCATTCCCGACATCCTCGAACTCAGACAGAGTCAACCCCACCGGACTTGTCGAGATTTCAAGAGTAGCTCCTGGAATTCCAACCGCAGATCCAGTTTCATAGCGAAGATACAGGGTGAAGTTTTGTATAACTGCAAGAGAAGTCGTAGAATTCAGAATCATTAGTTCTGTTGAAACGGGATTGGAAACAAGGGTGAATGTCGCGAATTGAGTTTGATGATTGGTCAAATTGGCACTAAAGAGTAACGTAAAGGTGTCATCGACTTGTGGATCTAGTATAATGCTATAGAAGCCGTTTCCCTCCTCAACGAATGCTCCTAAAGCAAGACCAATACTTGGAGTCACAGATATAATGCTGAGATTTGCTCCTTCCAAACCTGTATAGGATGTATTGTAATACGATAGAACAAGCCTACAGGTTTGACCATATTCTATGGTCTTGGAGGTACCATTGAGTACATCAAGATGAGTAGTAATATCTCCTATTAGAAGGAAGAAATAGCTTGAAGCAGTTTGATGATCCGTCTTCGATGCAGTGATTGTAACGAGATAGGTTCCTGAAGTTGTTGCACTGAATACTAATGAGTAGTTGCCTAGACCTTCATCAGACGGAGGAGTCCATGAAAGTCCTGAGGGACCTGAATAGTACACATTGATGTTCGCATTCTCAACACCAGTGCCATTAAACATCTCATAATAGGCAATCGCTTCAAATGTGTCTGTCAAACCAATTTCTGCACTAATTCCAGTTTTGATTTCTAGACTCGTGATTATGTCATTCACGTTCAATGTGAAGGATGTGACCTGTGTCTGATGATTGGTAAGATTTGCTCGAATGACGAGGGTGAATATTTCCACTTGGTGGGGATCCAGTGTTAGTGAATAGAGTCCATTTCCTTCATCGGTTATGGAACTCGATTGCAAGCCTGAACTAGGACTGATAGTTACAATTTCCACAGTTGCACCTGCTAATCCATATGGTGTCACATTGGAATAATATAGGACCAGATGATATGTCTGTCCAAAGTCGATGGTATCTGCAGTGCCATTTAGAACAACAAAATTCGTACTGATCTCGTTAACTGAAAGGAAGAATGACACAGCATCACTCTGGAAATATGGTTTGACACTAGCTACTGTGATAAGATATGCTCCTGAGATAGTTGAATCGAATTGAATCGAATAGTCGCCAGAGCCTTCATCAACCGGAGCATTCCACGACAGACCTCCAGCAGGACCGGAATAGAGTACGCTCAATTGCGCACCTACTATGGGAGATCCATTAAACATCTCGAAGTGATATGTCGCTGTGAATGTATCGGAGAGGTCAATTTGAGCAGTAGCCCCAGAAGTCACAGAAAGATCTGTTGGGACATCATTTACAACAAGTATAAACACACTTGCAGCCGATTGATATCCGTCCTTTGAAGCCAAGAATCGAATTGTGTAAACACCAATCCCATTGATGGTTATGGATAGTGAATAGTTACCAAGTTCACCTGACACTGGATCAATTGTAGAAATGGAGAGACCTGAGCTCGGAGTGACTTGATCAACGACAATAGTTGCACCTTCGACATAATGACCTCCTGAATCCGTATAATTCATCTTCAGAACGAAGGTATCTGCAATGTCCAACTGAGCAGACGTTCCATTAAAGATGTTCAAAGTGCTTACCTGTGGTGTTACAACAAGAGCGAGAACCAACTGTTTCGTCTGGTGAGCGGGTTTTGAGAAGGACACATTCAGGAGATAGTCACCAACCGGTTTTACGGCAGTGTTGATCGTCAGCTCATAGATTCCAGCAACTCCAGATTCAGAAATAGCCCATTCCCCGAGCGTCCAATTCACAGTCGCTACGACATCATTGGTGGTATTTGTCACAGGGACCCAAACTGTGCTAATAGAATCATATCTTTGATAATTGAAAGTGAGTGTAGCTATATCTTCCCACGCTGCAGAAGTCCATGGGGAATTGGGGGAAGTCAATCTAGTAACATTCGTAGCAAGTACAGAAAATTCACAAAATGCCAGATCATAGTAGGGCAGAGTTGCATTCACCTTCACAAGAAATAGACCAGCTCCAACGACACTGGTATCTAGATCCACCTCCCACCACTTTCGGGTGGGGTTGGGATCAAAGGCAAGAGCAGACCCTGACCAATTTGCTTTGATAATTGCATTCTCCATCAAGTAGTTTCCATTGTCACCATCCAGAAACCTGACCCTACCCGTAATGATATCGCCTACTTCTGTTTCTATAATTGTATCTAGGGATGTGAGGGTCGAAGAGTGATAGACTTCAAAATGACCAACTTGATACGCAACTTCGGTCCCGTTGCACCAAATGTACTCGATTTGCCATTGTCCAGCTAGAGAGTTATCCAATATCTTTGAAGTACCATTTATAGCACCATCAATTCCTCCAGATGCAGATTCATAAAACCAAATTGTACCATTTGGCATGTACCATGAAATGTTAACATTTGACAATGTCGAGGGAGTTTCGAGTAGAGTTCCTATTTCGACTGAAGGACGTGTTTCATTCCCTACTCGATAGGTTGTTGCCGCTTCCCATCCAGTTGAAGAATCATATTTCTGTATCTCTATTGCTTTTGCGTAATTCGGTGATTCTAGCTCGATCTGCCACCAGCCAAGTCGATCGAGAATAGAACTGGGAACGGAGATATTTCCTTCCATGATTGTACAAGATCCTGTCAAATCTATTAGGAATGGGTCAGAAATCGTTGCGTTCTCCCAATCTTTAGGGAAGCGAATTATCATCTGAGGCTCTTCATAACCACCAAGATAGCCTACATATGAATAGAAAGTCAGAGAGGGGCTGATCCCATGTTGTACGGTATACGAAACGCCATAGTCAGAAATGTCTGTTCGCCAATTCGAGTCAGTAAATCTATGAGCAAGAAGACGAGCTTCATAATCGAATGAAACACTAGTATTAGAAACAACCTCTACAGGGATTGGGCTTATTGTCCAATAGGAGGTGTTTGTGATTGATGCATTGTAAATCCCTAAGGAACCAGTTAAGGGAGAGAAGACACCACCAGTGGTGAATTCCAAATCTACTTCTTCTGGTGTAGGAGCGACGGATTTTATGAACGATATATCATCCATGAATACGGTGATATATGCGGAGTTATCTATACCATCAGGAAGGTTCTCAGCATCGCCATCATAGTCATACCGTTTGTCTAAAATGAGTGATTCATCAATCACTAATCCTATCTCAAAGAGCATAGCACTTGGAGCGCTTGGGATTGTAATGGGGATATCCCCTGTTTCAAACCAAACACCTCGCTGTGACAAAAGGAGTAGGCTCATATTCCAGACGTTCGTGCCATTTATGAATAGGGCGATGCTGCAGTTTCCTGTAAGGGGGTTAACACCGGGACCATCGATGGGTCCGCGAAGGTAGAAATAATCAAAACTCAACACAAAGTCTTCGGTGTATGGTGCATTTACCATCTCTTGTGTCCAAAGAATTTCTGTGCCTGCGACATGACCAAATGCATTCTGACCTTCCTTCCCTCCTTGGCTTTCTACAGTAATATACTGTCGCCCACTCGAATCATATGCAGCAATTTGCACATCATCAGCATAGGTCGCTGTATCTGTGCTATTCGCATCCCAGCCAACAGGGTGGTAGGACACATCCCCAGAAGGAAACACATTCGTTCCAGGGATTCCCTCATCGAAACTTCCATTGACAGCATAGAGCTTCTCAAGATTCCAAACCGAAACCTCAGCAAGATCAGCTACCCAGTTATGAGCAGAGTCAAGTGAGAGATTGGTTCCAGTATTCAGTCCATTATCAGTTCGTGCGCTGATGTTCCCTGATGCATAGTATCCTTGTTGTTCTATTGAAACCGGGTCCAAGATGCCATTGATATCTGATTGTGCAATTGAGAATTTGTTAGCATAGTTCTCGAAAATCTGATTAGTGCGAGGTAAAGATGGATTGCCTAGAGATACTGGTGTGTCTTCGGGCGTTGGAGCAAGCATAGTATTGTTCGAATTGTATATGGTTCCTCTATTAGTGGGGATGACCAATAAAGGAATGAATAATACTACAATAAAGATTAGGCTCTTTCCTCTAGCAAGCATCTAGCAACCCTCAGAATGACCTGATACGGTCTGTTTTGAGTGGTGGCTAGCCTCATAATGGTTATGTTTAGATACAAAAAACCATTCCGATGATGTACTGTCTCTCAAAAATCGAAAACAGGAAAGATAGTGAAGTGACTAGTTATCATCTTCTATCAGAAGTTTCGTATTAATCGAGTCTAGAATCAACTTGTAAGCAACACCTTCATCGATCCCATTTGCTATGAATCCTCGCGATAACTCGAACGGAGTAAATTGGTTACCCAAACCCGCAGTTGCTCTAGCTTCGTTAATCCTTTGGATCTTCCTTGATGATTTTGCGGTTGGGGAGATACGGTATTGGTGAAGCAAAAATCCATCTAGGTAGTCATTGAATGTTTCATCTATCCAACCTGTCGTTTCTTTATCAGCTACCTGTGTTGGAGCTGATTCCATATCGTTGTCAAACTTCAGACCGATAGCACGAGAGAATAAGAGCATATTTGCCTCTTGGAGAAGTGATGGAGAAGTAAGGGTGACAAAGGCACAAATCAGATTGTGTGTTGGAACAGCTCTGATTATATCAGATATTGGCGTTATCTTCCATTCATGCTCATCATCAGATCCATTTGTATCGAACTCGGATCTGAAATGAGTGATAGCCGTGATGAAAGCTGACAGCATTCCTTCTTCAAATCCGCCCTTGAGAACCTTTGAGAATATTGGCAAGCCACTTCGTTTATGCAAAATCAACATACCCAATATATTACTCACGTCATCAAATCTCATCTTTATCTCCATGAGATCTCTTCGAATTCTAGTCTTTCTTCTTCCATAGGACCGAACTGATAAAGCCAAACCAAAGACCGCCCCTAGACTTGCAAAGAGAGGAATCATGATGAAATCAACGAATACTTCTAGTGTCGTTCGTTCATATGGCCTCTGGAAGATCTGAAAGGATTGACTCAGAGAGGAATAATCTTCCTTGTCGACATGAATAAGCAGAGATACAACATCCAAACGTTGCCAATTCGGTATGATGGATTTGGAATAGAATCCAGGTGATACCTCATCAAGAATCCACTCGTATTCATCAATACCATTCGATCTAAGAATACATTGGATTATCGCTCCAGTAACCGGCTCATCATTATCGGATGCTGAGAGTGTGACGTTGACAGTGAGCCCCTGTTTCTCATACCAAGGAGACACAGACACTTGCATCTCTATAGGGATTGAAGCAACTGTGAAAGTAAGTTCTAATGTCGATGTTAGATATCCATCTTTTTCAAAATCAAGACTTACAGTAAAGGAGCCATAGTCAAGAGGTGATATAGTGATGTTATACTGTCCCTCTCCTATAGATGTTACCACACACCAGTCAGAACCTCTTCCGCTTGGCTCGATAGCAGCGTCTATGATCCCAGTACTCCCCTCACTAGTTGTGAATACTACAATGTAGGAATAGTTACGACCAATAAACAAGGTATTCAAACTTAGATCAGTGAGATCTGTTGCTATCGCATTTACGGAGTATTGGATATCTAGATTCGCATCTCGATGCAGAGGACTTGCCGCACGGATACTGAATTCGAATGACTCAACTAAGGTGGCATATAGAAACAAGATGTAGTAGTCATCGCTCTCGGTTATGCTATAATTAAGTAGGACTTGACCCTCTTGCATTAGAGTGATATTCGCATCTGAGATGTTCGCAAATGTATCGGTTCTGTAAAACCGAATATGAACCTCAACATTCACGCCGAATTGTGTTTCTATGATTTCGTCTTGATTGAGAATGACCAGTTGAGTTTGGATTAGTTCAACTGAGATGCCAACGGAGGTCGTAGCATCTATGTGGTTCGCTGCTTGGGCTTTGAATCGGATTTGATAATCACCAATTTCCAAGGGGGTGATGATAATCTGATATATACCATCCCCCATTTCAATGAATGAGGAGAAGGTAAGTCCAGCTGGAGGGGAGATAAGAGTGAAGAATGCTCCTTCAATCCCAATACCTGTTTCATTTGCGAATTTCAAAAGAACGGTGCAATTTTGGTCAATCGATATGACCTCATCTACTGACTCTATTGTCAGCAATGTTGGGACCGCAGTAGATGAAAGTGTGAAAGAACATAATGATTGCTCATGGTTAAGGATTTCTGCATGTGTTATGATAGTAAAAGATCCTGTTGCTGAAGGTGTCAAAATTACCGAGTAGTATCCATCACCTTCATCAATGATTGAACTATATATGAGTCCGCTGGATGGAGACACACTAGAAACAGAAACTGAAGCTCCTGCCAATCCATATCCCGTACCGTTTTGGTATCGTAAGACAAAGCGATAAGATTGACCATAGCTGATTGTTTTGGAGGTGCCATTTGTCGAGGATAATGAGGCGTCATATTTGCCAATCAATACTATGAGATTGTCCTCTGCATATTCGTAGAACATCTTATTGGCTCTAATCGTGATACTATAGGTACCCGACATAATCGCGGTGAGATCAATGCTATAGTTGCCTTGTCCAAGATCTATAACATTGCCCCATGTGATACCACCAGTAGGATCAATGGCTGATACTGTTATTTCTGCACCTTCGATTCCATTTCCAATATTGTCAGAATAGTTCACATAAGTCGTGAATGTCCCTGCCAAACCCAGTTCGATATTACTTTCACGTATCTCCAAGGTGTTGTCTGCAGCATTTACTATAATCATGATGTTGCAAAATGAGTCAGAATAATACTGCAGAGATGCATTGACTCTTAGAGTATATTCTCCTGGCTCAATCCCTGATGTATCAAGATCAACCTCCCAGCGGTTGCGAATCTCATTTGGAATAAAGACCGCAGATGAGCCAGACCAATTTCCAAATACATCTGCAGAGGAATCGAGTAAAATCTCATTTGTTTCAGAATCTCGGAATAGGACAAAGGCAGATATCGTTTGACCCACTTCAGTTTCGACAATGCTATTCACAGGCGTTAGAGTAGCACCATGATGAACTTCAAATAGCACATCACCGAAAGCGACTTCTGTCCCATTTGACCATATTGCGCTAATCGTCCACATTCCTGCAGTAGTATTATCTGATCCTAATGTAATTCCAGTCGAATTGAGAATCTGACCCGCAGATCCAAAGAGAGACTCAGACCACCATTCGGTACCATTTGGCATGATGAGGGTGATATTCAGAGGGGATGAGATTGTAGGCTCTGATGCTTCTGTACCTACCAGAACTGATGCTCTAATAACATCCGAGGACATGAAAATGGTATTATCAATCCAAGGATCAAGACCAGTATAGCTTACTTGAGATAATAACGAATCTAGATAGTTTGGGCATTGGATATTGAATTCCCACCATCCCAAGGAGTATAGTATACTTTCGGGTATCTTGATGCTGCTAGATTCTAGAGTGCAAAATGAAGTTATATCAGTCAAAAAGGGATTGTATACCGTCACATTATTCCAATCCTGGGGATGATGTGCGAGGATCGTGAAATCATCCAAGTCTGGAATACCTCCCAAGTACATATTGAAGGTCAGATCGGAACTTGCTCCGGAGTGACTCTCAAAAGCCACACCCTCCTTTGTGGGATCTATCGTATATGTTGAGTTGAAGAACCGATGGTTGCGTATCGAAGCATTGTAATCAAAGGATACAGGATAGTTGCATGATAATTTCATCGGCACTACTGAGGTCTGCCAATACGAGGCATTCTCAATAGATGCAAATCCAAAAGATCCACCTGTGACTTCAATCGAAGTTCCCTTTATTCCGAAGTAGATATTTAGATCATCAAAGGTGTGCCCAGAAACACTGGTCAGTTTGATGTTATCAACTTCAAAGGCGATAGTTCTATCAGGTACCTCCAACGTGGCATTAAGATATAGTCCGATCTTGAAGGTAAAGACTCCAGTGAATTCAGATAAATCTAGTAGAACTTGACCTGTTGTGTAGGGTGTGTCAATGACTAGTGACTCAGCGGTAGTATTCCAAATCATAGTATCATTTGCATGAACTTGAAGTGATATGTTGTTGTTAAGGTCAGGACCATCTGTGAAAAGATAATCGAAGCTAAGATAGAACGAGGTTTCCTCAGGAGCATTGATAACATCTTGAGTCCAATAAATCCAAGTATTATTTGTAAAGCTGTAGGTCGTTGGTAGGATTTTATCGCCTCTTATTTCCATTGAAATCGCTTGACCATCATATCCGGCATAACATACCTCATCAGGATTCGGAGTATTGCTATAGGCATCCCATCCGTACGGATAGAATGAAGCAGATCCTGATGGGTTTGTGTTTGTTCCAATGATTCCGTCTGAGAAGCTTCCATTAGAAATGTATAAGCGCTCAGGGTTCCAGAGATTCACGACCGCTAGATCCCCAACCCAATCATTGGCTGTATCAATTAGCAAATTGGTTTCCGTGTTTGTGCCATCATCAGTTTCAGCATGTATCATATCGATGGTCCAGTTTCCAGTTTGTTCAATGGTAATGGGATCTAGAATACCAGTGGCTGAGGAGGTAGAGGTCTCAAATATCTCCGAAAACTGAAGCGGCTCCAATGAATTTGTGTGAATATGAGAGGTTGATGAGGAAATAGGCATGGTCAATACTATGAACATAAGTAAGACCACTGAAAGGTAGTACATCCTCATTCATGTTACCTCCACAGCATTCTGATTTTCATCAAAAACGTGCAATACATGAGAGTAAATTACATTTTATATAGAAAGTTGGTATCAATTACAAATCATACTTTGACTACTCATTCTTTTTATCGAGAAACAGTGATTAGTTGAGTGATATTCAGATTGAAACCGATACTAGTAGTCCATCGTCGATTGCCTCGATCACTAGCTTGTATGCGTTCCCTTCATCTATTCCGCATCTTACAAGTCCTCGAGTCAATTCGACCAATGAGAAGGTTTCTCCAAGTCCTTCTGTAGCGATTGCATCTCTAAAATGATTGAATTTTCTCGTAATCTTTGTCTTAGATGAAAAACGATAATGCTTCAACAATTCTCCATCAAGATGCTTGTCAAACAAACTAGTAATCCAATCACTCGTCTTTTTATCCAGAACCTCCGCCGGAGGCATATCTAATTGGTCATCCATTTTCATTCCAATCGCATGGGTGAACACAAGCATTTTCGCTTCTTGATCCATTGACGGAGATGATATTGTGATAAAGGCACAGATAAGATTCTCCGTAGGCGCCGCTCTAATAATATCTGAGATAGGAGTGATTCTCCAATTCATTCCATCTTCAGTGCCGCCGTTGTCGAACTCGGCTCTGAAGTGCGTGATCGCACTAATGAATGCGGAAATCATGCCTTCTTCAAAGCCACCCTTTAGAATCTTGGAATAGATAGGAAGTCCACTCTTCTTGTGTAGAATGAGAACACCAAGGAGATTGTTCGCATCATCAAATCGAGAAGTAATTTCCGATAAATTACGCCGCTTCTGCTCATTTCGTCGTCGATTATATCTAATAGCACTTGTAGAAACAAAGAGAAATGCTATGATAGTAAGACCAGGTGGTAGGTAAGTAGAGAGGAAACTCTGCATGATATAGTCGGGATTACTTTCCGTATCTATGGTGATATCGAAGTCATCAGCATGATAGTTGTCCTTCTCAACAATTATGTGAAGGCTCACTCCAGAATCGGACCATTCAGCGCTGACAGAACCAATATACCTGCCAGGATACATCTCAACCAAGTCCCATTCTGCAAGTTCGGTTCCAAAAACACTAAGCACACAAACCACAATTGCTCCTTCAACGGGAAGTCTAGTATCCCTTTCTACCAGAGTCACATTTACTGAGAAAGGATAACCTTGTTTCCATCCTTCATACGATATTGAGATGTCTATAGGGATTTCCTCAACAACAAAGGAGAGTGTTGTTGATGCTGTTTCAAATCCATATTTTTCAAAGTCAAGAATTATTGAATAATAACCATATTCCTCCGGTGAAAAGCTAATGCTATAGTTGCCATTAGAGAGTAGTTCCGTCGTCAACCATAGAGAGCCTCTTCCTGATGGTTCTATCGTAGCACCTTCAATGATGGAGTCATTGGAATCGATTCTGTACTCGAATATGTATGTATAATCTCGTCCGATATAGCAAGTAAAGAATGGGAAGGTGTTTACCTCTGTTTCAATACCATGCACTTCGAAAGGCAGAATCAGACTTCTAGTGGTATGGAGAGTCAGATTGGCTGATATTTCGATATCCCAAGTACCTAACTGTTCAGACATAATATGTAGTATATAGTATTCATCAACTTGAGTAAAGAACCAAATCAACTCTCCATCCTCGAAACCATTCAAAGACATCTCAGCACTCGTAATATTCGCGATAGGATTTTGATTCTGGTCCAACCTTTGGTAATAGAACGGAATCTCACATACTGCAAGAAAGGATGTACTGATTTCACTAATTGACTCGATAAGCCGTAATCGTGTCGGAATGAGAGTGACTGACAAGCTAGTAGCAGCAGTTGCATCTAGATGATTATCTAGACTAGCTCTAAACCTAAGCTGATATTCGCCAATTGACGTTGCGGTTATTGTGATAGTGTATACACCGTTCCCGACCTCTATGACGGTAGAGAATATTAGTCCATCAGGAGGTGAGAGGACTGTAAGCGTGGCTCCAGTAAGTCCGTAGCCAGTATCATTTGTGTATGTGAGAGTCACATAACAGGCCTCGTCCACTGCCATAACTTCACTTGATGTGTCTACTATAAGTAGAGTTTCAATGACATCTGCTGAAAGAACGAATGAATAGAATTGCGTCTGATGATTGATGATCTTAGCTTCGAATAGAAATGTGAATGTTCCTGAGGCAAGAGGTGTAAGAAGAATTGAATAGTAACCAGCACCTTCATCGACAACAGAACTAGCCAGCATGCCCGTAGAGGGTACAACATTGATTAGTGATACATTTGCTCCAACCAAGCCATATCCAGTAGTATTTGTATATTGAAGAACAAAATGATATGGTTGACCATAATTAGTCACTGCGGAGGTCCCATTAGGTGATGTCAATGATGAGGCATAATTCTCAACAAGTAGAAAGAGTGTATCCTCTGCGGCTTCATAGTATGTTGAGTATCCAGAAATTGTAATTACATAGCTTCCGGATATGTTTGTTAGTAACTCTATGCGATATTCACCAGACCCCAAATCGATTGCGGGGGTCCATAGAATACCATTAGTGGGACCTGAATATGATATGTCAAAGGACGCGCCTTCAATTCCCACGCCATACTGATCACGAAAGGTAAGATTGGCGAGATAGATTTCCTTCAAGCCCTTTTGTCCATTAGAGTGATCAAGAGTGAGTGTATTATCAATATTTGTAACCTTGATCTTGAACGAAGCTGTTGCATCATCAAAATATGTGCCACTTGCGTTCACCAGTACTGTATAATCACCGGCTCCTACAATCCCGGTATCAAAGTCTGCTTCATACCAATTATGGATAGAGTCTAATTGAAAATCAATAGTACTCGACGACCAATTACCCACAACTGTTGCAGCCTCACCAATATGCTTGTTAGTTTCATCATCCATGAACCTAACCATATTAGACACCAAATCGCCAGTACTTGCTTCAATCAATGTCTGCGATAATATCAGTGTGGTTCTGTGGTGAATTTCGAAGTCTATAGATGCATATGCTAGCTCAGTTCCATTATTCCAGAAGGCATTCACCGACCAAAGCCCTGCAGTGGTGTTAATTGAATCCAAAATCCATTCGCTGGAATAGAATGAATTACCTGTTGGTACATCGATAAGCTCACTTGTCCATATGGTTGAGTTGGGAAGGAACCATGTTACATTGACATCTTCCAAAGTTGCAGGAACTGATGATAGCGTTCCAATAGAAACAGACACACGTGTCTTGTTGCCAGAACGGAAGATACTCTCATCAAACCAGCTATCAGAAGTGACATTATATTTCTGCGTCGAAAGCGATTGAGCATAGTTTGGTCCATCAATCGAGAACTTCCACCAACCCAAACGATCCAATAGTTCTTCAGGTATTTCAATTCTACCTGAAGATTTGGTGCAGCTTGATGAAACATCAGATAGGAAAGGATCGAAAATTGTAGCATTCTCCCAGTCTTGGGGATAAGTCACTATGAGGCTCAGGTTTTCATATCCTCCCAAGAATCCCAAGTAGCTGTAGAATTCAAAGGATGCACTTTGCTGGCATTCAATAGAGAATAACACGCCTTCCTTGTTGATATCAGTGCTCCAACTTGAATTAATGAAACGATGCGATTTCAGATGTGCATCGTAATCAAAACTAACGGTAGTATTGGATGTGATTGATACTTCTAATGGATCTTGTGTCCAATACGATGAATTAACGATTTTTGCATAGCCGTTTCCTCCAATCCCTGTCACTGAAACAGTATTGGCACCAGCAGTGAATTCAATATCGACTTCTTCAAAGCTTGGAGGAGTAGCACCTACTAAGTTCACATCATCAAATTGTACAGTGATTACTTGTGTGTCAGCGGCACCATCAGGAAATGAATCGCCATCATAATCGAGATCACCATCGAGCACTAGGGTCTCATCAATGACCAATCCCAACATAAACATGGTAGGATTTGAGGAAGTAGCAATGTTGATAGGGATGTCTCCAGTGCTGTACCATGTTTCTCTTTCTGGCAATGTTGGAAGGCTTATATTCCATATAGAAACTCCTTCAATGAACGCATGAATTGAACAATTACCAGTAAATCCAGTTCCTAGAGGACCTTGTGCATAATAATAATCGAAACTCAAAATGAAATCCTCAGTATAAGGTGAAAGTTCTATCGTTTGATTCCAGAGAACCTTCGTCCCTGCAGAATGAGTATAGAGATGTTGGGGATTATTAGTTACTTCACCTACATTCTGCACTTGAACGTAACTACGTCCACCATCTTCATAGGCTACTGATTGTGTTTGGTCTCCGACATCCGTATCGGTGTCGAAACTAAGTGCGGTCCAACCATCAGGATACGATCCGATTGTTCCATTGGGATTAACCGTAAAACCAGGAATTCCTGTATTGAATGAACCATTAACTACGTACAATCGAGTTAGATCCGAAATGTATACTGACGCTTCACTTCCAACCCAAGAGTGTGTGTCATCGATGCTAAGAGTTGTATTCGTATTCTCAAGGATATCAGTCCGAGCACTGATTAGTTCAGTGGAAACATAGCCAAGTTGCTCTATAGTCAATGGAAGCATGGTACCGGACATCAAACTGTCTGATGCAATAGCAAAAGAAGTAGGACTGGTTATATCGGATTCGAGCGTTTTCGATTGTAATGCCGGATTATCGAGAGTAGAGGAAATTATGGAAGTGGGCATAGCAAGTACTGCTGCCAGCAATAACACTGCTATGATATTCTTCAACCTCATACTCGCACCTCATACAATTGAGATTCCCTTCAATATATGCTAACTATTACTAATAGCAGATAGTTAAATAGAAAACTTGTATTGACTCCCTTCTTAAGTTAGAATAGTCTCGTCATAAATCGAAGCTTAATCTATTCCATTGGTAACAATTTTCCCTTCTGCAACAACATCGTGTTTATGGATGCTCTCCAATGAGCGTGCTTCTGCGAACATCTCTAGGACCTTGTCTTTGTAGGTTTCGGAAGCATTCTGCAGGATATTCCGACAAACATCCTCAACGAATAAGGGATTATCATGCATCTGTTTCGTCACATATACCTCATCTTCTAATTTGAGAAGAGAATACGTCTTGCTTGAGAAGGAGTTCTCAATGACATCAATCATTGAACCATATGTGGGTACTTGATCTGTACTACCAACAACTCGCAATGTACCAATTGCTCGTTGCATATGGGTCAAACCGCTGTTATTTGCCATGCAGTGAGGACATACTGTATTGCCGGTGACCTGCAGAGATATATCATGTACAAAGGGTTTTCCATTCTCCTTTGTTGTTATAGAGGTCACATCACATACCTCCCAAGTACGCTTCTTGGAAACAGGAGTCTTGCTGGAATACCCAAATTCAAAGTCGAACTTAATCTCTGCACGATTGAAGGCATGTCTTTGTCTCAAGGAATCGAGTATATGAATTTGAATTTCTTCAATTGACTTGTGAAGGCTGAACTCGTCACTAATGACCTCAGTCATGGACTCAACAAGTCTAGACATATGAACTCCCTTTGCATCAGCAGGCAAATCGATGGTCAGCTCAACCTTTGCAATAATGTGATGGCGAAGTCCCCCCTTCTCAGTCATGAGAAATGTCTTCAGGTTCTTTACGCCAACTTTCTTCAGCTGTATCTTGTGCTTTGGCGCTTCGTCCTGTGTATCGATGACCAGCGTATCTTGCCTCACTATCTCAACTACACGTATTGATTTGCGTAGTCTAGACGATAGGCTTCGCCAATCGACCTGCCTTTAGACTTTATGTTTGTGCATAATCTAGGAAATCCTGTTGAATAAAGTCTAAATTAAATTAAATACCATTGAAGGGGTTGGAATATCATATCTGCTGGGGTGCAATGACAAATGACTACTCAAGATGATCCTCGTCTTCTTTCAATAGTACTTGAGAATGCTCCCACTCTCATCATTATGGCATCAACCGAAGGAGAGATCTTGTATGTAAACAAGAAAGCTTTCGGATTGTCGCAATCCGATCTCCGCGGCAAAAGTATCCATAATTTCATGACAGAAGAGTATCAAGACGATTTTCGAGTCATTATTACAGAGGTGATCGAAACCCAAAATGAGAAGCAGTTTGAATTCAGAGAAGGAGAGGGAACTTGGGTCAGACTGAGAATAGGTCCTGTTGTTGAGAAAGGTGAAGTAGTATCTTTAGTTTTCACTTCAAGTCAAATAACAGAACAGATTTGGGCTAAGGAGGAATTACATCGACGGGATGAAATGCTAAGGAGTCTCTTTGATGAGTCCCCTGAAGGAATTTCCCTAATTAATGAAGATGGAACCATTATTGAATGGAATAAAGCCCAAGAGGATATCTTCAAACTGGCGAGGACGGATGCAATAGGTAAGAAGGCTTGGGATATCCAATATAATTTCCTTCAACCAGAACGAAAATCGCAGATCTCATTGGAATCCCTTAGAGATTCGATTCTCGGATTCTTAAAGACAGGCAATGCACCTTGGGTGCAGAAAGTACAGGAGAATACCATCTTCCTACGAGATGAAGAAGAAGTCATAATCCAGCAGTATTCAGCTCCAATCAAATCATCCCAGGGATATTTACTCTGCTCGTTTGTTCATGATATTACAGAAAAACGAATAGCAGAGATAAATAGAGATAAGGCGGACCTGAGATATCATTCTCTATTTGATCTAAATAACGATGCGGTCTTCATACTAGACTTGGAAGGTAATCATTTAGATGTGAACCAACGTGCAGCTGAAATCTTAGGCTATTCCCGCCATGAGCTCATAGGTCTATCATATAGAGATGTCATCGTAGATAGAGAACAAAACGATAGCAAAAGAAAGCTCGAAGAGATACGTCAAGTAGAGCGATACGAAATCTATGAACGTATCGTAAAACGAAAAGATGGAACGGAAATCCCTGTTGAGGTGAATATTTCTCTGGTCAAGGATTCCGATGGACGACCCCTTCATATACAGAGTATTCTGCGTGATATCAGTGAAAGGAAAAGGGCAGAAAAGGAACTCATTCAATCTGAGAAGAAGTTCCGAGAATTGGCTGATACATCCTTACAGGGGATCCAAATAATGCAGGAAAGTAATGTCGCATATGTGAACCCAGCATATGCACAACTTGTAGGTAGATCACTTGAGGAGATATATAGTCTGGACAATCAGGGCTTGTGGGATATCATTCATCCGGATGATAGAGAGGCTATTGGTGAGCGGGTCAGAGAGTACTCGAAAACAGGACAACTTGAGCCATCAAATCGCTATAGAATTATTCGTCCAGATGGAGAAGTAAGATGGGTTGAAGCAAGCGTATCGATTATTGAATTTGATGGGAAACCTGCAATGCAACGCACCCTAATTGACATCACAGAAGGCGTTCGAGCGGAGGAAGCCTTGAAGGAAGAGAGAGATAGAGCAGAAATGTATCTCCAGATGGCAGGAGTAATTTTCCTGGTTCTGGATGAAAAGGGGAATATCACTCTTATCAACCGAAAAGGTACAGAGGTTCTCGGCTACTCGCAGGATGAATTAGTAGGAACCTGTTGGTTTGATAATATTGCTCCTTCTACAAGAGAACAAGTAAGAGCGAATTTTGAGCAGCTCATTGAAGGTAGAATAGATTCAATTGAATATATTGAGAGAAACTTGATATCAAAGAAAGGGGAAGAGCGACTTATTGCATGGCACACCGCTGTATTGAGAGATGCTGATGGAAACCCAATTGGCGTAATTAGTTCAGGGGAGGACATCACTGAAAAAAGAGCAGCCCAACTGGAACTACGGAAATCTCAGGATATGCTTCAGCTTGTTATCAATAACATTCCCCAGTATGTCTTCTGGAAAGATACAGAGTCACATTACCTTGGATGCAATGAAGTTTTTGCTATGAACGCAGGACTACAGAGTTCAAAGGAAATTGTGGGAATGAGTGATTTTGAGCTGCCTTGGAGAACAAGTGAAGCAGAAGCCTTCCTTGAAGTAGATAGGAGGGTTCTGAATGGATCTTTTACCAAATATGATAATTTCGAAAAAATGAGAAAAGCTGATGGCACAGATGCTTGGTTCAGGACAATCAAAGTGCCATTAACCGATGTGGGCAATAACATCATTGGTGTCCTTGGGACTTCAGAAGATGTTACTGAAAAGAGATATGCTGAAATCGAACTAGCTAGAAGTGAAAAGAAATTCAGAACTCTCCTACAATCGTTGGATGATCTAGTATTCGTATTCGATGAAGAAGGTAGGTATGCGGAATATTATACCAAAAACGAAAACGAACTATATGTCCCTCCATCTGAATTCATTGGAAAGCATATCACTGAAATCTTGCCTAGCGAAGTTTCGGTTCCGTATTCAGAGGTAATGGAGAGAGTTCGAAATTCAAGGAAGAGCGAATCCTTTGACTATCTTCTTCCGGATGATACTAAAGATAGATGGTTCTCCGCAACCATTACTCCTCATGAGGATGGAGTATCCACAGTGTCTGTAATTAGAGAGATTACCAACCGAGTTGAGGCATCTCGTGAATTAGAGGAAGCTAATAATATCATCAATCTCAGTCCTATCGTTGCATTCCTTTGGAAGAATGAACCGGGTAGACCTGTAGAATTCGTTGTTGGAAACTCCATGGATCTTCTGGGATATTCCTTAGAAGAGCTGAGATCGGGAGAAGTATCATATGGTAGCTTGGTTCACCCAGATGACGTTGACCGAGTGGTTGCTGAGGTTCGGGGATTCAGCGCTGATAAACTCTGTGAAAGTTATGTACATGAGCCCTATCGAATCGTGGCGAAAGGAGGCGAGGTCAGATGGATCGCGGATTATACACAACTGAGAAGGGATTCGGAAGGGAATATCATATATCGTCAAGCACTGATTTATGATATAACCAATAGGATAATAGTTGAACAGGCATTAAGAGAATCCGAATCAAAATATCGTTCCGTTTTAGAACAATCATTGATGGGTATTGCTGTAATCTCAGAAAAAGAAAGAGCAATTCGATTTGCCAATAAGATGCTATCCCATCAACTAAGAAGACCGATAAACGAGCTCATAGGAATGCCCCTAGAAGATCTCAGTAACATCATTCATCCAGAGGATTTGGAAGCAGCGACTATTTTTCTTAGCCGGTGTCTAGAAGGATATGAACAGTCCCCTATCATTATCCGAATCTATGTCGATAGAGATACAATATCTTGGTTTGAAATGTTTGGAAGCAAGGTAATCTATGAGGAGGGTGTAGCTGCCCAATTCAGTGTGGTGGATATTTCTGAAAGATATCATGCGGTCCAAGCACTCAGGAGAGAAAGAGCATCCTTCAGAAGTATTGCTGAATCGGCAGTAGAAGCCAAAGGAACTGAGGAGATGGCACAAAGAATCTTAGAAGACTTCATCCAGGCAATGAATCTAGAACGAGGAACCATAAGATTATACGATGCAAAGCAATCGATTCTGAAACCAGCAGCAGCATTCGGAGTTCCTGATGAGATTGCACATCAAGAGTATCATCTCAACTCTAGTGAATCAAACTCGCTCATGATTGCCAGAGTTGCCAAGACCAAGGAAAGAATAATCTCGTCTGATATCACTGAAGATGTGGATATTGACAAGTATCCAAATATCAAGGCGATGGGATTCCGCTCGCTTCTTATCATGCCACTCATGAGCAAGAATGGAGAACTGATTGGTACATTTTCAGCGGGATCAAGCAAACCGGATATCGTGTCAGCAAAAGACTCGGTCTTCTTCGAAACCATCGCAGGTCTTCTAGTAACTGTTCTAGAAAGAAGATTGACGGAGCAGGCCTACAAAATGAGTGTCAGAAGATATAGAGAACTACTGACAGATCTTTCAGAAGGAATAGGGATAGTTGATTTAGAGGAGAACTTTGTTTTTGTCAATGAATCATTCTGTAGGATAATGGGATATGAAAAAGATGAATTACTCGGATTATATTCAATGAAACTAGTACATCCAGATGATGTTGAGATAATTACTCAAGAAACTAGACGAAGGATATCAGGAGTTTCGTCTGCATATCAGGTAAGGATGATCCGAAAGGATAACGAGGAAAGGATAGTACGAATATCTGCGATCCCATCAAGGAATGATGCAGGGGAAGTTGAGGGAACTGTCGCATTCATTACAGATATCACAGAGAGAGTTCGTGCTGAAGATGAAGTCAGAAAACTCAACCAAGAACTTGCTCAAAGGGTTGAGGAAAGGACTGCTGAACTTGAAGCTGCTAACAAAGAGCTTGAAGCTTTTGCATATACTGTGTCTCACGATCTTCGTGCACCACTAAGAATTATCGATGGTTTTAGTCAAGCAGTACTAGAAGACTATTATGACCACTTGGATGACGTAGGGAAGGACTATCTGAAAAGGATACGATCAGGAGCTGTGAATATGGCAGGACTCATTGAGGACATTCTGGGTCTTTCAAGAGTCACAAGGACCGAGATGGAAAGGGTAGATGTGAACCTCTCTCGACTTGCAGAAGAAGTCATCACGGAGCTGAAAGAAGGTGATTCCGAAAGGACCGTAGAGGTCAAGATACAACCTGAGATGACATCACGATGCGATAAACGCTTGATGAGAGTTGTGCTACAGAACCTCTTTGAGAATTCATGGAAATTTACTGCTGGAAAAGAAGAGTCAAGAATCACATTTGGAATGAAGCATGATGAAGATGAGGATGTATTCTATATACAGGACAATGGTGTAGGATTCGAAATGGATTATGCCGACAAACTGTTCAAGCCGTTCCAAAGATTGCATGGATCGGATGAGTTTGAAGGATCAGGTATTGGATTGGCAACTGTAATGCGAATCATCAACAGGCATGGAGGTAGAATCTGGGCAGAAGCAGACCTTGGTCAGGGCTCAACATTCTACTTCACGCTGAAATAGGAGGAGAAAGATGGTGAGTTCGGATATTATTCTGCTAGTTGAAGACAACCCTGATGACATAGTCCTTACAAAACGAGCACTCAAGAAATCCAATATCCTCAATGAAGTGGTTGTTGCTGAGGATGGCATAGATGCACTATCCTATTTGAGGAAGGAAGGCGAATATCGGGATAACGAGGACGAATATCCTATCGTCATCCTTCTCGATTTGAACATGCCCCGAATGAGCGGAATGGAGTTTCTAAAAGAGCTCAGAAATGATTGTAGATTCAAACGACTGCCAGTTGTCATTCTCAGCTCATCGAGGGAAGATCGAGATGTTTGTGATTGCTATAATCTTGGGGCAAATAGTTACATCCAAAAGCCTGTGGATTTCGAGCAATTTGTGAAAGCAATCCAAACATTAGGCTTATACTGGCTTGTATTAAATATAAGACCCAAAGAAGGTAATCGAAGTGAAAACTGACCTCAGAGTGCTAAGCATAGAAGACTCAGAGGATGATGTCATACTCCTAGAGAGGAATCTTAAGAAAGGTGGGTTCGAGCCGGTAATAAAACAAGTAGCAAATGAAACTGAATTAAGAGCAGCGCTCTTAGAGTCTTGGGATATCGTAATCTGCGATTATCTAATGCCAGAGTTCGAAGCGCACAAAGCCTTGCACATTATACGCGAAGTAGACCCTGATATGCCATTGATCATAGTTTCCGGCACAATATCTGACCAAGCTGCAGTATCAATGATGAGAGCTGGCGCACAAGACTACATACTAAAAGAGAATCTTAGCAGATTGGTCCCAGCCATAAGGAGGGAGCTGGAAGAAACTCTGTTGAAAAAACAGAAGCGACTCGGAGATATAGCTCTAAAGAATAGCGAGAACCGTCATAGAATGCTTGTCGAGTCTATGAGTGATACCATCTTTGTACTCGATGCTAAGGGATATGTTACAGAGTATTATTCAAAAGCTAGTCTCAAACCTAATACTGAACCAACTGAGATGCTAGGAAAACACGTGGGAGATATCTTCGAATCAGGCACAGCTAGCGTATTCATGTCAATAATCCAGAGAGTCTTGGACCAAAAACAGACGATTCTATTTGATTATATGGCGAATCTTACAGGTATCCGAAAATGGCACTCAGCAAATCTGAGTCCGCACGAGGACAATGAGCATATTGTCGTAGTGGTCAGGGATATCACAGACCTCAAGCTCGCAGAGGAACAACTCAGAGCTTCCAATCATATGGCAACGTTATATCTAGACATCATGGGCCATGATATCCGCAATTATCTTCAGGCTATCACAATAAGTGCGGACCTGCTCGATCAATCACAGGAATCTTCAAGGAACCACCACTTTATTGAGAGAATTTCAGAATCCGTACAAAAATGTGAGCAGCTGATAAGTAACATTTCGCTAACTGCTGAATTGCCATTCATGCCGCTTTCAAGTCACTGCCTATGTTCTGTAGTGAAAGAATGCATTGCCGAATTTAAAAGTAGGAACGAGAATATCAATATCCATCTGAATTGCGAGATAGATAAAGCTCTCATAAATGCAGACAAATTCCTTTCTAACTTGGTTAGCAATCTTCTTGATAATACGGTGGATCACGGACAGGGAAAGACTTCGGATATATGGATAGACATACAAATGAAATCAAGAGGGTTTGAACTTTCTATTGCTGATAATGGTCCAGGCATTCCTGATAAACAGAAGGAGTCATTATTCGATGCTGAACGACGCTTCGGGGGTGTAGGAATCCATCAAGCGAAGCAAATCGTCACAAAATATGGTGGTAGAATTGATGTGAAGAACAGAATACCTGATGAGCCATCAAACGGAGCCAAATTCCTCATCTGGTTTCCGCAGGCAGAATTGACCTAATCGCTTCACTTCTTCTTTTCTGTATAGCAGCCCATAGTACCAGTGTTTTCACTCACGCAGACGGTGACTTTCCCCAGATAAGAGAATCCAATCTCTTTGTGTATGAATTCTGCAAGGAGTTCAGCTGTCGTCGCTTTAATTGGAAGGATGATACAATCAGTAACAGGAAAACTGTATTTCCGATCAAGAACATGGACGACTACCTGTCCGCCTTCCTCTAGGATACTGAGATGCGGAGATATGCCTGGAAGAAGAATCTTGTGATCAATGCTTTTGCATACACGTGATACTTCTTTCTTGACCTGTCTGAAATCAAGAAGCATTCCATACTCATCAAGAGAGCCCTCGATAATAACTTCAACAGAGTAATTATGACCGTGCAACGACTCGTATTCATCAGCAGTAACTATGAAATGAGCTGAGCTGAATCCCATCTTTGAATCAGAAACACGTATACTATGCATTCTTATCACGGACAGATTTCTTCCTGTGCGTCGCACTATGTAAAACTGTTGCCTATGTACTACGAGATTTCTGGTTCTCAAAAATCTCAATCAGTTCAGCTATAGTTGTCGCTTGATGTGGCTCCTTATCATCACGCCAACGACCTGTGAACCTAGGGAACCTGATAGCAAGACCACCACCATTGATTTGTCCCCTTCCTGCATGATGGGTAGGACTGATGGTAATCTCATCACCTAGGACTTCAATAACGATTACTGGTTCGAACCATATATCAGCTTGGATGTCGGAGAGAACTCGTGGGTCCATTGCTTCAGTCCTATGAATGTCCAATCGATCCTTGAATTGAATAAGGACATCATCTGAGAAGCCAGTTCCAATCTTGCAAACAGTAGGATAAGTGTCATTGACAGGATCATAGGCGGAAGCCAGAATCGTACCATAGACTCCAGTTCGTTTTCCTCTTCCATGCATTGCACCAACTACAACGAGATCTACGGAGTCAGTCATACCTTCCTGATAGGAAGCTTTCAGCTTTATCCAAAGCCAACTTCGAGACCCAGCCTGATAGGTGGAATCTTTATGGATTGCCTTTGCAATGATTCCCTCATGACCAGAATCAATTGCCTCAGCAAACATTGCGTCAAGTGCATCAGGATGATCAATGACTTCACCAATAGTTAGATCCACGACATCACAGGAATCTACAGCCTTTGAAAGGAGTTCTCGTCTGGTTAACATTGGCTTGCTTGTTACATCTTCTCCTTCCGAATAGAGAATATCAAAGAAACGAATGACCACAGGGATTTCCTTTTGCATTTCCTCAATTCCAGTTTTCCGTCTTCTTCTCATCAGATCTTGAAATGGTCTGATACGATTGGTTAGGGGGTCGATTGCCAAGCATTCCCCTTCTAGAACACAAGTAGACGGTTTGACATGTTTCCTTACGTATTCCACAACATCTGGATACTGATAGGTAATGACTTCCTGTCTACGAGAGAAGAGCACTACTTTCTCCCCATCTTTGTGGACCTGTACTCTCTCACCATCGTATTTGTACTCAACAAGTACTGAGCCTCCGGCTTTCTCAATGATCTCAGCGGCGGAGGATAATTTCTTTGCGGCCATCATCCGAATGGGTATGCCTACCTTCGCTTTGATATGCTCTAACCCTCTTAGTCCTTCAGTTGCCAAAAGAGAGGCTACCTCAACAAGATCACTACACACATTGAACGCACTCTCAATCTCAGGCCGGAATTTCTTATCGCCTGCAAACGCAATCGAAAGAGCGTCCATTATACCCATGTAACCTAGACCAAGACGCATTGTCCCAGTAATGGTTCTCAGTAAGTATCTAATCTCAATTGGCTTTGCATCATTCAGCAGTCCCACCAGTAGAGCCAACTTCTCTTTGTTGCTTCCGGAACCAGAGGCGCGCGTGACTTTTAGAAAGATATCGTGGACAGATGTGATAGTAATCTCCTGAGGGAAGAGAGACATCTGCCCGATCCCCTCTTGAAGGAGACTCTCACCAGTTACTCCAATGTCACCTGTACGACGAAGGGAATCGAAAACTGCAGATTCGGGGACAGAGGCCGCAGCTGCGACTATCTGAACTGCAGTTCTCTCAGCTACACCCAGCTCAGGTTCTCCTTTCCAGTCTGGGAACAGCTTGCCAATAGTAAGGGCTAAAACCTTGCCTACGAGGTCACGAGGTGTTTCTTTGAGAAGGTCTGAGAAGATGTTTGTCTTCTCAATTGAACCAGATGCTTTTTCGATTTCGTCATATTTCTGAGCCAATACCTCGTAAAGCAACTGCCTTTCACCGCCAATGAAATTGGTAGCCACCACACAACTTATAAACACAATCGAGTGGAATCGCAAAACTGACTAACTCATGGTGAGATAAATTTGGGAAGTATTAGACCCGGATACATCAAAAACGCAGCTCGAATACTAATGCAGTATTACGAAGAAGAATTCACAACTGACTTCGAGACCAATAAGAGGCTCGTTGAACAATATACAGATATTAGAACAAAAACCGTTCGAAACCGCGTAGCGGGATATATGGTTAGGTTAGTCAGACAGAAAATCCAAGATGAAGAAGTTGAAGCTACTCAAGGCGGCGACGAAATCGTCGATGATGTTGATCTATAGTTTTTTCGTTATATGAAAATAAGCAGACACGGGGAGTCATTGTAACCCCCCGTGATGCGCTTCTACAATTTCAGTTGCTTCTTCTCACGCGTGATCTCTTCCGCTTCAGCCATTGCCTCATCGTATATGTCGATAGGATATCGGTTGTGAAGTGGAGATATTCTTGCGCCTAATGCGATAGATCCATAGAATCGCCTCGCAAACCAACCTACACCTTTCATGCGCACCATCGAAGATGCTCTCTTGAACTCCTGAAGAGTCCTTTCATCCCAAGTCCCTGTAATACCACTGAAGAATGAGTAGACATACAGTGAAGGAATAATGCCGATGAAGAAGAGTAATGCTGAGGATACAATATCTCCAGGGTAGTCCCAAATCATGTTAGCAATGACTTCTAGGATGATGTAGTTCGCGATCGCGGCGAGAGCTGGACCAATATAGCTCTGCCAAGTGTAGAACTTCGGAGCAGATATCTCCCTGCGGATTAGTATCCATGCAACAATATCCTTTACGACCAGTCCAACGACATAGCCAATAATTATCCCCGGCATTCCACCTAGATAGATTCCGAAGATAACAGGCTCATACCAGACAAAGAGAGTCATTGCAATCGCTCGAATGACTTGTTCTAGTACCCACACGCTTGCAGCAAGGCCAGTTCGCTCAGCTCCAGCGAACATCCAATCACCTAGCCAGCTGAAGAAACCAATAAGTTGGAAGATTAGGAAGAATTGCAATAGATCTGCGGCAACAGCCCAGTTTGGTCCAGCTGCACCTAATATCGCACGTGCTCCGGTTGCGGCTAGAACTGAGATTAGCCAAAACACGAAGAATGCTCCATATTTCAATCCCTGAGCAGTATATAGCTCTGTTAGTTTCTTCTTTCCTCGTGAGAACGATTCAGAGATACCACCTAGCATACTCTCCATGAATAGACCGACAACTGAAACAATAATAGCCAGATCCCATGCGAGTTGATACTGACCTTGCAATGCAGACCAGTTTAGCAGGTTAGTACTTACAAGTAACATCTGATAGAACCATACCAACGGAACGGTTGCAGCGCCTACAGTCCATTTAGCTCCAAACTTCATTGCCTTCCTTATCTGTGTCATATCAAAATCAATTCTGAACAGTGTGGATATACTAAATCCAAGTTTCTTGAAAAGCCACATTGATACGCCAAATACCATCCACTCAGACACATATGTCCCAATTGCCTGTCCAATGGCACCTCCTAGGGCTTCTCCAAATATCGGATTCTGAGAGCCCCACCATCTGAAAGATAGAATCAGAATGTAGGGAGCGAGAGCGTCGAATACTACATACTTGAGAATGTTTGCAATCTGTTGATAGTCAATCCTATTCATCCCTCTAAATACATGAATGAAAAGCAGAGTAAAGCCCGGAAATTGGAATAATGAATGGGCGATGAAAACATAGGACAGGTGAGCTAGATAGGTATGTGGGAAAATAATAGATCCAATGAAGGCGACTATTGTGATTTGTACAACACCTGTTATGCACTGAAACCAAACGAAAATCTGTGCATATTTAACGGCTTCTTCTGGTTGCTCAACACGGTATTCTGCAAAGTACTTAGCTAATGCGACACTTGTACCAAGATCGAAAAGTGTCCATAATCCAAGAAACAGATTCACACTAAAGGAGTACCATCCAGCAGCTGTTGGGAAGGGCATAATGAATCTGGGATAGATCATGATTGTTAGAACTACCCTTGGAATTACTAAGATCAAAGTAAGGAAGAGCTGAATTAGAAATCCACCAATCTGACGATGCATCCCTACTTCTTCCCATTCATCCACTTCGTCAGTTACCTCTATTAGAAGCTCTGCTCGCTCAATCTCAGATAGAATCTCCTTCTTCTCTAGAGAGCGTTTCTTCATGCTTCGATAGGATGTAGCAGTGACAATACCTATTACTGCCACAAGCACACCAATAATCATCTGCTGCTCAAAGTGTGGTATTGGAGAGTAACTCCATTCTGCATATGTTAGAGGGCTCTGATCAGAAAGGTACACTGAGGATGAATAGAGGAAATAGTTGAAGTATGGCCACAGAATAAGCTCGTAATTTGCTTGAGGATTCTCTGCAGACGAATTCAGTGTTAACCATGGAGTATACACTAGTATGTTACCGGAACCAACTGATGTATGCACAAGCAAAGGCACACCACCTGTGCCAAATCCAGTATCATTTGCGAGTAGAACTGTACTAGCGGATGTCAATTGAGGAAGGATAGTTATTTTCTCCGCAGCTGGGGCTGAAGACCAATCAAAACTCATGATGGGGTGAGTCGAATCCATCATCCTAGTGACAACCCCTGCATTGTCAACACTTGAAGTAAGACTGTTGGAAGTCGTTATATTGAAGTATGAAAAACCAGTAGTGTTAGCGGTCATTTCGGGTCCAGTTAAGATAAAGAGACCACCACCACCTGCAAAATGAGAATTAAGAAACAGTAAATCTTCATTATGGATAGGAACGTCAATCAGGATTAGAACATCAACATCTGATGACAATGCACTCGCGATTGAAGAGAACTCATTCAGAATAATAGCTGAGGTATCTATTTCTAATGATTCAATGATAGCTGGCGAGTTTTCTGCGCCAACGACTGCAACAGTGGTTGTTGTAGGAGATTGCGCGGGTGTCAGAGGACCTGCAACAACAAGACCAACTACAACACCTGGAAAAATCAGAATTGACAAAATCATTGTCACTATGAGTGCTCGGGCTTGATCCATTGGACATAACCTCACTTTCAGAAATATGCATAAGTGAAATCTGACTAATATCAATGTCGGAATTCATGAACACTCAAAAGGGAAATGTCATACAGTCATCAGGACTGAAAGTGACCGAATGGCGGAATCAAGTGATACTTGCAGATTGCCTCGATGCGATTGATATGCTTGCTGAATCGATGAAAGGTATGATTCGTCTCATCTATGTTGATCCGCCGTTCTTTTCCAATGTCGACTATTCCATTAAGACAAGGGGAATAGCATCAGTCGAACAAGCTGCAAAGGTTGTGGACAAGCATAGCTATAGTGACAAGTGGGAAGGTGGACTTGATGAGTATCTCTCTTTTATGAGGGTCAGGTTAGAAAAGATGAGGGGTCTTCTTACGCAAGATGGGAGTCTATGGGTTCATCTCGACTATCATGTATCACACTATATCAAGACGATACTTGACGATATCTTTGGCTATGCAAATTTTGTTAATGAGATTATCTGGAAAAGAACGAATAGCCCAAAAAGCCAGAGCAGAGGATTTGGTTGCCAACATGATGTAATTCTACTGTATGCAAATGACTGTACGCAGTTCAAGACAAATCCAATCTATCGTCCTCATGATAAGAAGTCAAAGAAGCCATATAGCTATGAGGATGAGAAAGGAAGATTCCGGTTGATTGAGATTGAGGCTCAAGGAATTCAAAAAACCCAAGGACGAAAAATATACGATTGGCGGGGACGTTCAGCTCCATACCTTTACAGCAAAGAGAGATTGGAGGAATGGTGGGAGCAGGGATTGATATACAAAAGCAAAAACGGACGGTACACTAAGAAACAATACCTAGCGGATGTGAAAGGATTGCCTGTTTCAGACCTGTGGCTTGATATACCTCCGGTACAAGGTTCATCCAACGAGTTCACAGGCTTTATCACACAGAAACCAATTGCACTCATGAAACGAGTTATTGAGTCAGCCTCAATGCCCGGGGACATCGTTTCAGACTTTTTTGTAGGTTCGGGAACTCTCGCAATAGCGGCGACTGAGACAAAGAGAAGATGGATTGTATGCGATGAGTCGGATCCAGCAATCAAACTATTAGAGAGCAGGCTATCAGATATCTCACATGATGAATTTGATGTTATATCTCTGAAGAAATGATACACCATATGACATTTCAGGAGATTTTCCCTTACTTACATGTCCATTAAAAGGTGACAAGGATGGAAGAGAGACTTACTGGTAGAAGAGGAGAACTACTCCGACTTGGTCTAGCTGCAAGAAATTGGCTGCTATCTCAAATGAGCGATGATGATTCCCTGATGAACTGGAAGCTCTCAGAAGATAGCAGAACTGCTAATGAAATTGCCACTCATGTTGCATGGGCGATTGGTGCTGTGTGTGCTCATCTGTCAGAGGAGCTAGGAATACAATTAGATAGTCTGGAGCAAGAAACCAATGACGGAGGAGTCGAATCTGATATTAGGCAAAGCTATAGGTTATTCAAGGAGATTCTATACAAGATGGCAGATGAGATGCTGGACAGATGGTCGACACTTCCACCACCTGCAAAACTACGGGAAGGATCAGTTGAAACTATTCTGCGAATAATTGCAGGATATCACGCATTCCATCATGGAGGACAGATAGCTTACCTCATAAAAAGGGCGAGGAAGCAGGTATAGGCCCTCATTCTTTCATCTTTCGAATTGCTCCTCCAGGTGCGACACCTTTAGGGCATGCTTTGACGCAATTCATGACGAGGTCACACAGAGGAGCACCATGAGGACCTTTAGCGTCATTCAAATACCTCTCAGCATCAGGAGACCTCGAATCCTGATTGAATCTATACGCCTTCGCTAGAGCAGCAGGCCCTACATAATCTTCATTCTCAAAGTTTACCGGGCAAGAGCCATAGCAAATTGCGCATAAGATACAATTCACATATCGTCTTATGACCTCACGATCTTCAGGACTCTGAAAACGAGAAGTCTCTCCAGACACAGGATCGGCCCATAATCTGAGCTCCTTTAGTGTGTCATAGAATTTGGTCATATCAACGACGAGATCCTTGAGTATGGGAAAATTGGGAAGTGGCTCAATAAGTATCTCCTTCTCATGATCCCATCCCTGAGGAGTTTCACTTATTGACGGAAAAGGTCTGAGGTTTAGCGGCTCGGTATGAATTGATGAAACCTGAGTTCGACAAGCCAAGCGGGGTTCTTTGTTGATCAACATAGCACAACTTCCACAGACGGCACCCCTACAGGAATAGCGGAACGCAAGAGAAGAGTCCATACGATCCTGAATTTGGAAGAGTGCATCCAAGATAGTCATACCCTTCCTTTCCTGAATCTTGTAGAGATCATAATGAGTGATGGCTCCACCATCCCGACTTCGTGCTATTCTGAAAATCATTAGTATGTCCTCTCCTTTACTTCAAATCTTCCAAGATTCACATCCTTATAGCTTATCTGCATTCCTTCAGGTGAAAGCATTGCAAGGGTATGTTTCAGGAAACGACCATCATCACGATGCGGAAAATCCAATCGCCAATGTGCCCCTCTACTCTCTTCACGTTTCAAAGCTCCGAGAGCTATAGCTTCAGCTAAATCAATCATATTCTCAAGCTCAAGTGCTCGGATTAGGGAATAGTTGAAACGTTTATCAGATCCACCAAGGGCTATTGCAGCGAATCTTTCTCTGACATCATGAATCACATCAAGAGCTTCTTTGATATCTTCAGGACGACGGAATACTCCTACCTTTGCGTCCATAATCTCAGTCAAGGATTCTCTTAGACCAACAACAGATTCTCCCGTTTCTCTAAAGAGGATAGTCTGGAGCTTTTCTCGAACAGAATGAACCTGATCCCTCATCGATACGCCACTAGGACCCTCAGCTTGCTTTAGAAACTCCCTTACTTCAGCTCCAACAACGCGTCCAAAGACCAAGGTTTCCAACAGTGAATTACCGCCCAACCTGTTTGCGCCGTGAACACTCATACACGATGCCTCACCTACAGCATACAAACCCCGAAGTGAGGTCTCACCAGATCTGTTACAATCAACACCGCCCATTGAATAATGCTGTCCTGGTTGAACAGGGATAGGCTCCTGAATTGGATCGATGCCAGCGAAGTAAATACAGATCTCCCGGATGCCAGGGAGACGCTCCATAATCTTCTCTTTGCCCAGATGGGTTAGGTCTAGGTGAACATACTCATTCTCATATCCCCGACCTTCCAAGACCTCGGTTCGTATAGCTCTTGCTACAATGTCGCGAGGTGCAAGCTCCATCTTCTCTGGAGCGTACTTGGCCATGAATCGCTCTCCCTTGGAGTTGATCAAATGACCACCCTCACCTCGGGCACCTTCCGTGATTAGTATGCTAGAACCGAACAGTGTTGTGGGATGAAATTGGACGAATTCCATATCCTTCAAGGGTACGCTGATTCTCAAAGCAAGGCTGCATCCATCTCCTGTATTGATGATTGCATTGGTGGAGCGAGCGTAAACACGTCCAAATCCTCCAGTGGCTATAACCACAGCCTTTGCATTGAATCCATGTACCTCACCAGTAGAAATCTCAAGAGCCGTTGCTCCGGATATCTTCGTATCGCTTCGAACCAGAGAAGTCACAAAGAACTCGTCATAGAACTTTATGCCCAGACGTATTGCCTGTTCAAAGGTCGTATGTAGTAGATTGTGGCCAGTGCGATCTGAAGCGTAGCAAGTTCTTGGAAAGCCTGCACCTCCAAAAGGGCGTTGAGCAATTTTACCATCCTCAGTACGCGAAAATGCGGTGCCCCATCGTTCGTTTTCAATTACAGCTTGAGGGGCTTCCCTTGTAAGGATTTCAACTGCGTCTTGGTCTGCAAGATAGTCTGAACCTTTCACAGTATCGAAGGCATGGACCTCCCAAGAGTCATCCTCCCCTAGAGCCGCATTTATCCCACCTTGTGCAGCAACCGAATGTGAGCGAAGTGAATGAACTTTGGTTAGAATCGCCACATCATGAGTATCAGCCAGTTCAATCGCGACTCGAAGTCCTGCTAGACCAGCTCCTATGACTAGTACATCATGTGAATGGATCACCCTTGTTATCCTCCTCTGAAAGCGAACTAAGCAGCAAAAAGGGAGGGCACATCAGTTATGAATTATTCTCAAGCGGAATCACATTGAACTCAAATCATTCTTGCGGGGTCTAATATCTCATCCAGATTCTCAATACTCAATCCCATATCAATAACCGCTTCCTTCACGGTCTTCCCACTCTCATATGCATGCCGAGCTACCTCTGCAGCCTTATCATACCCTATTACTGGCGAGAGGCGAGTTACTATCATAAGACTCCTATCCAGATGGGATCGAATGATCTCTTGATTGGGTGTGAGATCAATGAGGCACTTGTTGACGAAAGATATGATTCCATTTGAGAGGATATTGATTGAATCAAGTATATTAGTTATAATCAAGGGCTTGGCCACATTTAGATCTAGGATGCTACCAAATCCTTCTCCAAGTGTGATAGCAGCATCGTATCCAATCACCTGTAAGGCAACTTGAATAAGAGATTCCGATTGAGTTGGGTTGATCTTACCAGGCATAATAGAGGAACCAGGCTCATTTTCAGGCAATAGTAATTCACCCAAACCTGCTCGAGGACCAGATGCCATCCAGCGGATGTCATTCGCCATCTTAAGACAACTAAGTGCCAACAATTTCAACACACTACTTAGTTTCACAAGTGCACGATGTGAAGCGATCCCCTCAGCAAGCACAGGATTGATCTCAAGAGGGAGTCCTGTTATTTTTGAAAGATGTTTTACTACACGAACTGAGAAGCCTTCAGGTGCATTCAAGCCAGTACCGAGTACAGTGCCCCCTATTGGGAGGCGTACCAAATCCTCACGTACATGTTGAAGATCATCAAAATTCGATATGACCTGTGATCTATATACATCAAACTCCATCGATAAGGGTATAGGAACAGCATCCTGAAGATGCGTTCGCCCAATCTTAACAATCCCTTTGAACTCTGATATCTTGACATCCAAAATTTGCATTAGTCGCTCCACAGCAGGGAGTAAGTCTTTTGTGATTCCACTAAGGGCAGCCACATGCATCGCCGTAGGGATGACATCATTGCTTGACTGTCCCAAGTTCACATGATCATTAGGATGTACAGGAGATTTCATTCCCTTTGAATGTCCGAGCAATTCGTTTGCTCTATTTGCTAGAACCTCATTCATGTTGGTATTCGTCTGCGTTCCAGAACCAGTCTGGAACACATCAACAGGAAACTGATCGAAGAACTTCTCATGGTGAAGGATTTCGTCAACCGATGTAAGGAGTGCTTCACCTATCTCGTTCTCTATCTCTCCATGTTCAATGTTTGAGAGTAAACACGCCTTCTTCACCTGGGCTAAGGCGACTATGAATGCTATTGGCATTCGTCGTCCACTAATCGAGAAATTGCGGATGGCACGCTGAGTATTTATCCCAAAGTATGCATCATCGGGAACCTCAACAGTACCAAGCACATCGCTTTCTTTCCTCATCTTCACCATAGAATTCGCCTCAACTTTTCTCATAGGCACAAGTTCTACATATTGTTTTACTTCGTGTGCATAAAGAAGAGGACTTGTTGCCCTCTTCCTTTAACTAGATCATCTTCTCGTCAATCAGCTGTTGAACGATGGACAAATCATTGACATGCTCCTTTAGTCTACCATCACTTGGTAGTGAAAGGCTTTGTGCAAGATCAGTGCACTCAACATCAAAGAAGATTCCTGTGGGGATTCTCTCACCCCATTCCATTGACTTTTCTATTGCCTTGAAGCGATCAGTTTCATCGTGTCCATTCTCTTGTAGATTGTAGGTATGTTTGTTGTAGAATGCCCATGTTAGGGATCGGTTCCACGTGACACAAGGTTGGAGGATGTCCACCACCGCAAATCCTCGGTGTTTGATAGCGCGAATCATTATTTCTACAAGATTTTTCTGGTCACCAGAAAAACCTCTAGCTGCAAAGCTGGCACCTGAAGACAAAGCGAGAGCAATTGGATTCACTGGATCCATCGGTGCACCGGGTGGTGGTGGAGATGTGTTGGATACATACCCTCTTCTAGCTGAGGGGGAGAACTGTCCCTTTGTAAGACCATTCACTCCGTTGTTATGGATGAATACAGCCATGTTCACATTTCGCCTCGCAGCATGAACAAAATGCCCGAGACCCTCTCCTAGACAATCACCATCACCAGTATGTACAAAGACAGTTAAATCCTGATTTACAAGATGAACACCAGTAGCGACTGGGATAGGCCTTCCATGTAAGGTATGCATTGCGCTCAGATTGATGTAATGAGGAATCTTGCTTGAGCAACCTATGCCAGATATCAAGACTAGGTCCTCATGTGGAACATCTAGCTCCATTACTGCCTTCTTCAACGAGGCTAAGATTCCAAAGTTACCGCATCCTGTACACCAAGTGACTTTCTGAACTCCTTCTAATTTATCGGCTGTAATCATAGAGCACCAACCTCCTTGAGCTTCTCAATAATCCATCTTGCGGTCATCGGTCGCCCATCATAGCGGTTCACATGATGCGTTACGTTTAGCCCAACTTCCATCCTTACAAGCTTCGCAAATTGTGATAGTGCATTTTGCTCTACTGCAACGACTTTCTTCGCCCTTGCAAAAACCTCCTTGAGGATCTCATCACGCATTGGATAGATATCTGTGAAATGCAATAGATTGATTGATGTTCCTTGCTCAGAAAGAATTTGCATTGCTTCAAAAGCTGCACCCCAGGATGAGCCCCAGGTAAGCAAAGTGATGTCAGCGTCCTTCGCTCCGTATAAGGTTGGATGCTGCATATCCTTCATGATGAAAGGAATCTTGTTCATGAATTTGTGAACCATGGCGTCGCGAACCTGAGCATTTTCTGTTATATGTCCATTCTCAAGATGCACATTCCCAGAAGCAACTACCACTTTCCCGGGAGTTCCAGGAAATGCTCTGGGAGAAACACCATCATTTGTGAGCAAATAGCGCTTGTATGCAGTATCATTCTCATCCGCCAGACTACCTCGATCGATCTTTACTGAGGAAACATCAATCCGTGGCAGATTCATCACAGAGTCAGCAAAGTATTGATCCCCGAGTATCATGACAGGAACCTGAAATTTCTCAGAAAGATTGAACGCACGCACCGTGACATCAAATCCATCAACGGGGTCTTTTGGTGCGAGTATAATTCTTGGAAACTCTCCTTGACTCGCGAAGACCGAGAAAAGAAGATCTGCTTGTTCTGTTCGTGTAGGAAGTCCTGTGCTTGGACCAGGTCTTTGCGCATTGTATATGATTACAGGAGTTTCAGACATTGCTGCGAATCCCAGCGCCTCAACCATCAAAGCGAATCCTCCACCAGAGGTTGTTGTCATTGCGCGAGCACCTCCATAGGAAGCTCCGATGGCCATAAGGATGGCAGATATCTCATCCTCTGATTGAATGGTTCCAATTTTCAATTTATTTGCATTTGAAATGATATCTATGAAAACTGACGTAGAAGGACTCATTGGGTATGACGATACCCACTTTACATTTGCAGCCATAGCTCCAAATGCAACACCTTGATTCCCAGTCAACATTAGAGTGTCTTTACATGGTCCACTTTCAATGGCACTCAGATTCTCACTACATGGTCCAGAGAATCTCTCGTTCGTTAGATCATATAATGCCTTGGCGACTGCAATGTTGGACTCGACGACCTTCTCTCCCTTCCTACTGAAAATACCCGTTAGCATATCTTCAGCAAGCTTGAATGGGAACTTGAGAACAGAAAGAACTGCACCTAGCGCTGCAGCATTCATCATCCTCACATCGCCACCTATCTCTTTTGCCGTCTTTTCCAGAGGTGCCGAGAAATGACACGCTTCGAGTTCTTTCAACTCGATGGATTCATCAAAGATAATCACTCCACCTTCACTTAGATTATCACGAGGTTCTCTGATGGCATCCTCTGTTAGAGCCACGATCACATTGTATGTATCAAGGGATGCAAACACAGGCTTGTCTGATACCCGAATCACATTGAAATTGTATCCACCTCTAATTCGTGACATGAAATCTTTAGAGGTGAATGTGTAGAATCCTTGTTTGACAAAGATCTGCGTCAAGAGATCTCCAATGGTATCGATTCCTTGACCAGCTTCGCCACCTATATTGAACGAAATATCCATGATCTAGGCGCCTCCGAAAGTGCAATAGTCTATCTCGCATTGTCTGATGCTCCCTGCATATGTGTTTTGCTGCTTGTAGGTCCATAAATGTGTCCGATATTGCTGCGCAGAAACATTATATCTCCTCTTTAATCTCAACAAGCCATGTTCGTCCCCACAAAAGACCAACAGACAAAGTTGCTAAGCAGCGCACTCTCACTGTTAACAACCCTCAATAATGGCATAGAAGACCTACTTGGACGAGGATCAAAAGGATTAATCTTCACCACTGGAGTTGAAGAAGGAAGAACGATTGGCAGGAATATCCCCAAATCTGATTCTATCGAGGAAGCAATTTCTAGTGTAAATGAGGCGTTCGACGGAGTATGGAATGTGCAGCTTTTCAAGGAAAAGGAGCAAGAGTCGTATGAATATGTCGATGAGAAAGGAAATACATCTGCGAAGATAGTAATCCATGAATGCCCAATTCGACAAGCGGTACTCTCACATGGAATGCAACAAGGGGGTCCAATCTGTTATCTCACAAATGGCAACCTTTGCGGGATGCTATCAGAAATCATGGATAAGAAAGTCGGAATGGAGATCGAACATACTGGACCAAATTCATGCTTGAAGAAAATCTACTTCAGGAGCTGAGTGAGAGATTGGATATTGCAATTGTAAGTCTCTCAGCATGCTCAGGCTGTCAGGTGTCTATTCTAGATCAGAAGGAGATCTTGAGTAGAATGCTGTCAGATATTAAATATGCCACTACAATCATGGATGCGAGAGAGCTTCCAAATGTCGATTGTTGCTTGGTCGAAGGAGCGGTACGAACAGATGAAGATCTTGCAAAGCTCCGGGACGCAAGAGAGAAGTCTAAAATCCTAGTAGCACTAGGGTCCTGCGCTAGTTATGGTGGCATTCAAGCTCTAGGGAATCTTCAAAGAACTGATGACCTGTTGAAGGTGGTCACTGGAGATTCTGGCACCTACTCAGATACTCCCACAGTGATTCCTAGACTGGAGAGCTTGGATAGATTCGTCACTATAGACTATTACATCCCAGGATGCCCACCGTCGGAGTCAGTTCTGCAACATGCGCTTCCTTTGGTGCTTGCGGGAAAGGAGATCGAGATGACGACAGAGCATCGCCTTCCAGTGTGTGCGAGCTGCGGCAGACGAATAGAGCATAGACACATTGAGAGCTTCGAGAATCTCACAATACCTGATGAGGATATATGCTTGCTATCACAGGGATACATTTGTCTTGGCTCAGTCACACGGGGCGGATGTAGTGCTCAATGCCCATCTATGAATATTGCCTGTAGTGGATGCAGAGGACCAACAGATAGAGTTCTCATTCAACCCACTCATAACGTTCTGCGAGATTTTGTGAGCAGAGTATCACATTTCTCAGGAAGATCTGAAGCAGATGTGCTAAAGGAGATCCAAGCCATCCCATGGAGATTCTTCCCATTCACATTCGCGAGTCAAGCCATGAAACGAAAACCATACTCGAAGATTGTGGAGCTTCAAGCACCAATCATGAAGAAGGAGGTAATGAAATGACTCAAATCAAGATAGAGCCAGTGACAAGAATTGAGTCTCATGGAAGACTGAACTTAGAATTCCATGATGACGGCTCTATCAATCGGGCATACTTTACAACTCCAGTTCTGAGAGGATTTGAGGCATTCTTGGTCGGAGCCCCAATAGAAAGGATTCCTTGGTTGGCCAGTCGTGTATGTGGAGTGTGCCCAGTGTCACATGCTGTCAGTGCATCACAAGCGATAGAGAAGGCTCTCAATGTAGATATTCCTGAGACAGCAAAGGTCCTTAGAGAAATGCTTGTGCTATCACAGTTGATCGACTCCCATGCATTGTCGTTCGTTGTTTTATCCTTGCCAGATCTGGTTCCAAAGGATGACGCTCATAGTATTGTGGACATCAAGTCTGAGTATCCGGACCTCTTTGAAAAGGGGATGCGTCTTCACACAATTGGGCGAAGCCTTACTGCAACAATGGGTGGCAGAAATGTTCACCCTGTCAATGTCAGGCTTGGAGGAATGGGTGCCAATCCGTTGTTGGAAAATTCATTGGATTATTCATCACTCCTATCTGAAGCTCAGGGCATTGTCGAAATCTTCCTTGATCAATTGAAGAATTGGTTTGAGGAGAAAAGTGATTTCATTTCATCCATTGGATCAGTCCCTTCAAACTACATGGCACTCTCAGATAATGGAAAGGTTTCATTCACAAGAGGACAAGTACGTCTCATCGACTCAGGGGGTCAAGAGATTGCAATGTTTGATCCCAATGTGTATACTGATTATATCAAAGAGATGACAGTCCCTGAAACATTCATGAAGGCACCGTTTCTGAAATCTCTCGGTCCAGAGAAGGGAATCCTTCGAGTCAATTGTTTGGCACGTGCCAACGTGAATGGCTCATTTGGAACAGAGATGGCAGACAATGAATTGAAAGAACTACTGAATAAATGGGGTAATCCGCTGGAACATAGTCTCCTCTCACATTGGGTCAGATTAATCGAGGCAATCTATGCTTGTGAAAGACTCCAAGTACTTCTGGATTCACCAGATGCGAAACGGCATGACACATCAGTCCCCGTCACAGCAAAGGATGGCGAAGCAGCAGGGGTTCTTGAGGCTCCTCGAGGGACACTATTTCATCACTACGCAATTACGAATGGGTTCGTGACCAAAGCGAATCTGCTAGTAGCGACTCAGAATAATCAACTAGCTATCAATGATGCATTGAAACAAAGTGTAGTCTTTGGAAAGGAGCAAGGGCTCGATCAAGACAGACTAATCAGAAATTGCGAGATGGTCCTGCGGGCTTATGATCCTTGTATATCCTGTTCAACTCACATAACCAAAGTAGGAGGCGATTGATATGTCAAGAATTATTCTTACAAGAAACGAAGATGCCTGTGTGAAATGTGGCGAGTGTGTTGACTCATGTCCGCATTCAGGTGAGAACAGCCTAGTAAAACTTCCAGTTATCACACAGAGAACAAATGAGATTCCCGAAATTACGAATCCTGAGAATTGCATTGGATGCTTGTCATGTAAGGATACATGTAGGTCTGAAGCTATCACAGTAATGGGTATCGAAGAGATACACTCGTTCCTTCTTGATCCACAAATATGGGAGAAGACCAAGAGGATACTATGAGGTCAAACCGAGAAGAGGACGCATACCATATCACCATACATGTTTGACACCTCTATCACGTCCTTCAAGATAGTAATAGATACCAGCTATATGAAGAAGTGGTACTGGAAAGTGGAAATCAATTGATATGAGACCGAACAAACCTCCCCAGAGATTGACATACCATAGGCTGAACGCTAATGCGGCTATGAAGTATCCATCACTTGATTCCCCCAAATAACTCTTGTACGCGATATAGCTGAAAAGTGCGTTGGGAGCCCATAGTATTATACTAACAGGGTATAACAACGGAATTGTGAAAATGAAACCCTGCTGAGCAGTAAATGAAATTCCATACACGACGGATATCAGTCCGATGAGACCCGTATCAATGGCTATCAGATATGGAACAAATAGAGTAAGGAATACTAGAACAGAAATAACTCTCTCTGATCTTTTCTCTTGATAATGGTCAAGCACATCTTTCATCGGTACTTCATTCAGATCCCTCAACTCCATATCTTAGATAGGATAATCCAACTATCTGTAGTAATGGTAAAGGCAAATTCAGAACAAGATAACCAGATAGATAGTAGAAGATCGTTGAGGGAAATCCAACCATTAGAAAAGCGATTGGACCTATCAATGCTGCTATCAATACTTCCTTCTTTGAAGCAACTTGCTCCGTATACTGTATAAGCTTGTAGACGAACAAGATGTTTGGCAGGTTCAGAACAAGATAAGCGAGTACCTCATAATACGCAAAGAGCTCGATCATCAGGATACTTTCAGGACCAAAGGACCCAATCGACCAGAAGATGAATACTACATGGGGATGACCCAATATTGCGATATCCTCTACATTCGCCCAAGGTGTCAATATCATAAAAGGTAGAAACACGAATGATAATGTCATTACAATGCCGATATTCCAAATTCCACTGACCATCAGTCCTACCAATCAAATCCGTAGAAGAACAATAAGAAATGTCTTTTCTTCTGAGAATATTGATTGAACTAAAGGAAACACATTGACAGAGATATCAACAAATAACTGTTCATATGCTTTGATTAGAAGATTGGTTATATTTCCGATTGTGTTATAATCCTACGATTATGGTTACGAAATACAATGGAACACCTAAGTGACAAGGAGTTGAAACGTGTTGACACGTATCGATCCTTATTGACTGCATTGAATGTTGGCATAGAGGATCTTCTCGGACCAGCATCAAAAGGTTTGATCTTCAATACAGGAGTAGAAGAAGGAAGACGATTAGCTCAAGACATGAATAAGACCAACGCACTCCTTCCAGCAATCGACCTCGTCAACGAAGCTTACGAAGGTGTCTGGAGTATTGAATTACGAAAGAATGGTGATGATCAATCCTACTTCTACGAGGACGACTTGAATCAACCTTCAGTCAATATCATGGTTCGTGACTGTCCTGTTCGTACTGCAGTTACCAACAACGGTATGCACCAGTGTGGACCTATTTGCTACTTGACCAATGGTTATCTTGCTGGTATGCTAGAGGTGTTGATGGGCGAGAAGGTGGGTATTGAGATCCTTCATGCCGGGCCTCTTGCTTGTAAGAAACGTATTTACTTCAGAAAGTAGTCTTTGTGAATAAGCCTCCTCTTCTTTAGTAGGGATGAATCAATAAGGAGTCTACCATCTATTCTCTTCCTCTTGATTTCCCCAGATATCAAAAGTGGGATGCTTTTGCGGATTTATATAGAATAGAATTCCTATCATCTGTAGAAGTGGTAATGGATAGAAATCAACAACTCCCAATCCAAAAAGGAAGGCTAGAAAAAATAGATACAAAAGACTCAAGACTAGCACGACGAACAGAATATTTCTGCTGAATTCACTTCTATAATATATGTAGACAGAATAGCTGAAGAAGAGATTAGGCATCCATACAAAGATTGAAACTGGAGTGACAAAAGCAAATTCGAGGGGGAACTCGGTTACGCTAAATCCAGACAACTCAAATAATGGAAATATGAAAAACACCTTGCCATAGCCAAAACCGATCAGGAAAGGTAGGAAGAAAGTGCATATGATAAGCAAATATGCTACCTGCTCAGGTTTCAGTTTTCCCATCAGCGAGGGAGCTGAGGGAATTGGACTGCTCATTGCATTCATGCTATGTCATTTCATTCCATTGAAAAAATACAGATAGATTTAGTGCTTTATCGCTTTCCTCAACAATTGACTGGGATATTGGAGAGGTTTCAATGGAGGGATTTCTGTAATAGATATTCCATATCCGGGAAGGATATGGATGAATACTTTCAGGTAGTGCGTTGTAAGACAAGCTTTTTATACGAAGTCCATGCACAGTTTTCTTAGAACTACATGTCGAAGTACATGTACAGTTTTGACAAAAACCGGAAAGTCAGTCCATCGTAGAAAGGTGGCAGACTCAATAAAATAAATGGGGAAAGAGAAATGTCAGGACAATTGTCTGGAACACCCGTCCTTATCCTTAAGGAAGGGACAAGTAGAAATCGCGGTAGATCCGCACAAGCGAATAACATCATGGCAGGTATTGTCATCTCGGACGCAGTAAAATCAACCCTAGGACCTCGTGGCATGGACAAGATGCTCGTTGACAGCCTAGGTGACGTCACCATCACAAACGATGGCGCTAGCATCCTAAAGGAGATTGACGTACAGCACCCAGCAGCCAAGATGCTTGTTGAGGTAGCCAAGAGCCAAGATCAAGAAACAGGTGATGGTACCACAACTTCCGTTGTTATCGCAGGTGAACTCCTCAAGAGAGCTCAGGACCTTCTTGAGAAGAAGATTCATCCGACAATAATTGTCAGCGGCTATCAGAAAGCAGCTGAAGAGGCGACCAGGATTCTTGATGACATTGGTGTGTCAATGGATGGAATGGACAAGAAAGTGCTCCTTAAGATCGCACAGACCTCGATGAACAGCAAGTCTGTCATGGGCTCAAAAGACCACTTTGCAAAGATTGCAGTCGATGCAGTCCTCCAAGTAAGGGAGGAAGTCAATGGTAAGACCAAGGCCGACATCGACATGATCGAGATCATCAAGAAGCAAGGCAAGAGCCTAGAAGAAACCGAACTAATCAACGGTATGGTCATTGACAAGGAGATCGTTCATGCTTCAATGCCAAGAAAGATCGAGGGAGCCAAAATTGCTCTAGTAAATGCTGCAATCGAAATCGAAAAGACTGAGTTTGATGCAGAGATCAAGATTGACAGCCCCGACCAAATTAAGGCATTCCTAGACCAAGAGGAACAGATGCTTGTAAACATGGTTAACAAGGTCATCAATTCTGGAGCAAATGTTCTTGTTTGCCAGAAGGGAATTGATGATGTAGCACAGCATTTTCTAGCAAAAGCTGGAATCATGGCAATTCGCAGAGCAAAGAAAAGTACCCTTGATAAGCTCGCAAAGGCCACAGGTGCTCAGGTAGCATCAAGTCTTGATGAACTTGCAGCCGATCAAATTGGATATGCCGGAATTGTCGAAGAGGCAAAAATCGGTGATGACAAGCTTGTTTACGTTAGGGATTGCAAGGACCCGAAAGCAGTGTCAATTGTGATCCGTGGTGGTACTGAGCATGTTGTTGATGAAGCTGACAGAGCCCTACATGATGCTCTTTGCGTCGTCAGAAACGTCGTAGAAGATGGCATATATGTTGCAGGTGGAGGTTCAACTGAAGCTGAACTCGCCAAGAGACTTGAGATATACGCGGGTAAGGTCAAAGGCAGAGAGCAACTAGCAATAGAAGCATTTGCAGAGGCATTAAGAATCATTCCCAAAACTCTTACTGAGAATGGCGGACATGATCCTATTGACATCATCACAGACTTGAACAAGGAGCACGCTGAAGCAACTGGCTTATGGATAGGCGTTGACGTGATCAAGGGTAAAACTGTTGATATGATGAAAGAAGGAGTCATTGAGCCAGTACGTGTCAAGCATCAAGCAGTTCGTTCAGCTGCAGAAGCTGCTCAGATGATCCTTAGGATTGATGACGTAATCGCTGCCAAAGCTAGCGCAGCACCTGATATGGGTGGCGCTGGTATGGGTGGCATGGGCGGCATGGGCGGCATGCCCGGAATGATGTAATATCAGACACAATACGAGGAGCCTATTGGGCTCCTTACTTTTCCTTTTTTCAGGTGTACTCGAATGTCCAAGAGGATATTGATTATCGGAGCGAATCCATTTGATTCAGGAAAGACAAATCTGTCCTTGAAGGTGGCAAAGTCCCTCAAAGCAAATGGAAAATTGGTGGAGTACTTCAAACCCATGAGTGGAAGCAACTATTGGTACAGGTACGACCATATCCAGACTTGCTTCAAAGACAAGAAGATCTATTCCTTGGATGCACACAGAGCAAGAATGGCTTTGGACTCAACTCTCCCAATAGAGATCATTAACCCCATTCACACCTTGTTTGTGCCAGCGATTCTGGAGCGACCTGACGAGATTATTTCTCACTCCCTCGCCATGAATGGGTGGGATTCAATCTTTGCCTTGAGAAGATTCTCAAAGCCGGATACTGATGGAATCAAATCTGTTGCACTAGTGGCGAAGAATCTCATTGTATCTGGGCGTCTCATGCTGACGCCTGAATACGCAAACACTCTTACTCATGAAAATGAGATTATACCCTTTAATTCGTTAGAAGAGGTTCTAGCATATACAGAACAGGTTCTGGAAGGAGTGCTTGATTCAAACTTAGAGTACATAGAAAGATCAGCTGAGATTACCATTATTGAAAGCTTCAACAATACAGCATGGCCGTGGGAAGGACTCGATGATGTAGATACAGTACTCGTGACCGGTCCAGGCCATATATTTGTATATGATGCAGAACGGTTTAGGAAAGCTACTATATTGAAGAAATTCAAAAGCCAGGCAATTCGAGAAGTACCATTCTCAAGAGTCGCAGAAATAATCAAGCCTATTGAGAGAATTCTTATCTCTGCAGGCGAAGATATAGATGAATGGCAACTTGAGAAAATGGGCATTGTATGAGAAAGAATGATTAAGACCTTACGATGAATGTGAGTTGTTGCATATGAAAATCACAGGAACGTCCAAGACACCAACAGACGAGGACCTTGAATGGGAAGTCATCATCATTGGAGGAGGTCCAGCAGGGATGACGGCTGCAATCTATGCGGCACGTTATGGCTTGAAGACCTTGCTTCTAGAGTCAGCAGTCCTAGGAGGTGCTCAAGCTACTAGTCCTGGAATCGAGAACTATCCGGGATTTACCTACATAACTGGAATCGATTTGGCATCTAAGATGAAAGAGCAGGTAAAAGCAACCGGAGCCAAGATCAGAGAGATTACTGAAGTGAAGAAAATCTCTCGCGAAGAAGGTGAAAAGGGAGATTTCATTCTTGAAACGCGAAGAGGCAATTACCGATCAAGAGCAATTATCTTCGCGACTGGTGGAGGTCATAGACACCTAGACGTCCCTGGCGAGGCTGAGTTCACTGGACGAGGAGTTTCCTTCTGTGCGACCTGTGATGGACCTCTCTTTAGAAACAAACGAGTTCTAGTTATTGGAGGGGGAAATACTGCAGCTGTTGAATCGGTCTATCTCTCTGAACTAACAGAGAATACTATCCTTGTTCATCGACGGGATGAATTACGTGCTGAGAAAGCTATGCAGGACATGGTGTTCGATGCAAAGGTAGAGATCAAATGGAGTCATGTTGTGAAGGAATTCAGAGGAGATGACTTACTTCGTGAAGTAGTTCTTGAGGACCTAAAGACTGGTGAAGAAAGAATCGTAGAAGTTGATGGAGCGTTTGTTGCGCTGGGTTCTTCACCGAATAGTCAGTTGGCAATTGATCTAGGAGTAGAAACGAACAGGAATGGAGAAATCCTTGTGCAGGCCAATCAGACCACCAACATCCCAGGATTCTTCGCAGCAGGAGATGTTGTTGAGTCTATGAAACAAATCGCGGTCGCAGTTGGTCAAGGAGCAATTGCCGCAGATTCAGCCTATATCTATATACGAGAATTGCAGAGAACTGATCCAAGAGGATATGGTGGATAGTCAGGGACGCATACGGTGAATACCGTATAATACGTCGATTTTCTCGCGCTTGCTTATATTACATCAGTGTGTTTTATGAAATAGTGAACATCATGATTGAATGGCTAAACCTGATTTTTCTCATCGGAAGCACATTGGCATCCCTATACCTCTACATCAAGAGTGTTCAGCCTGCAAGGCTTGAGAAAGAAATTGGGCAGATAGCATATGAGAAATGTGAAAGATATCGAGAGTATGCTTCGATAACGTTCTTCCTCTTCTTTCTGGCATATCTGCTCTATTACTTCTTCCCACTTCCCCTCCCAATACCTATCAACCTACCTTGGGAGTATAGTGTTTCTCTAATTCTAGCAGTATTGATTGCAATACCTTCATTCCTACTCATGGGATTAGGAGTGCGAGATGCTGGCGAAGAAACCTTGCGTCCAAAGAAAGAGCATGAGATGTACGGTGGCATCTACAATTGGATTCGACACCCCCAATCCCTAGGAGAGGTGTGGACTGGTCATATCATAGCTCTGGTTCTGAATAGCACATTTCTATTCCTGTTCTCATTCTTATGGATCCCGATATTCTTTTACATGTCCATTGTTGAGGAGAGGGATTTAATCCTACGATATGGTGAGTCCTATATCGAGTATCGCAGGCAAGTAGGCATGTACTTTCCAAAAAGACGAAAATCCTGAAGGAGTGTTTTGGTTTAATTTAAGGGGAGATTGGATATACATTCAAATATCCCCATCTCATTCAAAATTCAATATTCTAGGGAATTGGATTTTTCAGCAGTACAATCCTCCTCCTTGGGGAAACGTTAATAACACAGCCGCAATGGTGGGCTCTCGCGCTGAGCGATAGCTTTAGGCGACATCACATTTGACCGGGATGATTAAATGAATAAGGTCCAAGTTGCGAGTATAGCAATCGTACTTACACTAGTTGCAATGTCATTTATGATAGTGCCAATTTCAGCAGAGACTACTCGATGGCAGTCTGTAGAGAATTACATGAAAGAGAACTACGATGATCCGATAGATAATGGTGAGGGTGGGTATTCCTTCCCTGACACTGAAACATCAAGATTGTATCCCACTGTTGGAGCCATGATGGTGTACGAAGAGATGGACATGCTTAGTTTCCGTCCTCCGGTCACGGATCTTGTGAAAATCAAGAACTTCACCAGGAAACTCCAGTGGAAGAGTGGTGGAGAGGATTATGAAAGATGGGGCGGCTTCTCGTTATACATTGCAGGACCAGTTAGTATTGAGAACTCATACTGGGCAATCAAAATGTGGCAGCTGATGGAGGAGCAGAGTGATATTCCAGACATGGCTGATGTTGAGGCTATTAATGCCACCGCAGCTCTAGTCTACGTTAACAAAACACAGACAACTAGCGGAGGATTCGGGTCAGCCGATGGAGCTCCAGCGAATCTCATCTCAACTTTCTATGCGCTCTATATAATGAATGCCATGCTGGACATGACTGAAGGTTCCATTAATGATTGGTTGTGGAACTCAACAGCTACCATGCAATATATTCTCAATTGTACAGATGGAGATGCATTCAAGCTTACTCCTGAGTCGCATATTCCAAGCTTGTCAGCAACAGCAGCAGGGCTTCTGGCACTGAATGAGCTAAACCAACTAAATGTTCTTTCCCCAACTGAACAGCAAGCGATGAGAAATTGGATTGTCGAAAAACAAGTAACTACAAGTGGCGATCAACTTGACATCGGTGGGTTCACTGAATCTATATTGACGAATGATACAAACTTAGAATCAACATTCCATGCTCTCGAAATACTTAGTTTGATTGGTGGCATTGATTCAATTGACGCCGATCTCGCTTCGCGCTTCATAGTGGATTGTCAAGCACACGATGGTGCTTGGGGCAATACACCAGGTATTGAGGAAGGAAGTTTATTCTATGCAGGACTTGCATTGAAATCACTGAACCTCCTTGATCCAATCAATCATTCATACCGAAATCTGATGTACGAGGCAGATCCTAACAATCCAGCTCCTCCATTGATCGATTGGAGAATCCTATTCATCGCAGTGTTAATCATTGCAGCGATGGCAGTAGCGGTTGTTGCACTCAGAATGGACTGAAATGGATGAATAGGTTTATCTCGCTTGACCGCGAGATAGCCTCATCCGGTCCCCTTCCGGTCATAGGGTGTTTAAGTATGTCTGAATTCCATGAATATACCGATGAAGAGAACGTTCCCAGATACCAACGAGGCTTCGAATGGTTCTCACATCTGGTAAAATCAAAGATGACGAATCGCCCTTGGAAACGATTAGGTATCTTCTCATTCTATGATGCACCCTTTGCAGAGAGCGATCTCCAGTATCTATCTCCAAAACAAGTTATGGCGATTATGGCCAAACATGCAAAGAAGAAAGAGTCAGCTCTTGTCTTTGTGGCTGATGCACTGGAGAGAGCTGAGATGGGCTTAAGCTCAAAACAGGGATTTGACCAGTTCATGGATATCTTCAATGGTCTTTTTCCTGATGCTGTTAAGTACTATTTTGGACCAAGGGATTCTGAGAGAACATTCCTACATGATTTCACTCCACTAAAGATACCTTTAGCATGGCTGGTAGGTAGACCAAATATATTTGCAGAGGTCTTATCAGATGCATCACCAGTTGGAGAGGACATAGGACCTGGAGAGGCAGCATTTGAGAATTTTGAAGGAATGCATGAAGTTCTTGTCGAGAAACTGGGACCTCCATCCCTAACTGAAGAGGTTCTTGGAAAAATCAAGAATACTGAAGCAAGTGAGTATGCAGGCGAGGCGGTAGGTCTAATGACGGTGTTCATTAGTCCAGCCACAGCGGTGTCACGAGGAGTGAAGTATCTGGGAAAATTTGCCAGTCTTGTCAAGGATAGAAGAAAGCAAGAGGTCAAAGAAGTATATAGAGAATGGGAAGAAAGAGTAACTGATGGTTATTCGATAGAGAACCTAATGAAGTTCTTCGATGAAGATCCAGAGTATGACTCAGGACTGAGTGATGCGGTGGATGAATTCAAACCCATCCTTCTCATAACTGAAACGCGGGGTACTCTATATGATTTATTCCTCCCCTTAGTCTTACAGCACTTGGTGGCTGATATTGGCTACATTGCACCTCAATACAGGAGAAGAAAGAAATCCGAGGAAATCGAACATGATGATGAGGCTGTCGAAGAGACCGATGACAACACCTTAACTTTTGAAGAGCCTCATGATGTAGGATTACCCCCAGTTACAGATAGCTTGATTCAGGACTTCATCGAGAAGCAGCAAGAAGAGATGGTCAAGAATATTGAAATCTCAGATGATGAGTTTGAAGGGAAGCCGGAAACAGTATTGTTTCTTGATGCCGCAACACATCTGTCAAAGTTTCAACGATCATTCAAGTTCGCTCTTGGTATACCAGATAAGTATCCTAACGTTTCAGTGGCAGCTTCATTCTTTACCAATAAGGACAAGATAACCGATACGTTGCAAAACGGAGTCATCGAATATATGAGCGAACGAGCTCTAGTCTTCGATCTGCATCCAACATTATTCGATATTGCCACCTCCAAGATGCCCATCTCTAAAAAGGCATGGTTACAAGTACGACTACAGGAAATGGATCGTGTACGTACTGAGGGTAACGTTGCTTTCCTTGAGTATTATGCTCCAGAGAAGAAACAACAGTGGAACCTTCGAATAGTTGAAAAGCCAGATCTAAGCGCTGTTAGAAAGATTCGAGAATGGTTTGGGAAGAAGGAATGAATTTCTGAAAGGGTTTCAATTCTGGTCTTCCCGTAACAGATATATCCCAATAACGAGGGTACAAATCATCAGTCCGGAGGAATACTATTGACAAAAGGTGACATGACTCAAGCACGAGTCCTGAAAATTGAGAAAGGTAACACGATAACTCTTCCTAGCGATTTTGTAGATGGCATATCAGAATCATTTGGATTGGCAATCATGATTGTAAAAGACAAGAACGTGAAGATTTATCCTGTTGCTTCTGATAAGGTGTACTATCTGCGTCTAAGCATCGAGAAGCTTAGTAAGAGCTTTTTAGAGGAGCTGACAACAATCTTCGAACAGGCAGGACTCGAAGATATCCTATTCACAAGCGGCATATGTCAGGCTGCGAACCAGTGTTTCTACGAATGCTACTTCACTCCTGAGCAGCTGAAGTTATCAATCGACGAACTGGACAAACGTCTAAACGGAATGACCGGAGTACAGTCGGTAAAACTTGTGAATGTACCAACATAGGGAACAAAAGCTATTCTCAGACCTCCGGGCATCTGAACTGCGTGAATAGCAAGAGAAATTGATGAACCATGGTCGGTATCATCTGCACCTTCAATCCAAGAGGAGAACAGATAGAGGAAATCAGTCGATATCTTAACCATCGTGGAACAATGCGGTCGACAGGAAAGTACTCCCCAAAAGATATGCTATCAGGATTGGGGCAATTCACTTATAGTGTATATCATAACGATGGGGAAACCGCAATTGTTCAGCAAGAAGATATGCTAATACTGAAGGATTCTCTCCACTACATACAGTCAGATACTATCAATCAAATCCTATCTGTTCTTAGAAAGCAAGCCATCAATCCACTGGACGAGTCTTTGCTGAAGTCGGTGCAGGGTCTGGTGCTACTGTGTGTGGATAGGAAAGAGCTTCGACTCTGGAGATCATTGGACGGACAGAAGGCAATTTACTACTCCAAAGTACCGTCCGGGTTTCTGATAAGTACGGAGAGAAAAGTTCTATGGGCAGCTGGTTCCAAGGAATCTAAAGTCCTTCAACCAGGCAATCTCTTACATATCAAGTGGAATGGCGAGATTAATCTGAAATCTCTCGTGACTTATTCAAACGAAAGATGGGTAGGTAGCAAGGAGCAAGCATTGAAGGGACTATCACAATATCTGCTTGAATCTATCAAAGGACTTCGTGGCAAAAGATGTGGAGTGCTATTCTCAGGAGGTGTGGACAGCTCCCTGTTGGCATACCTTATGAAGAAGCAGAATGTGGATGTGCAACTCTTTAGTGCAAGCTATCAGAAATCTCGAGACCGGCAACATACAATTCATGCTTCAGAGTCTCTGGGTCTAGAAGCAACTGAGATTCACATGACCTCAGAGATGATTTGGAAAGCCTTACCAGATGTCATCCATGCCATCGAAACGACGAATCGCATGGATGTGGAGATAGCTCTTCCTTTCTATCTTGCCGCAAAGAAAGCCACAACAATGCATCTCGACTTCATGGTTTCTGGACAGGGTCCCGATGAGCAATTCGCGGGGTACGCTAGATATATCACCCTAATAGAAACAGAGGGAGCAAGTGCTCTGGAGAAGCAGTTGCGAGCTGATGTGTCAATCACTCATGAAGCAAATATCTCTAGAGACGAGAGAGCTATTGCCTTTGCAGGATTACCAGTTTCTTTCCCATATCTTGATACAAGATTCACTGATCTCGCTTTATCCCTACCTGCAGAATGGAAAATAAATCCAGCATCAGATGCGAAGAGGAAGGAGATATTCAGATTACTTGCAGCCAATCTTGGTCTTGAGTCAGACCTCTGTTTAACTCCGAAGAAAGCCACGCAATACAGTTCAGGATCTTCGAAGGGTCTGCTAAAGGCCGTAGGAGAGAATGTCAAGACATGTATGAACATGACAAAAGCAGAGATTGAAGGAGCCATTCAACATATACTAGATTGGATAGGTCACTCTCTGGGACAACCAATAGAACTAGTTAGTATTGATGAATTGGGGATTGATATGGAGCCAACAATGCATTTGCTGAATAGGTTTGATACTTAGCCGCCTGCAATAACGGGAAGGACAACTACGGTATCGTTCTCATTTAGAATGGAATCCAACGCCTGTCGCTCACCATCCACAAGAACTACATGATCATGCGAAAGCCTTAGTTCATCCAATAACTGCGCAACAGTCTTTGTCTCACTGATAACCAATTCACGAATCTTGGATTTCTCAAAGGTACTTGTCATTGATTCCACATCACTTTCTATTACAAGGTATTTCCTTATAGCCTTACTTCAAATAGCAGGTAAATCAATTTCGGCAATTTCAAAAGTTCGTCACGACGCCAATCATAAATATGACCAATCCTATCCTTATTTTCGTCGGCATAAAATCAATCTCATGATGAAGATTCGGTGAAAGTCGTTGAACGGAGGAGAAACAAATAACAAGCTCTATAAAGGGCAAGGCAACGAACTAGAAAAAACGACGTAAACCGATTCGACATTTCACGTATTATATGAGGAGAGAATACCATGGTCGGAATTATTGGATATGGAGTCTACATTCCTCGCTATAGAATCAAGACAGAAGAGATCGCTCGTGTTTGGGGCGAGGAAGGCGAGAAACTCGCTCGAGGTCTTGGTGTCTATGAGAAGTCTGTTCCAGGACCAGATGAGGATGTTGCGACGATATCAGTTGAGGCCGCTCGTAATGCTGTAAAGTATGCAGGCATTGACCCAAAGGATATTGGTGCAGTCTATGTAGGTTCTGAATCACACCCCTACGCAGTAAAACCAACAGGAACAATTGTAGCAGAAGCGATTGAATGTACATATGAGATGACATGTGCAGATTTCGAGTTTGCATGTAAAGCAGGTACCGCTGCTATCCAGACTTGTATGGGACTTGTAAAATCAGATATGATTAAGGTAGGTCTTGCTATAGGCTCTGATACAGCACAAGGAAGACCAGGAGACGCCCTTGAGTACTCTGCAGCAGCAGGAGGCGTTGCCATACTGATTGGCAAGAAGGATCCAGTTGCCACAATTGAAAGAACCTGTTCCTTCACAACAGATACTCCAGACTTTTGGCGTCGAGAAGGAGAGGACTTCCCAAGCCATGGAGCTCGTTTCACTGGAGAACCTGCATACTTCAGACATGTTGGAGAAGGAGCAAAGTTACTCTTCAAGCAAACGAAAACAACAGTGGAAGACTGGGATTATTTCGTGTTTCATATGCCAAATGGAAAATTCCCAATAGCGATGGGTAAACAACTTGGAGTTCCACCAGAAAAGCTCCAAGACAGCCTTGTAGTAGAGAAGATAGGCAACACCTATTCGGGTTCAGCGATGATGGGTCTCGCGAGGATTTTGGATATCGCGAAGCCGGGTGATAAAATCTTCATGGTTTCCTATGGTTCAGGAGCGGGTAGTGATGCATTCGCCATCAAGGTCGAAGACCATATCGAAGATCACAGAGGAAAGGTGCCAACAGTAGATGATTATGTAGCGCGAAAGACATACGTCGAATATGCGACCTATGCTAAATACCGCCGAAAGATTAAGGCACTTGGCTAAGGAGGTATCAAGATGAGTAATAGAGTAGCGATAGTCGGAGTAGGAATGAGCAAGTTCGGAGAACTATGGGAAAAGAACCTGCGTGAGATAACTCTGGAAGCAGGAATGATGGCCATATTTGATTCACAGGTATCTGGTAGTGACATCGACGCCATCTGTGTTGGAAACCAGAGTGCAGGTCGATTCACTGGTCAAGAGCATCTTGGTGCCCTCGCAGCCGATGTCGGTGGGTTAGGTAAGCTTCCAGCATACAGCGTTGAAGCTGCATGTGCTAGTGGAGGTGCCGCTGTCAGGCAGGCCTACATGTCGATTAAATCGGGTGAGCACGATACAATGCTTGTCTTTGGATGCGAGAAGATGAGTGATGTGAACCAAACTGAAGCAATGAATACAATTAGTGTAGCAGGGGACTGGGAGTGGGAAGGTCTCTTCGGTGCAACATTCCCTGCATTATTCGCGATGATGGCGCGAAGACACATGTTAGAATACGGGACCACTGAGGAGCAACTTAGCCTAGTCACCGTGAAGAACCATGCTAATGCAGCTCATAATCCCTTTGCGCAGTTTCAGAGTCCGGTACCCTTGAAAGTTGTCATGGGTTCAGGTATGTTAGCAGATCCTATCCGAGTACTCCATTCATCACCTGTGACAGATGGTGCTGCAGCAGTTGTCATGTGTAAGGAGGAGATTGCCAGAAAATATACAGACACTCCAATCTTCATTGAAGCGTCAACTCAAGCAAGCGATACCCTGGCATTGCATGATAGAGAAAGCATTACGGAGATGCAAGCGGTACAGAAATCAGCAAAGCAAGCCTTAGAACGAGCGAAACTCACAATCGATGACATCAATGTCTTTGAGCTCCATGATTCGTTCACTATCAGTGAGATAATTCTAACTGAAGACGTTGGGATTGCGAAGAAAGGAGAAGGAGGTAAAGCTGTAGAGGAAGGCATAACGCAAATCGGTGCAAAGTATCCCGTGAATACAAGCGGGGGTCTCAAAGCTAGAGGTCATCCGATTGGAGCTACGGGAGTTGCTCAGATAGTGGAAATCGCGTTGCAGCTCAGAGGAGAATGTAATGGTAGACAAGTCGATGGCGCAACACGAGGAATGGCTGTCAACACCGGAGGTACAGGAGCGACCTCTATTGTGCACATCCTAGGGAGGGATTAGATTGGCAGAGAAAGGCGTAGCAGGTGTTTGGAGAAAAATACGAGCTATCTATAATATTCAGGGAAATCAATGCAAGACCTGTGGAACGAACTATTTCCCTCCGAGGTTGGTTTGTCCTACATGTAGAAGAAAAGGGCTGCTTGAAACACACAAGATGAAAGGTCTTGGGAGGATTTATTCCTTCGCAATTGTCAGACAAGCTCCTGAAGAATTCAAGAGGCAGATGCCTTATGTCATCGCACAGGTTGAACTTGATGAAGGACCTAGACTTACCGCACAAATAGTCAATGTGGAACCTGAGAATGTCAAGATAGGCATGCGCGTTCGCTCCTGCTTCAGAAAAATCACTGAGCAGGGTCACGAAGGTATCATTGTCTATGGATACAAATTCGAGCCAACGATGGAAGTCACTGGCCACGGTTGAGCTTTGGCTCAATCTCAAGAATAGTGAGCTTTCCAACAGCTGGAAGAGCGACGTTTCTTATGAGCGTCGCTCCTACTTTTGCTTCATGAATTACAGAATTGTGAACATGCCCATGGATCACTAAGTCCGGCTGAATATTGCTTATCACTGTGTAGAATTTTCTACTCCCTAGCCATGCAAATGCACGTTGATCCTCACCTTGACAAGTTTCAATGCATGGACTATAATGCATTAAGAGAATCTGATAGTCAGATCGTGCACCAATTCGTTTCAGGAGCGACTCAGCCCTACTAGCACGTCTTCCAAACTCATCTCGAATCCCGGGTATATTCTTCTTTTGCCAACTGGTAGGTTTGTCGAGCGAGCCCTGCGTTCCAACGATACCAACACGAATGTCCTTTACTGTAACAAGAGCTGACTTTTCATCAAGTAGCATCATCCTACCTTTCACCAATTTCTTGATGTCTTCACGGACTTCTGAGTACTCCTCATTTCCAAAACAAGAGATTATGGGAAACCCATCTCCGAAGCTCTCTCTAATGATATCTAAGACGTTGGGGAACTCTTCTGCACTTCCTCGATTCACCATGTCACCGGCGAACAGGAACATATCCGGTGCGGGTAGACCCTCAAGCGCTTTATTGAAGTCGCGCGCATATCTCGGATAGTGAACATCTGCAACCCCATAGAGTCTCATGATATCTACACAACTCGTCTGAGATACTCGATAGAGGGATAGATATTGAACCTTTTGCCTCGCACATGTCACAATAGGCTGTACTCACCAAGCTGAATGGATGTAGTAGTTTTGGAGAAGAATATCTTTTAATCAAGGGTGTATCCTCATTGAGCTGAACATAATGAAAATGACATTGGCACTCAATCTTTTTGATAGACTACATAGAGGACATCAAATTCTCATTGAAAGATTGAGAGATATGCCAAATCCTGTCGCAGGGATTACAGATGGAGAATTGGTATCTAGCTCTCTTGAATTATCTCAGATTATCCAGCCAGTGGATGTGCGCGTGCAGAATCTTGAGATTTACCTTAGGAAAGAGGAACTATCTGATCTTATCGATACCAAAATAATCTCATCCTACACTGACTTGCTACAAATAGAGGGAACATGTAAATTTCTTCTCTTTGAGGGACCTTGTTGTGCAGAGATTGAGGAGAATGCTTTGAATATCCGGAAAGACAGACTAGGGATAGAAGATGAAGTAACAACTCTCAAGCCCGTTCGAGCTCTTGATGGAGATAAGTTGTCATCTGCTAGAATCAGACTTGGAGAGATTGATCGCAATGGGTCTCGCCTTAAAGGAACCACTGAACATCCGAGAAGACTTCCAGATGTAAGCAGAGCTGGTCTTCAGACACCAAAAGGAGAGGTATTCTCGGTAAATGAGGGAAAGCCTGAGATTGCGGTGGTAGAGAAACTATTGGTTGAGAAGCCAAAATGTGTGATTGCTGTCGGAGATGTGACTAGTGAAACAGTCATCTCAGAAGGATTCATCCCTGACATCTGTGTTGTTGATGGTATAACAAAAAGAGGCGTTTACCCAATAGATATCTCAGCAGACAAGGAATATACCATCTATAATCCTCCTGCAGCGATCTATCCAGAAGCGTGGTCAGCAATGGCTACTGCTCTAGAGGACGAAGGAAAATCACTGATTTATGTCGAAGGGGAAGAAGACTTGATGGGATTCCCAGCTGTACTTCTCGCTGAGTTGGGATCTGTCATGTTGTATGGACAGCCAAATGTAGGGATTGTGTGGGTGCCCATCACCGCGGAGAATCAAGCGATTGCCAGAGAGTTCCTTGAGCAAATGCCTTTGATCTTTTGAGTTTCTACATCATCGCATAGGGAATCTGACTTATACAGTCAGTGGCCAAAATACGTCCACCCAGTTCCTTTGCGGCAAGTTCTCCAGCAATGCCTGAGACAAAAGCACCTGCAGAAGCTGCATAGTAGGCTCCAAAATTCCTCGCTAATAACGCAGCTGAGATCCCTGTAAGTACATCTCCGGTTCCGCCAACAGTCATTGCAGGATGGCCAGTCCTATTGAATTTGTGCCTTCCATCTGGTGATGTAATGACATCAATGGGACCTTTTAGCAGAATAGTAGCACCATAGCGACTAGCAGTTTCTCGTGCAACGGCAAGCCGGTGATCAAGGTCCATGGTGTTGCTTTGCTTCCTACCGATGAGGACTTGCATCTCACCCCAATGAGGTGTTAGTATCGTCCGTTCATGATCAAACACTTGTTCGGTTTCAGACAAAGCCCTCAGTCCATCTGCATCAATTACTAAGAGCTTTTTCAGGGTAACAAGGCGCTCAATGACCTCTCTGAAGAATACTCTGGAATCCTCCGAGGTGCCCAAACCAGGACCAATAGCAATCACGTCATTCAAAGCAGCTGCCTGTAGGACACTGGCGATGCAACTATCATCGAATACTTTTGTCCCTGTTGAACGAACCATTAGATTTGGACTATAGCAACGGATAGCTGGTGCCACAGATTCAGGTGCGATGATAGAAACAAGATCTGCCCCAGTCCTCAGAGCAGCCATACCTGCAAGCGCAGGCGCACCGGAATAAATATCGCTCCCACCAATTACTAGAACTCTCCCAAAGTCACCCTTATGTGAATCCACTTTTCGAGGTCTATTGAATAGCCAAAGGTCGCCCTGGCCACATACGTGATAGGCCTCATCTGGGATTCCGATAGCAACAACATGAAGTGCGCCTACACACTCAGTATTGAGGAGAAGGCCAGGTTTAGGGGCATGCATGGTGATTGTATGATCCGCTTTCACAGCTGTACCTAGCACCTTGCCCGTGTCACTGTCCATTCCACTAGGAATATCAATGGAGTACTTGAGTGCACCTGCCTTGTTGATAGCCTTTATTGCAGACGCGATGGGTTCACGCACATTGGATGTCAGACCGAATCCAAGTAAAGCATCAATCAAGATGTCAAATGAAGTAAATCCTGCATTCTTCACATCTGATTCAGTTCCAATTATCGTTACAGGTATGGTTTGAAGATCATTCAAGATTGTCCAATTCTTCAATGTGTGGGGGGTGGATATCCTTTCAGCGTCTCCAACAAGAAAGACCTCTATTCTCCCTCCAGCTTCCTGTAGGTGTCGGGCTGCAACAAAGCCATCTCCTCCATTACCTCCGGTACCGCATACTATCCCGATTCGCTTATTGTGAATGTCATGATGAGATATGATGGTTCTTGAAACCTCTCTACCCGCGTTCTCCATCAAGGTACCCAAACTTACTCCCAGATATTCTGCGTTCAATTCTAAGACACGCATATCTTGAGTTGATAGTGGAGCTTCTTGCACGGAATCACCGAGTCCTGTAAAGACATACGTGACTAATGAACCTTTCAAAAAGAAATGATGAAAAAGAAGAGAGCAAGCTAGTAGGATGTTCTGCACCTACTAGCTAAAGCATTTTCTATTTAGTAGACAGATACTGATGGATACCTCGAGCGGCTCTCTTACCAGCACCCATTGCACTGATGACTGTTGCAGCGCCAGTGACAATATCGCCTCCAGCAAATACACCATGTACAGTGGTCATTCCAGATTCCTCATCTATCTCGATAGTTCCCCATTTGGAAACCGATAGACCGGGAGTGGTTGAAGGGATAATGGGATTTGGAGAGTTCCCAATTGCGACTATCACCATGTCAACATCAAGAACGAACTCAGAGTTCGGAACAGTGACAGGTCTTCGTCGACCTGAAGCATCAGGTTCTCCGAGTTCCATTCTCACACATTGCATCCCTATCACACGATTCTTGTCATCACCGAGGACTTCAGTGGGATTGATGAGAAGCTTGAACTGTACTCCTTCCTCCTCTGCATGGTGAACTTCCTCTGCTCTCGCAGGCATCTCTTCTCGAGAGCGACGATAGACAATGTATACTTCCTTTGCTCCCAGTCGCAGTGATGTGCGAGCTGCATCCATCGCCACGTTGCCGCCTCCGATGACCGCTACACGCCGTCCAATCTTTACTGGAGTATCATACTTTGGAAATAGATATCCTTTCATGAGATTTACACGAGTCAGGAATTCATTTGCAGAGAATACATCTACTAGGTTCATTCCACCGATGTTCATGAAATTCGGAGCACCAGCACCAGATCCAATGAAAGCGGCTTCATAACCATCGAGTTCCATTAGCTCCTGAATTGTTCTGGTTTTTCCAACGACGAAGTTGTACTTGACTTCAACACCCAGTCTCTCGAGATAATCAATTTCAGCATCAACGATTTCTTTTGGCAATCTGAATTCTGGAATTCCATATTGTAGAACTCCACCACCTTTGTGAAATGCCTCAAAGATTGTTACATCATAACCCAATAGGATAAGGTCCCCTGCACAGGTAAGGCCAGCAGGTCCACAGCCAATCACTGCGACTTTCTTGCCAATTTTCGGAGGTAGATCAGGCAGGGATTCACCATGTTCTCGAGCATAATCTGCAACAAAACGCTCCAACCGGCCTATGGCGATTGGTTCATTTCGTATGCCATAAATGCATGAAGCTTCACATTGAGTTTCTTGAGGACAAACACGGCCGCATACTGCAGGTAAGCTATTCGTTTCCTTGATCTTCATTGCCGCATCCATGAATTTGCCTTCTTGTAGAAGAGCTACAAATTCCTTGATTGGTACCTCGACAGGACACCCACTGATACATTTGGGATTTCTGCACTGCATGCATTTCTTCGCTTCCTCTACAGCCTGTTCCGCAGAATAACCTAATGCTACTTCATTGAAGTTCTTTCGCCTCACATTGGGATCCTGTTCAGGCATTGGTAGCTTCTTTGTCGGAGGCTTTCTCTCCTTCTTTGGTTCTGAATCAGACATTTAGGCGCCCTCCTGTTGTTGTCTCCCATTCCTTCAAGGAGACCTGTTCCTTTTCTTTATAGGCATCCAAACGTCCCATGAGTTCATTGAAGTCCACTTGGTGTCCATCAAACTCAGGTCCATCCACACACGAGAATTTCATCTGGCCGCCAACAGATACTCTGCATGCTCCACACATCCCTGTCCCATCGACCATTATGCTGTTCAGACTCACAATCGTATGGATACCTTTTGCTTCAGTGGTCTTTGCTACGAACTTCATCATTGGGACAGGACCAACAGCAAATACAAGGTCAATCTTTCGTCCTTTTTCAATGAGGTCGCCCAGTACATTTGTGACGAATCCATGTACTCCGCATGATCCATCATCGGTTGTTTCGTATGACTCATCGCTTATTGTAGCCATCTCATTTCTATAGATGAGAAGGTCCATGCTTCGAGCCCCATTAATTGTAATCAAGTAGTTGCCTGCTTCTTTGAAAGCTCTGGCTACAGGGTATGCGATTGCGCTTCCACAACCTCCACCAATAGCAACCACGGTTCCATAGTTCTTGTCAGTAGGTGTCGCCTTTCCAAGAGGTCCAACAAAGTCCTCTATGAACTCACCTTTGTCAAGTGTTCCAAGCAACTTCGTGCTCTTGCCAACTTCTTGAAAGACAATTGTGACTTCGCCCTTTTCACGATTGAAATCAGCTACAGTGAGAGGAATACGTTCACCTGTTTCATTGACACGAATGATAACAAACTGACCGGGTTGGCAAACACGTGCCACATCTGGAGCCTTGACAACCATCATAGTTGTACGAGTCCCAGCGACATCGGCCAATACTTTCTTGACCATGATTTCGTACATTTTTCATTGCCTCGTGTCGGAGGTGCCCACTAGTGGGATATGAGACACGCGCGGACGCGCAGCGAGGGCTTTGATAAAGGTTTAGGTACTGGGCATGTATGTTCGATGAACTTCCGACACAACGAGTCCAGGTAAGTCTCTTACACTCGAAACGGGTATAACAAAAGCTCCTGCCTGCATGAGTTGATTGACAGATTTCGAGACCTTCTCTTTCTTACCACCGATATGGAAGATGAACATCTTATGTCCTTGCTTCGAGAGTTTCTCAATTGTTTTTACAAATGGACCCCAATTAGATATTCCTACGTCTGTGATAATGACGCTCATCACCGAAGAGAGGGACTCATCACACAGCTCCTGGATGGTATTGATTGGCATAACGGTTCCACCACCTTGATATGCGAGCAGTGTCCGTTCGATTTCGGAACGGTCACGAGTCCACCCACACTTCAGGATATTTCCTGAGAAGTTAATCGCAGAAATACTACTGCCCTTTCGAAGTGCCGTATCAACTGCAGCTAAAGCAGAAACCAATGCGACATGATAGGCACCCCTAAGGTCACTCTTGCCCATTGACCAGGTCATTGAGCCACTGGAATCGAGTACCACAAGAAGATCGGGTAATTCGCTCCGAGGGTCCTCACCATAGTAAACCGTTCTGAGCCACCTGCGTGTCGACATGTTTGGTACCAATACAGGAAATGTCTGTAGAGATTGCACAACATCCAATTCTTCAATAGGGTCACCAAGTCGCCAAGGACTCGGGTTGAGAGGGACTGCCCCTTGAGGTCTCATTTGACGAACCTGAAATCTGAGCACCCCTCTAACTTTCGCTCGGTACCAGAAACGAATCCAATCCTTATTGCCCGTGCCAGCACCAGCTATGATATAGACAGCTTCAAGGTCTTTCAGGCTACCCCCACGCTCTTCCACTTCAACTGCTAATCGCTCCATCTCTTCATCGATATTTGAAACTTCTTCAGGTGAAATGCATTTTCTGGCGCGATCCCCATTCCGATCCTCAGTCGGACTACCCATTACTCCATCAAGGTCAGCAGGAACCAGAATCGACCCATCTTCAGGTCCCTCTTGCAATCCGGTCCCACCAAATTCCTCTTCTTGTTCTGGAAGCCATTCTGACACAATCTTCGCAATCATCTCAGTAGCCTTTGGCCATCGAGACTCGTTCTCAAGATACTCCTTGGCAGTCTCTGTGATTAGGTTCGCCGTTTGGATGGTCGCTTGATCAATATCAACACCTGTGGGGATAGGAAAACCCCACATCCAGCGATAGATCGCAATGACTAGCTTCCAAAGTGGGCTGTGATCTCGTGTCCTTAGCGAGGAGTCGTGAATGGATGTCGTAATTCTTGAGTGAGTCACTATCTGGTATCTTTTGAGAAGATTGGAGTCTACAACAAGGTCTGCAAATATATTGCAAACGAACATCGCAAGGTTATCTGAGAGATGCTTTCTTGCACCTGCGAACAACATGCCATTCGTCACGCCATCGTATGGGCATAGCAGATAATGCTGGATCTCATGGTGGCAGACAGATCGAAGGTATGATTCCGATTCGTTGACTGAAAGATTCAAGGGAACACCAGCGGTGTTCAAATGAACAGTCCAACTCTTAGAATCGATGTAAAAGAATGAGGATGCGTCCTCATCGTGTTCTATGACGGGATCTGGCAAGGGAGGGTTGTAGAAATCTGAGATCGCTTGGAACCATGCTTTGAGTGCGGCAGTTTCAAGACCTTCAGCTCGTTCCATAGGACCACCTTCACTCGGATGAAATGTGTTTCTCTATTTCCTTTCGTAGATCCAATGCTTGTGTGCCGCCTGAGATTTCAAGGAAGACAGGTGATTCGGGCGTACTTCCGGTTACATAGACAACAAGCGTAACGCCATCAGTCCGAACGACCTTTCGCTTAGGTGGCTTGAGGGTCTCTTTGAGAATGCTTGTCATCTTGGGAATCTTCAAGCTTATCGTTGTCCAGAGATCCTGCCATTGCTCAAACGTGAGTGAGAATTGGGAGAGTGTTAGCTTGTGTAGGGCTTCAGATATTCGGCTTAGGAGCATACTACGATTTGGAAAATCTGTCGTTTCCAATATCTGCTGCTGTAGCTCTGTTAGGTCCTTCACACTTGAGGACTTCACTGCTTTCTCTATGTTCTTCACCATCGCCGCATAGGTCGATTTCTGCAATTCCTTTGCGAACTTGATATAATCGAGTCGAACAAGAAGGTCGCTCTTGCCCATTTCTGATAGCTCCTCAAGTATTGTCTTATCACCTTCACCCTGTTTCAGTTTGTCCATTAGTCGAATGGCAGGCTCGCGCTGTGCGAATCTTGAAGAGGCAAGCTCTACTAGATGCTTCGTATATTCAAAGGAGTTTCCAAAGAAGGGAGATTTCTCAATACCTTCAGTCACAAAACGAGTACGGTGCCAGAATATTAGTGGTGCCAAGGATTTGACTAGTTCTATGCCTACTTCAGGAGCTCCGATAAGCCATGCAGCAGCCTTACTATAGCGATTGAGGTCTTTGACCGCGCGAACGCTGAGAGGAATGATGACCTTATTGCACACACTCTTGGCTGTGTTATAGTGACAACTATCGCAGAGACCAGTTTCAACAGTCAGGGAGTGAGTCTGACTCTTATCAACCCGGATACACGCCCCAAATTCACGCACAAGAGATCTCATGAACTCTGATGCCTCCTGTGATACTGGTACCTTGTCTGCAAGGTTCCATATTGTCAGCAAATCCTCCTCGGTAGTAATCGCCGGTACTTGCCACATCTCATCATAGCCAAAAAGGCGATCATCACGCGAGGAAAGTATGAGTTCGAGATCATCGATGGTTGGCATAGTTATAGGGACAGCCATACCAAAACGGTCAAGGAAAGGCGGTGCAAGGTCAAAGGTGCCACTATCAGTGGGATTCATCGTTGCATAAAGACAGTAATCATCGCAGTGCATGACTTCATCGTAATACTTCAATTCACCTTCAGCTAGCATGGAAAGAAGAATATTCTGAGCATGTGGTGTCAAACGATTGGCTTCATCGATAATCTTCCAGAAGTTAGTTACGAACTGACGCCATACAACGACTTCGACTCCATCCTTCATGAGCGGACCGGGTCGTAGAGTTGCAACCATCTTCTCCTCCGTTAGCTGGGGATGTCCTCTGAGCATACCCTCATCAATCTCATCGAGGCTCCTACCAGTTAACATGCGTCCCAAGAGTTTGATAAGGGTGGTCTTTCCGCCGCCATGTCCACCTACGAGGAGCATTGCTGAGCGAGGGACCAGTGAATTCAAAACGCATGCTCCTGCAATAAGTGGTAGTCGTACTGAGCTAATCTTGGAGCTTGAGCGCGCCTGTGCCTTATACTTGATGGGAAGTTCCTCAGAGTGGACGAAGAGACCTCTACTCTCAACTGTAGTGATCACCTGCCATATGCTTTCCCTGAGGCTTTCAGTTGTCTTTGTCATTTTCCCTCATCTCGAGCACAAATATCGGGAGCTTGAGGGCTTATGGTTGATACGGTCAGGGCGCGAATCGAAAAATGGAAAGGCGCGAAAAAAACGCAGGCTTCGAAGGGATAATATGGCTTCATTTTCAAAACTAGCATGACGCCGAGGGGTGCACAGTGAGTAGACCAGACGCCATTACCGAGGTTGTAATCCTAGAAGAACCAGAAGATTTGGACGCTGACCGATTTAGTCAGCCTTCGGTTCTAGATAAGGCAAAGAAGTTCCAGAGTGTGCTTGCCAAATATGGTAGCTTCCGAGAGAAGCTGCATGGCAAGGGATTGATCTTTGGTGGAAGAGTACTCCTCCTTGGAGCGGCAGGAACCGACTTTGAATCCTTTGTTCACCATATTGCATATGAAACGCCACTGAAGATCATTCGCTTAAGACTGACTCATGCATTCGGAGAAGCTCACCAAGTATCTGATGCCATAAGAACATTAGTTGAATTCGCCAAGCGAAATTCGCCAGCTGTCATCTATATCGACAAGCTAGATGCCCTGGCAGAGAAAGGCAAGGAATATGCTTCTGTCTTTCTTAGTGCTCTTAGAGAAACAACATGGGATCAACATGAGATCGCGGTAGTTGCGGCAACTGTCTTCCCCGAACGGATAGAAGATGAGATACTTACGACTTTTGACCGTGTTTTTATCTTTGAAACCATACAAATGGAGGAGAGGGTAAAAGTGCTTGAATCGCTTTTAGAGGGAAGAAAAGACTTGGATCCAACAACTCTGGCGGAAATCACAGAAGGCTGGGGATTTTCTGATTTAGTGCATCTCTCAGTAACTCTTCACACAGATGTGCCCGAGGAATCAAACCCGATACCCAGAGGCAAGCTCGAACAGATTTTGGATTCGAGCGGAATAATTGGAATATCACGAAGTGAAACACGTCAGAGAATTTCACGTACAACTCAGGGGAGTCATGTTCCTACCTATGAGTCAATCGAGCACTCTTATCCTGATGACTTCTTGGACCAACTGTATCTAATGGCCGTTGGTGATGATTTCCAAGGAACACAACGTGTCATCGAGTCCTTGAATGCGAGCCTACCATTAGCTCCAGCAGATGCAGAGTTCTTGAGCAGGTACCCATTCCTCCTAACAGGGAACGCAGAAGATAGACTTACCAGATTGATGCGAGCAAAGCGCACCAGTGATAGATTAAGCAGAATAATGGGAAGGTAAACCATTGAGAAAGTTCGACGCAAACATTGAATCGGTCAAATTGAAGAATTTCCTCTCATTCTATGAGGGGTTGGTTCAGTTTGATTCAGGTCTCACTGTGATCGTCGGACCAAATGGATCAGGAAAGACATCCATCTTTCATGCAATCAAATTCGCTCTAGGCTCTAATCAGAGAGAGAATAGATACTCCAAATGGAGTGATTTTATTCGCCATGGTGCCAATTCAGCAGAGGTCGAAGTCAAGGTACGGGTTAATGGTCAGTTTCGAACCTTCACTAGAAAGATCACCAGAGACGGAATACCAAGGGCGTATGTTGATGGCAAAAGGGTAAAGGCTGCAGAGCTTCAAACACTTGTCGATAGTCTGGGTTTTGATATGGATAATCCGCTAGTTTTCATGCCTCAGGAGAGAATCAATGCTCTCAGAGATATGGATCCAATAGAGGTGAGGAAATTAGTGGAAGAGGGAACGGGACTTAGTGTTCTTCGTGACCGAATTCTGATGGAAGAAGTGAAAGTTCAGTTTAGTCGTGAGAGATTGGAAGCAGCCACTAGCGAGGCGAAGATTGTAGAACGAGAAATTGAGCTGCTCCAGCATGATGTTGATCGACTTCAACGCAAGAGAGAGCTTCTCACTCAAGAGAAAGAATTGGATAAAGAAGTCAAATGGGCTACTCTAGATGATTTAACGAAAAGGATTGATGATATCAAGCAGGAAATAGAAGAGAAAGAACTTGGTCTTGGAGAGATCCTAGAGGAAACCTCCAAATTCGAGGAAACCATCACAAAGGAAGAGCAAAAGGCTACAGTAATTGAGAAGGAGACCTCTCTACTTCAGCGGGAGATGGGAAGTATCACCGCCCGAATTGAAGAGGAGGAGAGGAGATTATCCAAGATAGAATCGGAAACTAAGTCTACTCTTGATGAGATTAGAGAGCTGGAGAAAAGAATCACTGTAGATAAACGTAAGATGGACAAGACAAAGGAGGACCTCCGAAGAGTAAGCTCAGCGAAGGAGCACATGTTAGAAGATCAGAAACAGACCACTCTAAGTCTAGATGAAATTGAAGAGGAACGAACTAGAATAGAAAACGAGCTGGCAGCATTTGCAGATTGGAATACCAGAAGGTCAGATGCATTGGGAACTTTCAGGGCGCTTCAGGTCGATCTGAAAGGAAAGGACCTTCTTTTCAGGAGCCTCCAAGAGAAGCTTCAGGTGGATGAAGCTGAATTACAAGCGATCGAGAATAAATGGGGGCATGTTTGGACTGTTCTTGAAGGAACCGACGAAAAGGAACTAGTAAAGAAGAAAGCACAGGCTGAACGAGAACTCTCTAATCTAAATGAGTCAAGATTCAGATTCGTAAGCCAAGTGGCTCAACTTCAGAAGGAGATAGACGAGATCAAGGTTAGATTAACAGAGAGCTCGAAGAGGATACCTGATAATGTCCTAAAGCTGAAAGAGGCTGTTCATGAACACAAGTTGGAAACCGTTACAGGACCAATAATTGAATTCCTTACAGGTAGTGATGAATACGCGTCCGCACTTGAAGCAGTCATTCCAAGTCAAATGGCGTTCTCGTTCCTAGTTGAGGACGAAGCCGAGTACACTCTACTTACACGACTTCGAAATGAAATTGAAGCCAGCTCACCCATCATTCTTCTTCGATCAAGTAAATCCCTTGCAGAAAAGCCTGAACTACCAAAGAGGAAGGGCGTTGAGGGATGGCTTTGGGAACTTCTCAAGCTAGACGATGAATCTGTTGTCAAGTTGAGACAAGCATTTGGTGATTATGTTGTTGTATCGAAGTTCCAAGATTCCACAAGAGTGTCAGAGAAAGAAGGTTTGCTATCAGTTTCCCTAGAGGGACAAAGAATGGAACCCTCAGAAACGAGAATTGTGAGTTATCCAAGACAAGAACCCACTGGTGTGATCGCAACAGCACCCCTTCAGGCAAGGCTAGGAGATGCAGAAACAGAACTCAAATTCGCACAGAATCGAGTGACAGAAGTCATGAGTGGAATTGAGAAGGTTACTCAAGAGCGAGAAGAGATAATGGATCTAATCAGTCAAATCACTAGATGGAGTGGAACATGGGAGCGGAGAAAGAAACTTCGTGATATGATTCCTCAACAGGAAGAACGGATAGTAGCCTTGGATGATGATATCAAAGACTTACAAAGTAAGATTGGAGAGGCTGAAAGGGTCCTTAAGAAATTGGACTCGACTCAACCACCTGAACGCAGTAGATTGGTTGGAGAGCAGTCTGCAATTAGAATGAGATATCGAAAGCTTAGAAGTCAGCTATCAGAAATTGAGGGAAAGCTCCAAGTAACTGAGAGAGATGAGGCAACGAAGAGACAGGAACTTCGCGGACTTGAGGAGAGTACAAGAATGCTCTCAGAAAGAGCTGATGAACTTCGTGAAGAGATAAGCTCTACCAAATCCGAAGGTTCTGTGATTGTGGAGAGCATCGAGAATCTAAGAGAGAGCTTGGATCAGACCTCAGTCAAGTACAATGACCTTATTGCTCAACAGACGGAAATACGAGGGAACATTCGCGAAATAAGCGGTAGGATACTCGAGTTGAATCTACAGGTGAAGAACAGCAGGTATCAAGTTCTTCAATCGAAACGACAGCATGATACATATCAACATCAAAAAACCAACATCGAGGAAGATCTCAAAGGGAGCAAAAGACCGAAGAACGTTAGAGAGATTGATACCGTCAGGGATGAATTACTCCGTGTCAGGCATCAATTAGATGAATATCGAGATATCTCTGAAACAATCGCACACACAGAGAATCAGCTCAAGGACAGGCTTTTAGAATTGAAAACTAAGGTCGGGGATATCCAAGAGGAATTGAAAGAGGCTGAGGAAACAGTCAAGGACATCAAGAAGCAGTATCATGATGGAATGAATGACGTTCTGAACAAGGTAGAAACAGAAGTGAACCTAATTCTTGGAACCGTAAGATTCGCAGGAGAAGTGAAATTTCAGCTTAGCACATCCAGTCAGGAGTATGGTGTTGAATTCAAGACTAGAATCAAGGGAGAAGAATTCGGAGCATTGAGTGCCGGTTCTGGTGGTGAGAGGTCTCTTATTGCGATTGGTCTGATACTAGCATTGCAGAGATCTAATCCAGCTCCAGTCTATGCGATGGATGAGATTGATACCTTTCTTGATGCTACTAATACTGAAATGGTGAGTCGACTTCTTCATGATTCATCACGCAGGAGTCAATTCATCCTACTCACTCCAGCAAAGAGCACGCATCTGATGAGACATGCTGACAAGCGAATTGGTGTAGTATCACCAGGTGGAACAGAGCCATCCGTTGTAATAGAAAGCCCTCAATTTGAGGAGCAATAGAGGTGAGAAGTTGACAACGACAGAGAAGCTACTATCAAAGGTACAGAAATTAGTAGACTCTGTTGAGAAGGGAAAACTCGATCCTCTTGATGTGGGTCTTGCTGAGGCGTATCAAGACCTAAGAAAGCTCACAGCTGATGTAGATTCGCGACTTGATATTGATGAGATGCTCAATGAGATGTTGGGCTCAAAGATAATTCGCGTACAGGAGCTAGCGAGGATTCTTGCAGCACCCGAGCTTTATGTAAGTAGATTGAAGGAACTCAAACCTAGAGACCTTAGCAGTCTGATTGTCTATAAACAGCCACTAAAAATGACTCGTATATCTCCAGATGCATTGAATAGATCACTCGACAGAGTAATACAGCATCTTGATGCACTATCTAGGCCATTACCTAAGGAGCAAATACCTGAGATTACAGGGGTTCCAGATGACTTCAAATTCTCATCAGAAGACTCGGTCTTTCTCGATGACCTTCAAAAATACTTGAAGAAGATACCCAGAAAGAAGAGGATTCTCTTAACCGATCTTCTTGATTCTAGCGATTTCGATATCTTCCTGAAGCATTTCCTCTACATTGTAGTTTTGATTTCAAAAGGGGATCTTGAATATTTCGAAGAATCGAAAGAGATTCTGAGAAAGTAAGAGGGTGGGGAGGGATCAGGGCTCACTGATCACTCTCCCCGAGACCCATCCTATTTTGAGGAGGGCCTCTGAGGTCTCGACCTAATCGGTTCTAGCAACTACCAACTGATCTTCGGTCGAGGAACTCAGCATAATTGATAGACGACTACCAAGGTGGGACTGCTTGAGATAGAGAGCAGCTATTATCGACACCAAGAAGAAAGCAAGTCCAGATATGAAGAGTGGGAGAATGGTTGATCCAATCGTTTCAGCCCAGATGCCTCCAATGCCCATTCCGATTACTTGGAAGGATGTGAAAGCCACTGATAACAATGAGAATACTCTTCCACGCATCTTGTCTGCTACAAGCTTTTGCATTATGACACTTAGGGGGATGTTAAGGATCACATCAACAGATGCAATGATGGTCCACGAAAGGGCAACAGCTACGAATCCTTCAGCAAGAGAGAAACCAAGAACAGCAATACCAGCAATTATCCCAGCAATGTTCACCATGGCAAGAGGATGCTTCAGGTCGGATTTCTTTCCAAGATAAAGAGCTATCACTATTCCAGAAGCTGCGCCTAGACTCATAAGAAGACCAATCTCCCCTTCAGAAAGCCCAAGATAGCCTTGTAAATGAGGTACTAGTAGAGCATTGAGAATACCCGAAGAAACTGCGAGCAGAATAGCAAATACAAAGATGAAACTGAGAACTGCATTCTGAATCACAACCTTTGCACCTGCAGAGATCTGGGAGAGCATTGCTTCCTTCTCAGATGTGCTATTTTGGGGTCTTAGATTTGTCTTGATACCAGATAGTGAAATTGCTGACAAGACAAAGGCAATGGAGTTTATCGCAAATGCCAGAAAGTAATCGGGGGCAAGAAGTGCAATTAGTACACCACCCAAGGGAGGGATCGTCAATTGAACAACTTGGAAAGTCATTTGTGACAACGAGTTCGCGGTGACAAGCTCTTTTCCTTCAACAAGATTGGGTATCGAGGCATTTCTGGCAGGATAGAACCACGCATCAGCAGAGGCGTAGAGGAATGTTAGAATGTAGACCCAATAGATAGTTGGTAGATTCTGGGGGAAATAGATAGAGAGAGGAATAAGGAGAATGAGGAGTGTCCGGAGAAGATCAGAACCTATCATTATCTTCTTTCGATCCCATCGGTCAACATAGACGCCAATGAATCCGGAGAAAAGGACTACAGGAACGACACGTGCGATTGACAGGATAGCCATTGCAAGGGCAGAACCAGTCAGATAATAGGCAAAGAACAGAAGAGCAAGTGAGCTTATTGCGGTGCCGACATTTGATACGACCTGTCCCAGCCAAAGGCGAAGATAGTCAGGACGGTGAAGAATAGTTGAGAAGCCAGGTTTGCTAACCTCAGCTTCTTCCGCCGTAATGAGGGTCAGTGGGTCTACCTCCTAAGATAAGCATGAGCGATTGCGTCAGTGACAATCTTGGGACGAGTAGTGCTTCGTGAATAGGTGTTCTTGGAAAGAGCCATTTCCAATTACCTCACAACAGTTGCATAGGCATAACCTACAGCCTTGGTCGAAACGACCTGTTTGTTCTTCTTTACGAAATCAGTTCGGTAGTTAGTTGCTAGAGCCATGATATTTCACAAGTATATGGTACCAGATTTAGTATATATACCGAAGCCACAAAAAAGGGTCACAGAAAGGAGTCACAATACGTTACTACAAGATGAGTTAATATGATGAAAAAACTAGCCCAGAAAATCATGTCAGAAGCTGAGTTCATAGAACAAATGGTAGGATATCTCAAAACTTTAACCTATTCTCACCTGACCAAAACCTATGGTGTTTGGAAAGCTGGCAATTGTGCAAATCGATTCGAAGATGCTTTCTATAGAGTATTCTCGAAGAATGCAGACTTGATGCCAGATTTTGTTTCAAAACGTCATGGAGTAAATCCTACATTTGTACTTGCATTATATGAGGTACTTCAACAGGAAAAAGTTTCATTTGAGGAATTCAAACAGCATGTTCTTGCAATCTATCAGGATATGATACAGCAAACGATTGACAGCTTCAGGGCTCACGCGGAATCCAGTGAAGATACTTGGAAGACCATTGTTGAGTATATAAAGACAGGAAATCAAAACAACTATGAGAATCAATACTTCGATCTAGAATATGTTGCAGATAATGATAATGAGCTAGGGTTCGACATCACGAAGTGCTTCTACTTTGATATCTTCAAGGCAAATGAGCATCCAGAATTGGGACCTATCCTATGCGAATACGATTACTTGATGATGGAAGCCATCTCCAAGTGGATTAGATTCGAACGAACAGAAATCATAGCAGAAGGTAATGGTAAGTGTGACTTCCGTCTACTGAGGCTGTAACTATCAAATTGATTGCTTTGATATTATTTCTTGATTCGTCCGTCTTCGATTTTCTCGAGAGTAATGAGTGCACCGATATAATCTTCCATCGTTTGGGTCCTTTCTTTCATTGACAGACTTGGATTAAGAACTCTCTTTCTAAGCATGCTAAGATATCTATTCTCAAGTCGTTCGATATATGTCGAGGATCCCATTTGTGTGACTTTGATCATTGGCTGATTCTGGATATACTCGATAAGGCGAACCCAGCTTTCAGCAGTTGTTGGATTGAGACCAATTTTCTGGAACTCGGATTTTGGAAATGGTTCGGGTTGCATATCTATGAACTCAAAGATTGATTCTACACGTTCCGCCAAAGTCCTCCTACCCCTATTTTTTCCTTGTATCTTTTTCCGCTTGACCGCTTTAGATTCCGATACCACTGGTCTAAATCTCTTAAAGCCAATAATCCAGTCCCCAGTGTCCATCTCGGGAAATACACTACTCATGACTATCTCCTTCCCCAAAGGAAAGAATATCTTCCCACTTCGACTCTCCATTTTTCTAAGTGGGTCTAGCAAATTCAGTTCTACGAGCCGTTGCTGGACCTGCTCCCCTGATTCAGCTGGCACTGAAAGAAATGGAATCCTGTCCTTTTGAGTCATAATACATTATTGTATTTTATAATATATAAACATATCTTTTATAAGTCGATACGAATACATCTTGCAAGAGAGCTACAGAGGATGATCATCGATGATTGAAGACATGGTCGAAAATATGAAGAACCACATCGTTAGTGTCGTCAAAGGCTTTTTCGAGAAACACCTTCCGGAGGATGCAGAACTAATAGGAGAAGCCTTCGAGAAGGAGTATGTTAGACTCGTAGAGAATCAAGAGAAGAATGATGAATCTGAAGTAGAAGGCATGCGAAATCTCATTATTTCATTTAGACCTGCATTATCTTCGGTCCTCCAACCTTGTGAGGAATTTGATACTCTCATGACAATGATTCAGTACATGGTCAAAGCATCGTGGGAAGGAGCACACCGTAGAAAATCAAAACCAGCCGCTCCTAAGAAAGGTCCCGTCATGCCCGGGAGCGATAGATCGATTGATCTTGAATTCTATTGTGCGGTCTGTGAACAGGTGATAGATGTTCCCCGTGAGAAGAAGATGGAGATTCTCAATTCAGAAGAAGAGGTAGAGGTCCCAGCACACTGTGGGTCGAGTATGAAGATCAGGATCTCTAAGAGAGATGAAGACAAAGTGGAAGTGGCTGAGAATGAGGAGCCATTTGAACCGATTGAGCTGCTGATGATGCATATTCCATCTGAGAATGTCGAGTATATGAAGTTCCTGAGTGTTGGAATAGATATCGGTTCTTCAACATCGCATCTTATCTTCTCCAAACTTACGCTAAAGAGAGAAACAAGCTTGTTCAATATCACAAACCGCTTCAATCTCGTTAATCGCGAGATCATCTATGAGAGTGACATCATTTTCACACCCCTGATTGATAGATTCAATATTGATATCGATGCTGTGATCCTATTCTGCCAAGAAGAGTACAAGAAAGCTGGAATCACTCCTGAGATGGTTGAAACTGGCGCAGTGGTTGTGACAGGTGAAACCGCAAAGAAACAGAATGCAGCTGAAATAGTAAACCGTCTATCCTCAGAATCGGGAAAATTTGTAAGTGCTGCAGCAGGCCCCAATCTGGAGTCCCTTCTCAGTGCAATGGGGAGTGGAATTGTTGATCAGTCATTCCGCGATAGGAAAACCATTCTTCATATCGATATTGGAGGAGGGACAAGTAACTTGGCGATTGTGTCCAACGGTAAGGTCCTCAGTACAAGTTGTATAAACGTTGGAGGGCGTCTCTTAGGAATTGACAGATCTTTCAAGATCTGGAGGATAGACAGCCCTACTCAGCTCGTTATGAAAGAGCTAGGAATGAACTACAAGATTGGAGATATAATTCCTGAAGGTGATGCAAGAGCTATTGCTCGAGAATATGCAAAAGCACTAGTTGAAACAATGCTTGGTCCCGCTAAGAGTGTCATTGCTAAAGAACTGATGATGACAGATAATTTAGACTTCACTATACCAGTAGACGTCTATTCCTTCTCAGGAGGGATTGCTGAGTTGTACTACGGCAATGAGGGCGACTTCGACGACATCGGAGTTATACTGGCACAGGAAATCAAAGTCCTTGTAGAAGCACATGGACTCACAATTGTTGAGCCAGAGAATAAGATACGAGCAACAGTAATCGGAGCCGGTTCCTTTTCACTCTCCGTTTCCGGATCTACCACATTCTTTGACGATGACATTGAACTCCCAGTAGGAAACGTTCCGGTTCTGCCTGTAAATCTTGGTATGAGAGAATTCACACCTGAGATACTCGAGGGAGAAATCAAGAGAGCATTCACAACATTCGACATGATCGAGGGCCAGGACACAGTTGCGCTGTACTTCAAAGAGATGATCTTTTCGCGGCTTTACTCTGGCGATGAATGGCTGGCACCTTTTGCTAAGACTATAGAGAAAGCTCTACCAAATTCTGTATCGAATAGCAAGATGATTATCCTAATCTTCGGATATGATGTTGCAAAGAGGTTGGGTCTTGCAATTCGTGATGAAACCTCGATTCAACAGAACATTCTGGTCATCGATGAACTTGACCTTAAAGCTGGTGATTGGATAGACATTGGAGCACCATTGAAAGAAACCGAAGCGTTTCCAGTTACTGTGAAAAGCTTGGTCTTCAATGCGAACAGAGAGTACTCGCTGGGGGTCTGAACATAATAGACGCCAACCGACTCAAATGGCAAATCATCGAGATTGTGAGTGAGTACTTCAGAGAGCATTTCGGTGATAATGCTACCACAATTGAAGCGTTATTCACGAAGGAGTATGAAACCCTCTTAGATCAATATCATGCAGAATCGCTAGACTATCTACAGCTGATCAAGGAGTTCAAGCCAGCTCTTACTTCAGTTCTTCAACCAGGACCACACTTTGACAGGCTCGTGGCAGAAGTTAGTCCTATCTTGAATGCAGCTCTTGCTAGCTCAGAACAACAGAGAATCAAGGCGTCTTTACAGGAGCAAGAAATCACAAGAATCTCATCAGAGCCAAGAACTCAGATTATTCCAATGTATGATAAAGCAGAGCAGATGGAACTCCTCAGTGTGGGAATAGATATTGGATCTTCCACATCACACTTGGTCTTTTCTCGACTCGCATTAAAGAGAGAGAGGACATTCGTAAATCCCACAAATCGATTCATGCTAGAAGACAGAGAGATTATCTATGAGAGTGAAATTATCTTCACACCACTCCTAGATAGATACACAATCGATATTGAGGCGATAATTGGGTTCTGCAAGGAAGAGTATCAAAAAGCTGGAATTACAACGGATATGGTTGATACTGGTGCCGTCATTGTCACTGGAGAAATCGCTAAGAAGCAGAACGCAGAGGAGATTGTGAAACGTCTATCCTCCGAATCAGGAAAATTTGTTAGTGCTGTTGCTGGTCCGAATTACGAATCAGTTCTTGGTGCTATGGGAAGTGGAGTTGTCGAGATTTCCAAAGAAACAAATAAGACAATAATGAATGTAGATATCGGCGGCGGAACCAGTAATATCGCAATTACAACCAGAGGTCATATTCACAGTACAGGTTGCATCAATGTAGGAGGTCGCTTGCTAGGAATTGACGATGAGTTCAAGATATGGAGAATCGATGAACCAACCAAATTCGTCATGAAAGAGCTAGGGATGAACTACAAATTGGACGACATTATCCCGGAGGAAGACGTGAGATTGATTGCTCATACATATGCTGAAGCTTTGATAGAAGTCATGCTAGGTTCTGCTAGCAGCTCCATAGCTAAAGAACTTATGATGACCAAAGACATTGATCTCTCTATCAAGGTTGATCAGTATTCGTTCTCTGGCGGAATTGCGGAGCTATTCTATGGTTCAGAGAAGTTCTATGATGACATTGGATTGTACCTTGCTCAAGAATTGAAGACTTTAGCAAACAAACATGATATGGAGTTCATCGAGCCTGAAACGAAGATTAGAGCAACTGTCATAGGCGCAGGTGCATTCACTCTATCCATATCCGGATCAACATGTTACTTTGATAGGACAATAGAATTTCCAATTGTCAACATCCCGGTTCTCCCAATCAATGTGACAACAGAGAATTATCGGCCCGGTATAGTTGAAGAAGAAGTAAAGCGATCCTTCAAAAAGCACGATATGGTCGAGAGCGAGGGAATTGTTGCGCTCTACTTCAAAGATGCTCTTTACAGGTCATATTCATGGCTGCAGGAATTCGTCAAGTCGATTGAAAATGCTCTTCCAAAAACAATTGGCAATAAGATGATGGTTATCCTCCTTTTTGAAACGGATATTGGAAAGATGGTTGGGTTGATGACAAAGAGAGAGACCTCGATTCAACACAATCTGATTAGTCTCGACGAATTGGTCCTCGAAGAAGGAGATTGGATTGACATTGGGGCCCCATTACATGAAGGTCATGTATTTCCAGTCACTGTGAAGAGTCTGGTATTCAATAAATACAAAGAATACTAAGGTGCAAGAATCAGACGAAATCCCTATATCCTCCCTCTCTTAGTTCAAGGAGCAGGCATGCATTTGCTGAATAAATACTAGAGATGATACACCTGACCTCTATTGATGCTTTGAAGATGGAAGTAAGAGAGAAAGCGAAAAAATGGGGTGCTGATCTCATCGGTTTTGCTTCTATAGATCGGTTTACAGATTTTGCCGCTGACAACCATCCTCAATCAACGCTTGAATCTGCAAAGACAGTCATAGTTATTGGCATTCACATGGTGGATCCATCACTTGACCTTTGGTTGCATACAGAAGAGTGGAGAGAAACAGGGAGACCGTCTAGAGCTTTTGAAGATGAGATTCTGAGAGGCATTGCATATCGAATTGCATTGTTCATTGAACGATCAGGTCATATAGCCGAAGTTGTTCCATATGAACCATCGATATTTCTGAAAGAAGCAGGCTACTATGCGGGAATTGGCGTATTTGGAAATAACAACCTATTGCTGAATCCTGATTTTGGTCCTAACATCAGGCTTCGAGCATTGGTGACTGACGCTCAATTCAACTCGGATCCTCTGCTTGAAAATGATCTCTGCAAAGAATGTACCCTATGTATCAAGGCATGTCCAGCTGACGCATTGACTCAAGGGTATGACAAGAAGAAATGTCGCAGCTATTGTGAAAGCAACCTTGAATACATTACGAAGAATGCTGTTTTGTGGTGTATTCGATGTATTGAAGCATGCCCATACAATAGAAACATAAATTCCACATGACTTGAGCAGTCTTGAAAAGTAATTGTATTTCTGGTTTGCATGATTTTTACGTCATTCGTTTCAATCTGGGAAAAAACTGATTTAGAAGGTCAGCTAATATCTATAGGTTTCTCTCGTTGAGGAGTAATCGTGAAACCGCTTGGAACCATTACCATATGTTTTCCACATGTAAGTGAGGATACCAAAGTAGTACTTGAATCTGTGATGGCAGAGTCAGAACATTATGGTGAATTCTGTAAAAAATTATGTGAGTTAGCACAATCAGAAAATGTTTCAGAAGAAGTGTTATACTTCGCTGTGTTTCACTCGTATAATATAGATGAGTACACTCTCCTGATGCCTTTCATCAGAAACCAGTCAGCATACCTTATAGTTGAACCCCTTCTTCAGGCTGTTCGTACCATTCATGGTGAGTCTATTCGGATGGAAGCAATGAGAGAAACTCTCGCAAAAGCATTAGAGTGCATTCCGAATGACTGGCTTGGATGCCATCTCTATCTTGCATGGCGTAAAGCGGCCGAATCTTGGTATCCTGAGAGTGACACTCAACTCAGGATTATGGATATTCTGGATAAACGCATTATGATTGATCCAGATTATAAGTTCTTCAAATCTTTGCTGATCGGTCTCGAAGCTTACCAGTTACTCATTAAGGGATATCACGCGGATGCGTTAGTGCTTTTTAAACAAGGTTTAATGATAGCACGAAAGTTTGATGACCTACCTCTTGTATCAGACGGATTATACTACATTGCCTCGATAATTCGATCTAATGATACTCAACATGCAATAGACATGATGTTGGAAAGTACGAGAATAGGCAGAGATCTTGGATATTCATGGGGTGTTGCTAGAAATTTGGAATTCTTGAGATCGCTAACGAATTTGCGAGGTGAATATAACGCCTCGCTGCAGTATTCTCAAGAGTATCATGATCTTACAACATCAATTAACCATCCTGAAGCTTTCGCAGACCTGACATTTCCACTTGTATACACTTTGCTAGGAAGAGGAAGAGATGCGCTTAATTATTTAGAGAACTCGAAAGGAAAATTTGATGGAAGGAAGAGGCTTTTACCTCTTTATTACTTAAACATCGCCTATGCTAGTATCATACTTGGAGATACTGTAAAAGCGCTTTCTTATCTCGATAAAGGAAAGCAACTAGCCATTAAGTCAGGTCTCCAAAAGGCAATGAATCTTCATCTGTTACTTGAGGGAATACTCGAGAAAGACACTGGTGATTTTCAAAGTGCTATTAACACACTTGAAATGTTGATGGCTCAGTTTAGCGATGCAGATCATCTTTACAAGAATCTGTGTTTCTTTCACCTTGCAGATATTGAAGTAGAAACGAACGGAATAGTAGACATATCTTCTTCAGATTCTTGGTTGAATCGGTTTGATAAATACGTAGAGGAAAAGCAATTTCCTGGTTTCATTGCCCAAGCTAAGATTCTGAAAGCCAAGTATCACTGGAAGCATGGTAACTATGGAGAATATAAGAAACTGGTTAGTGAGCTCAGGTCTATATCTGATTCGAGTATGATGTACATACATGACATGGTTGACTTTCATTTACCTGAGATAACAAGATAGTTGAATCACTTGATTACATCGAATGCTATTTCTTTGGCCTTCTCCTGGATCTCTTCTAATTTAGCTATTTCAACCTCTAGTTGTGCGAATTTGTCTTTGTGTGTTAGCAATGTCTTCTCAATAATTGCAGCAACTGCTTCAGATCTACTCTTAAAGATCCCTACTTTCACGAGAATGTCTAGCATATTTACACTTTCACCATTTAGACGTGTCATAACCGCAATATCACGAGTTGAGTCGGATGTTTTGAGGGAGAGTTCTTCAATCATTGCAGACTTTAAGCTCTGTGATGTATTGGTTTTCTTCTTCGTCAATGGAAATGCCTTCTCTACTTATTCTATTACAAAGGGTTCTATTAAATATAACTTCTAATGTAATAATGTAATAACGTAATATTTATTACAAAGTAATGTCAGAGCAAAGGGAGGACAAATGTCCTTAGCGAGTTTGGAGGTGAACTAGTGAAAAGAATTCGAAGGCTAGGAAGTATCGGCATACTCAGTCTCTTTCTCATACTTGCGTTGGTGTCAGTCGCTCCTGTTCAGGCTAAACCTCCGCAACTGTGGAATTTCGATGCCTGGTATACATTCGAACCCGAATGGACAGGTGATATAACGAGAGAAGATGGCAGTCAAGGGACTCTCTACTTTGATGTCATTGAATGGAGAGATCTACCAGATGTTCAAAAATTCTCTGGAAAAATAATGATTGTTTGGGATGATGGAGAATCAATTGAAGGAACAATAACTGGACATGTGGTTTGGTCCACTGGAGAGGGAGTCATGAATGGTGAGGTAACAACAGCATCTACTGATTGGGCCTATCTCATCGGACGAAATATACACATAGAGTCAATGATAACTCCGATATGGACTTGCTATGGAGTTGTACAGATAAATTGATCAGATTCTTGGAGGGATTGCAATCAATCCCTCCCTTTTTGTGAGATTCCTTTCTGAGTGGAGAAATGTCTCCACTTACTTCAAGTGGGATGAGTATGTAGATTGCTTATCTGTATAAATCAGCATACGAAGGATTCGACCAGAAACTTATGCAGGTATGAATGCCCTGATCACTAAACCCGCAATCTCGATTGGCAACGCACTGTTCTTGATGATTATCAGTGGATTTGGTTTTGATAATACTCTGAACACTCAATCAGCATCAGCAATCTTCGGAATACAATTGGGATACGGATTGTTTTCTGCGATTCTTTTCTTGATTGGAGCCCTCTTGTTTTGGAAGTGGTATAATTTAGATGGAGAAGAATGGATAAACAAGAAGATTGAACTCGGTAGGATTCGCCTGCAAAAGGAGAGAGAGTATATCGACAATCTTCAGAAGGAAGGGAAGATCTCAAATGTGTACAAGAAACTCTATGGAGATTCAGATGAGGACTCCTTTGAGATCAACTAAGAAGGCACGAAAGGCGAGTTCATAGACCCTAAAGTGCTAAGTTTAATTGCTATTGAGTTTTCTTAGATTCGATGAACGAGTACTCCATCCTCATGAAACTACTCACAAGAACAGGAGATCCCATTGGAGCTGGTGTAGATGATATGCTCGATGCACTGGGACTGCCAGAGGGAGCTGGTAGGCATATCCTGTTTCAGAGGTTAGCGGAGTTGCATCGCAAGGTCGAACCTGTTGGACTTGTTATTCGCCATAATCCAGTAAGTCATGTGTTCTACTTAGACACTGACACTAGCAGTGATATTTTGCTGGAGGACTCACCCTTACCGGATCGATTGGCTGCAACCTTGCTGGTGGTAATCACCCTAGCATATCAGGAAGGGGACTGGGTCAGCATTGATAGGATTCGTGAGTTTCGGCGGAAAGCTAGACGCAGCGTAGTAACAGATCTTCGTGAGTTGAGCGATATGGGATATATCGAGCTTGATGGGAGAGGTGGTAAGGCACGTCCAGGGAGTAGGGTCGCCTTTGAGATAGACTACGAAGCCTTCTTCAGAAAGCTTGCCCAAACCAAATCAGGTGACGAGTAGTTTTACTGTCATGTCGTTAGTTTTATCAAGGCTCCACGTCGTGCCAACTTTGGTCGTTATACATGTCACACCGACGTTCACTAAGATTCTCAAAGACATCCTGTCCGATCTGTGGAGCGAAGGAAGTAGCCCGTGACGACCATAAAGGAGACATGATCTGTACCAACTGTGGTCATATCGTCACCAGACAAGAAACACGATCCACTGGCAAGTTCGATATCGCTCAGACTCTCAAGCGTGAGGGTAAGATGGATTTCGAGCAACTCAAGCAGGCAACTGGAGCAGCTGATGCTTCCCTGTACAATGTGGTTCAGAATATGATAAGCATGGGACTCCTTCAGGACATCATGGGTGTATATTCACTTACTAAGAAGGGACAACGCTGGTATCGTCAGCGCCTTGGACAGGAATGGGGCTATTAGGGTGCCATTGGGGCACGGCCTCACAGAATTAGTGGACTTCAGTTTTGGTAGTATTCTGACGATTTTTGCTTCGTGAAATGTCTATTCTATTAAATATGAAGCTATCAGTTCATTTCTGCATCAAAGATAAGTATTATAATACCTTGAATCGACTTCCATATAGGGTTCCGGCTCGGAATAAAACTAAATCTCCCCCTCCTAACCACGCGAATACCTACAACTCTTTCTTCTGAGACGGGCCCTACCTACTACTTCTGATTTTCACTCATTCTGAATCCAATTGGTTTTGAGGTGTGCTTTGAGTCGCCCAAATCAGATGAATCATCATGATAGCAGGTGGGAATAGAAAAGCCGTTGTATGAAGATGCATAATATCCAGAGTTATTGACCACCACCAAGATGTCATGTTATATCCAATCATAGTACCTAGAATGATGGATCCAGAAATTAATAATAGACATTGACCCAACTGGGAGTTATTATAAATCACAGATCTTCTTGGACAAAGCCATACATAGAGAAATAGGATAAGAAAATAGGCAAATAGAAGTCCTGTGGAACTGGTTGGAGTATACAAATCTGTAGCCTCCTTTTCTTCTGCATATAGAGCAAATAATACCTTGTTGTGAGAATCTCCACACATCTTTCCTCTGACACGGGCCCTACCTTCTAGAATCACGTTGTAGGGGTGCGTAAGGGAAAGCGTTCTTTTATCCGATGTGTATCAAAATGAGTGATCTATTTTGATGTTGTCCAAACAAGATGAATCAGAAGTAAACTTGGAAGAATCAACCACGGAAGTAAGAGTTCATAGATGGAAATTGCAAACCATGAAGAGTATATCCCTGCATAAAGTCCTGCAACTATGATCTCCATAGAAATTGCAGTCAAGCAAGCGGCAAGCTTCATATTTGAAGTAGATTCATTCATTCTTGGACGGAAGATTATGTAGATGAAAATTGATACAATATAGATACCGGCGCCCCCAGCAAAGAGAGGAGGGATATTGAGCCATGACTGCATAAATAACAATGAATTAGTTATTCATGTTAATCTTCTTGTTTGGAAAAGTACACAACATTCTTCTGAAACTGACCCTACCTACTTGTTCCATTGACGAACTCAAAGCTTTGTGTATCTAATTACATCAGAAGAAACATTAAACTCGCTAGGCTCCTATAATTATACATTCAGGAGGGTTCATTCTAGGTGAAGAGAGAGACGAGGATGAGCATCACAATCGTTCTCATCATCAGCATATCGACTATCTCTATTGGACCTTTCTTTTCCAAGGCAGTACAAGAAGTAGATTCCCAGCTCATGACAGGTCCATTCTTGGATAAGGTCACCTTCAACATAATCACACAGGACGATCAACAGGTTCTTGCGTTGCAGGATAATGAGATTGATTTGATAGGGAACACAGTGGATCCATCATTTTTTGAGATTCTTCAAGAAGCACAGAACATTGCTGTTGATGATACTCTGAGAAATGGCTATGGATATTTTACATTGAATACTCAGAAGTTTCCTTTCAACTATACCGCATTGCGACGAGCTATTGCATTCGCTCTAGATAAGGAATATATCTCTGATGAAATTTGGGATGGTCTATCAATCCCCCAAGACAGTCCGGTTCCTCAATGTAATCCCATATCAATAGAAGGCGCTCTTGATTATACGTACTACGAATCGGACACTGAAAGAGCGAATGCACTTCTTGATGCAGCAGGATTTGCCATCAATGAAACTACTGGATATAGAGAGGCACCAAATGGTGAAGCATTCAACATTACAATAGAGTGGCCGGACTCTTCCAGCATAGCAATAGAAGTGACTGAGAACTTGATAGAAGCAATTGAATCATTGAGTATTTACACTGATGTTCATCATCCAACATGTTGGCATTGTTCAGGTATTTGGAATAGTCTGTACAACCATGGAGACTATGATATAATCTTTTTAGGGACATCATTCCCTAGTTTTGATGTCGATTGGTTGGGGTATGAATTTCACTCTGATTATTCTACTATCCCATTCTACAATTTCCCCAACTTTTGCAATGCAACGTACGACCTCTATGCGGATATTCTTCTTCATTCGATAGATTACGAGGATGTTCAAAACGCAGCGAAACATATGCAAGAGATCTTGGTCTATGAGTGTCCTATTATTGTCTGCTATGAGAATCTTCTACTCTCAGCATACAGAACGGACAGATTCACAGGGTTCGTGAATGATGTTTCAAGGGGTATACCTGGATGGTGGTCTAACTTCAAAGTTCAGCTCCTACCAAATCGAGGAGGTCCAATTGGTGGAACATTGCAATGGAGTAATGCAATGGACCTTGACACATATAATCCACTGGTTACAAACTCAATATACTCAAGAAATGTCTTGGATAATCTTTTTGATTCTCTCTTCAAGATAGGACCAGATGGAGAAGATGTGCCTTGGCTTGTGGAATCATTCATAACTGAAACCCACGAAGACAACCAATACATACCTGAAGGTCATACTCGATTTGTGTTTGACATGCGGGAAGACCTCACATGGTCAGATGGCTCACAACTAACTACTGATGATGTTGTTTTTGCCTTGAACAAGTACCGAGAATTGGAAATATATGGATTCATGGATGATTTGGCAAACATGACCGCAGTATATGCACGTACTCCGAGTACTTTTGTTGTGGAATTCAATACAGAATCCTACTGGCATCTTCATTCTGTTGTATACAAACCAATAATCCCACGAGTAATGCTCCATGGGATAGGAACGGAGGATTGGGATCTGTGGGATGAGGCGGTCTTCAATGGAACACTGGTCTACTCAGGACCATACACAATTGAAGAGCATGTTCTGGGTGAGTACATCACTTTGGCAGCCAATCCATATTATCTCTATAGACCTCAGAGTTCTGATACAACTACGCCAAGCAACACAAATGAAAGTGTCTTTTCAAATTTCTTCGATCTCCTCCTCAACGACTTGTCAGTTTCGTACTCAGTTACAGCCATATCAGTTCTAGTAATCGTTCTAGTTCTGTCCAGATGGTATTTGCATCAAAAGAAATGACAACTAGAGAGCACGAGTACAACTCTTTCCTTAGATTCAACCATTTAGAAGATCAGCTGTTTCGTGTTTTCCAAGGGATATACAATAGCATTAGAATTGGTGGTATGAAGGAAGTTATGATAATAATCAATAGTAGAGGATCTGATAGATGGAAAATATGCAAGGATCTCATAAACTCGACAAACAACCCAATTGCGGCACCTAGAACCAAACTGATGGATACGATGAACAACCAACATACTAGTCTGAAGTCACTATATACTTCATTCTCTCTTGGGCGGATAATCACAAATAGGACAATCAATAGTAAGTATCCAATGATTGCGCTGAAGAAGAAGGGTCCGATGAGTATATCCGATTGCATAATTTCCCCCCCAGTGATTTCTCGATTTCCATGCTTATCTGTTATTCGCTGTACATCAGTACGATAGATATGAGGTTCATAGACAGAACCATTGTTTTAAATCATATTTTATATAATTATACTTGTAAGAAATAACTAGCAGAATGGAACCATCGGAATTTCACGTGTCCACATGCGATAGTTCATAGGGTGGCATGTCAACTAGAATATGCAATTCCAAAACGGATTCTCTGAGTTATTCTCAACGGATATGGAGGTGAAATATTGTCAGATGATGTAGTAAGAGAATTCTACGAATACCTTGTTGGTTCAGCAGAAAAGATGAGAGCAGAGTATGAAAAGCCAATCTTCATGATGGCAGCTCTCAAGTACATATTGAAGAACAATCTACAAGGAATAACCCTCGATGAGTTAATGTATCAAGAACATGCTCGAGGGATACGAGATTTCTATCTTAGAGTTGGTCGGAAGAAGTTGAAAGCACCTGAGAACTCTTGGAGAAGGATAACCAATCCTCGAAATCCAGAGATGAAAAGGATGTTTGAAAAATACTCAATGAATAGGACGGATTTTGACCGTTCTTTTGCGGAGCTCAAACCATACCAAGTTCAGCAACTTCTCAGTGTCTTTATGGACCGAATCAATCTCAAGGATGAGTGAGGAACTGGGGTGTATCCTATCTCAAACAGAATGTAGAGTGATTCGATCACATAAAACAGCGAGAAGATGAAGTAGTTTAATCTCACCCCGGATTACTTTTTGATTTGATTGTTCTAGCAGTCGCTTTAGTACAACTATTTCATCATTAGGCATCGCTCATTCCTAGCCCTATCAGGACTTTACCGCTTTGATATGGTAAATTGGAAATTTGCCATCACATATTTGAGTCATGTCGAACTCACAGCACTAGACGGAGTACATCGTTATGACTCGCAAAAAACCTGTCCTCTTTGATTGGTATCCTTCACTTGAGGATGCAATACCTTGGACGTCACTTGGTACTTTTCCGACCCCAATCCAAGAGATGACTGAACTAGAATCTTCGTTAGGACACCAAAGTCTTTGGATCAAAAGGGATGATCTCTCAGGAGAGCTATACGGTGGCAATAAGGTAAGGAAGCTTGAATTCGTTCTTGGAGATGCTTTGAAGCGGAAAAAGAGATGGATTCTTACCTTTGGAGGATTAGGAACGAACCATGGACTTGCTACAGCAATATATGGTCGAGAGAAGGGACTGAAGGCCGTACTCGCATTAATCGATCAGCCAGTAACACCTCACGTTCAAAACCAACTCATGTTATTCGATCACTACGAGGCCAAGATAACATATGCGAAGAATACACTGGGAGCAGTCGTAAAGGGTTTATGGCAACTTCTGACAAAGAGGGGAGTCTATTTTCTTGGTCCCGGGGGATCCTCAGAGCTCGGTAATTTGGGATTCATTGATGCAGCATTGGAACTCGCCAGGCAGATAGAGGAAGGAGTAACGCCAACACCCAGGCGGATATATGTAGCATTAGGGTCGATGGGAACTTTCACGGGATTGTATCTGGGTCTGAAGTTTGCAAATCTTGATACTGAGCTTGTTGGAGTCCGAGTCACAGATATAGGTATGACCAACGAGAAGAAGACATCCAATATGATCAATCAGACTGCTCGATATCTAGCTTCCTTCTCTGATGAAATCCCTATAATCTCTGTGACACCTAAGGACGTAATCATCAATCATGAGTATGCTGGACCCTGCTATGGATCAGTAACAGAAAAAGGGACGGATGGACTTAGAGTCTTAAAGGTAACTGAAGGAATAGAGCTGGAAACTACTTATACAGCAAAGGCTTTCGCATGTATGGTCGATGATGTGAAGTCAGGATCTCTGGAAGACGAACCAATCCTCTTCTGGAATACCTATAATTCAGTTGACCTATCACCCATCGCGAGGCAGCATGGTGATTACACCAAACTACCGAAATCATTCCACCGATTCTTCTCTTAATAGGTGACAAATCCAAGAAGAAGGAGAGAGATTAGCTCACAGGTTCTTGGAGCTGCTCCTTCTTCCATGGTGGTATTATGAACTTGGCTAAGAGAATCACTGGAATTGCCACAATGGCACCTATGATGAATGGAATGACATAGCCAAATTGAGGAACCATAAATCCAAGGAAGACATTTCCGATGCCACTTTGACCTAGATTCACAAGAGACGTAAGAATCGCGAAGGTAGTACCGGCAATAGCGGGAGGTGTGATATGCATGGCGAATCCCATTATCGCGGCCGTAGTCATCCCACTCCCTAGTCCAAACAAGATAGTCGTAGCATATGCGAGTCCCATATTCCCAGTTGAATTCAATCCCATCAAGACAAGTGAGATCGCATAGATTGGAGCGATTACATATACTCCAGTTCGATAGTCTTTGAATCGATCGTATGAGAATCCGCCAATAATTCCTCCTACAAAGAAGAAAGCAGACCATACCAGAACGAAAATTCCAGCGCCAGTGGAATCTACTCCAACGACATCTTCGTAGAAAAGCGTGATGAAATTCGTTCCGACTCCAAAGATGAATCCTCCACCAATGAACGCTAGAAATGCAAGCCAAAGATAGGAATGCCGAAGCTCGGAGACAAGTTCATTGAAGGTCTTTGAGTAGTGACGCGGTTCAGCAACTGGTTTTTCCTTTGCGACTAGGAACCATACCAGGTTGCCAATTCCAGCGATGATACCAAGAGTGATGAATGCCGTAGCATATCCGTATATTGGAGCCATCAAAGTTGTTACTAGTACACCAATGACAGAGGCAATTCCTTGTGCGCCCCAGCCCAACCCCATCATCGATCCTCGTTCGGATTCAGGAGTTACATCAACAGCCCACCCATCGACAGCAACATCGCCAAGGTAGAATCCAAGTGTCGTGATGAAAATGATTGCTATGAAAAGGATAGCTTCAGTAGCTAGAGGAAGAAGTATCCACCCGCCAATGATCAATGGTATGGAGATTAGGACATAGGAGCGACGATGCCCGAATCTTCCTATTGGCATCGAATCAGAGGCGAATCCATAGAAAACCTTCAGGTAACCGGGTATGGCGCCAAGTGCAAGAATCAAACCGACTAGTAGCTCATCAAATAGTATGATATCCCTCAAATACAGAGGTAGGAACATCAGTATACCTGTCGTAGCGAAACCTTCTGTAGCGTAATAGAACCCATAGAGACCTTTGAATAACTTGGGTCGATATTCAAAGTCAGTTGCACTCGTAACTTCCATCCTTGTTCCCTCGGAATACCATTATAGGGGGCAACAGCAGTTAAATATCCAAGATAAAAATACTAGGTAAGTCCTGAGTAGGATGTAGACTTGATGGGAGCGTATGGTCATGTAAGAGTCCTATCCATAGATATAGGACCTCGTCCATCTGGATCTGAAAACTGTAGGATAGGTGCAGAATACATACTGAACCAGCTCGAGCATTTGGCGATAGATGCTGAACTACAGGAATTCAAGCTACGCCCCTACTTCTGGACTGGAACAGCACTTTTGGGTGTTCTATTTGCACTTGCGATCTACCTTACATACTATGCCTACCCGGTGCCTTCATTCCTTCTATCAGTAATATTCCCCCTCTTAGTGATATTTGAAATAGATAAAGGAAGAGAGATCGCACTGCGCCTCTTTCCCTCAGCTGTCGGAAGGAATGTGATTGGAAAAGAAGAGCCTGTGGCCTCACCAATACATAGAGTAATCATATGTGCACATCATGATAGTAAGACACAAGCAATTCCAATCAAACTTAGAGGGACTGTGATCGTAATCCTATTTATCTCTATGATCTATTTAATGGCAGGTTCGTTTCTTCATCTGATTACTTTGTTTGTTCTCCCAGAGTATGCATTTTTTGAAGACCTGATATATATTGGAATTCTAATTATGGTTCTTTACCACTCGTTCTATCTATTCCTCAATATTTTGACCAGATTCGTCGAACCAAGTCCAGGCGCAGAAGATAATGCTGCTGCAGTAGGACTGTCATTGGAATTGGCCAAGGCTATCAAGAGCAATCCGCTTTGGAAAACAGAGGTTTGGTTCCTTTTCACGGATGGAGAGGAGATTGCTATGAAAGGAGCTCATGCCTTCGTTAAGAAGTATAAATCACAACTCGATGGAGCTTGGGTTCTCAACCTTGAAGGAGGAGGAACAGAGGGACCAATAACATACTCTACAAAGGAGATGTCAATAATGACTGCAAAATCCTCTGAGATGCTTACGAAGGTTCTGAAAGATGTTGCAAAGCAGACCATAGGCGTTGTAGAGCCAATGCGTCAAAGCACAACGACTGATGGCTATGTCTTCTCTAAGAATGGTTTGGATGCCATCACTATTTGGAGATACAAGGAAGAAGTACGTGAGGTTGTACATACTGCAGCTGATACCATTGATAGACTGGATCCAGAGATATTGGATAATACAGTTGATTTCCTTGAGGAAGTATTACGATACATCGATAGCTCATGATTGATAGTTTAGGAATATGACTTATTCGATTTCATGGACTACTTGATAGGATGATCAGCAAATAAGGTCATCACTAAGGTGAGTAAAGGAAAAAAATGCGAATACCACACATCCGTCTCCTCTAAAACGGACACTACCTATCTCCTTCTCAAAGCAAGCTTGAGATTCTCGCAACGATAGAACAAATGACCTAATTAATCCTTTGACAACAAGAATCTGTGAAAAAGAAGAGAAGAGGGTGGCAAATTGCCACCTTCTTTGTTTAGTTAGTTGCTTCAGCTAGAATCTCTGGTGGAGCGCTAAAGTCAGCAGGTTTCGAGCTCTTGCGGATAGACCAGATGGTTACCATGAAGAGTATGAATAGAACTACTAACAGAATAGCAGTGACTTCAGGTGTTGAACCAATCTGGAATTGCACAAGCAATGGAGCGAGTATAAGGCTGAGTAGGTTGACAACCTTGATCATAGGATTGAGTGCGGGTCCTGCAGTGTCCTTCAGCGGATCACCGATAGTATCACCTACAACGCCGCATTTATGGCGCTCAGAACCTTTGCCGGTGTTATTCTCAATACTACAAGGTTCGTCTTCGATTGACTTCTTAGCGTTATCCCAAGCTCCTCCTGCGTTCGACATGAACACAGCAAGCAACTGTCCAGATACAATGATACCACCCAAGAATCCACCCAGTGCACCAACACCGAATAGGATACCGATGATAATTGGTACGGATACAGTCAATGCAGCCAGAGAAATCAGCTCTTTCTGAGCTGCAGTTGTTGAAATATCAACTGCGCGGTCATAATCGGGTTTCTTAGTGCCTTCGAGAATTCCAGGAATCTTGAATTGTCTTCGGACTTCTTGGACCATCTCACCAGCTGCTCTCGTGACAGCCTTAATGTTAAAGGCGGAGAAGAGCCATGGGAGTGCGGCACCCAAGAGTAATCCAGCAAAGACTAGGGGATCATCCAGTAGGATGTGATCAAGACCAGCAACAACAACATAGCTGTCAAAGAGACTTACTGCAGCAATAACTGCAGATGCAATTGCTACACCTTTAGTGATTGCCTTTGTGGTGTTACCAACAGCATCAAGCTCAGCCATCGTCTTCATCGATGTCGCATCAAAATCGCCAGGTGAGAGCTCGCCAATTCCAGCAGCGTTGTCACTAATTGGACCATATGAGTCCATAGCAACGTTGTTGCCAGTGTGTGAGAGCATACCAATACCGATCAATGCAATACCATAGAGAGTCCATAGAGTTCCATGGATGTCAGTGATGAAGAAGGTAACAGCTGCCGCAATTGGAGCCATGAACAAAACAGCCGCAATGCCAAATGAAATGACAATCACAACTACTGCTGCAACTGCAGACTCATACCCTGCAACTAGGCCTGATAGAATGAAGGTAGCATACCCAGTGTCAGCAGATTCTACAATCTCTCGAACCGGGGGCTTCTTCAAAGAGGTGAAGTAACTAGTGATTGGATTGAATGACACCGCAAGCATGACACCAACTGCGATGAGAATTCCGAATCGTAGGTCGCCAACATAGAACCATGACAACAACATACTCAGGATAATGGTGAAAATGCTGGATGCCTCATAAGAGAGGAACATTGCCTTTTCAGCATATACTGCAGATTTCTTCAACAGTCTTGGCCATACGGGGACCATGAAGGTTCCAACCATAGATGAAATTACACCGATCGCACGGATGAATAGTGGGAATACGACAACAGCAAATGGGAATACCAGCAAAGTGGGATTGTCCAAATAGAGAACTATTGCCAAGATCAGTGCAGATACTATTGTGACCTCATATGACTCGAAGATATCTGCAGCCATTCCGGCACAGTCACCCACATTGTCACCAACTAGATCAGCTATCACTGCAGCATTTCTTGGATCATCTTCTGGAAGTCCCTGCTCAACTTTCCCAACTAGGTCTGCACCAACATCTGCCGCCTTAGTGTAGATACCTCCTCCAACTCTCATGAAGAGAGCAAGAAGAGTGCCACCAAGACCAAAGCCAAGCAGAGCGTCAGGTGCTGCAATTCCATAGATGATAAAGATGACAGTGCCGCCCATTAGTCCTAATCCATCAGTCAGCATCCCAGTAAAGGTACCACCACGGTAAGAGATTGTAAGTGCGCGATTGTACCTGTTTTCGCCTTCACGTGTAGCCTGTGCCACCCTAATATTAGACTCGACAGCAATTCTCATTCCCAGTTGACCAACCATCAAAGAGAAGCTGGCGCCAAGGATGAATGCTATTGAACGTCCAATACCAACGACAACTTGTGCTGTGGCAATCCCCTCAGGAGTGTCGCCGAACAGTTCAAGTGTTCCTCGTTCAGGGTGTGTGATGTAAACCGTAAAGAAGAGAAGGATGGAAAGAACTGCGAGAATTGGTAGGATTGTTTTTAGCTGTCTATCCAGATAGGATAGAGCACCTTCCCTAATTCCATTCCATACTTTCTGCATCTGCTCAGTACCCTTGGGTAATTGAAGTACCCCTTTTCTGAGCCACCAGGCATACACGAGACTTGTAATTGCTGCAAGGATGACCACAATCATCATCACTTGCTCAATCAGTTCCATGCCAATGAATGTCTCGAGTAACTGCATTTTGTATTTTCACCATCCAGTTTTACCAGGTCAGGTTCAGTCATAGAATTTGCATAATGCATGACCTAGTTTCCGGTGTGATTGATACCGAACCCAAAAACCGCTCCTCTTAAGGATTACTTTACAACTGATTTTCATGAGGGCATGTCTAATCTGTGCGTGGGCTCAAGATTGAAGTTATAGGCAAGAACCACGATATTCCCAGAAGCATCACGAGCAGTGACTTTGAACTGATAGCATCCCTTGATAATACCAAACAACACTCGTCCATATGTGGAATTGGACCAAAAAAGAGGATTGCGAACATTAGTGAATTCATAGATAGATCCATTGCCACTAACAGTGATATTCACATTAGATATCAGGCTACCAGCATCACTGACATCTGCGAGAAACGCGACTCCTTCGGTAGTGACGATTGTTCTAAGATTTCGGATTATTGGCTTGAGGGTATCATGATAGGAGAAAGCTTCAACAGTAATCCTTTGATTATTTGGAACGGCATCAAGAAGGATATACCTGCCCTTTGCATCATTATGGAAGGAAAATCTATCTGATATCTTCCCACCATCAAGAACGGTGAAGTATTCCCATTGCTCAGGAATCTCAATGCGATAAGTAAGAGGAATCCCGAAATTGTCCTGCTCAGGTACACGAATATTAAAGGAAACGAAGTCCTCACCCATCCGATAGTCATAGATATTCGAGCTATCCCTCTGAATCTGGTAGGCCACTGCTTCACCCCATGTGGTGATCCATGTGTCTGTTCGATTCGCAATCGTGGATAACGCAGTTCGTAGATCAGTGATTTGCTCATCTGTGAAACTCTTGGTGTGACCATATGCTTTGTACGCAAGAGACTTCTTTTCATAGTTGGCAATCATCTGACCAAAGGAGGGCAACAGCTCATGAAGATTCTCACCAGTAAGTCCATCGGCATCAGGAAATGTGTGCTTCGCATTCTCAAGGATTTGGATTGGCCATTGTCCAATCTCCTTGTCCTTCTCAAAAACGATTCCTCGAGCTACTCGGTAGTAATCAAGCACATGACTTCTCAAATAGGAATCACTTGCTCCGTATGGATATGCAAAAAGAATTGGCGAATATCCGAAGAGGGATTTTATGTCTAGTTTGCTCTGTTCCAACAGATATTCCTGATATGAATTCTCGAGACTCTTGTGATTCAAATGAACTTGGGAGTGAGACTGAATATCATGTCCACGAAAGAGCATATCCAGTCCCCACAATACTTTATCATATACACGAGAAGTGACCACAAATGACGTATGCTTGATTCCAATCTCATCCTCCATGAGAGAGAATTCTAAGTCATAATTACCATCATCCCAGCACAGCATGAATGCGAATTTCTTTCCGCCTCTAAACTCCTCTACATATGGAAACTCACTCACAGAGTCTTCGAGAGACATCGCTATGGTTTCCAATGGGGGTATGCAACAGCTACAAGCAAGTATCAGCGCAAGCGCCACGACTTCCTTAACCCTCACAAATGAAGCCTCATAACGGATTGTAATAGCAAACCTCCTTGTATGCGCTCTCACTTAAAGGAGTCGATGTCAACAGGAGAGAATGCTGCTACTTTCTTTAGTCAGTATCGTCTTCTTTACATGTTTCCTCCTCAGTATGGCCTAACAGCTTGTATACTGGAGCTAATAGACCAACCAAGCTAAGAATAACTATCAGAATCCATAGATCTAATCCAAGAGGTACGGTGCCAAATGCGATAGATAGTGGAGTGTAGAGTACCATTAAAGTAAGTACAAATGAGAAAGCAACAGCAACTATGAGACTACGGGATTCTCGGATATTGGTACGCCAAACGGGGTTCCACTCGTCTCTGCAGTTCCATACCCATAGAAGCTGGAAAACCACCATTGTTGTGAAGGTAGCAGTTTGAGATACCTTTAGTGCATCTGCATATTGTGGTAGGAGCCAGTTTGCAGGAGGGCCAGTGATCCCAGGGATATACCCAATACTGAACCACAGTGTAAATAGATAGACAAAGCTCGCCGCAAACGTAGCCAATAATCCACCTACAAGAATTATGCGAACCATTCCTTTGTCCAGCATTCTGCTTCCCGGTTTCCTAGGACAACGGTCCATGATCCCCTTTGGAGGAGGATCAAAACCAAGGGCAAGAGCTGGAGGTCCGTCTGTCACTAAATTGATCCAGAGAATCTCGACTGGTGTCAGGGGAATTGGTAGACCTATCATTGCCATAAGGAAGACCAGAAGCACCTCCCCTGCATTGGCAGAAAGGAGAAATCTTACGAACTTTCGAATGTTCGCGTATATTTCTCTACCAACTTCAATCGCAGAAACGATGGTAGAAAAGTTATCATCGGTGAGAACGAGATCGGACGCCTCCTTCGTCACTCCAGCGCCTCGAATACCCATTGAGATACCTACATCCGCGGTCTTTATGGCGGGAGCATCATTAACACCATCACCTGTCATTGCAACGACTTGATTCTGCCGTTTGAGTGCTTGTACAATTCTAAGCTTGTGTTCTGGTGCTACGCGAGCGAAGACATCCCTCTCCCTAACAATGACATCAAGTTCCTCGTCAGTCATCTCACTGAGTTCTGCACCAGTCACGGCTTCAAATGTTGTCTTTGTCAAGCCCACACTTCTCGCAATAGACAACGCAGTAAGCGCGTGGTCGCCAGTTATCATGATTGGACGAATGCCAGCTCTTCGGCACTTAGCAATTGCATCAACAACTCCCTCTCGTGGGGAGTCTATCATACCGGTTAGCCCCAAGAAGACCAAATCAACTTCGACCTCATCCTCGACCCAATCAGCAGATTGAGGCTCCAGCCTCTTGTACGCCAAGCCAAGAACTCTCATAGCACAGCTAGCCATAGTGATGTTCGCCTTTCGGATGTCATCACTTCTATCCTCAGACAATTCCACCTCATCAGCACCTACAATGACCTTACTTGATTTCTCAAGTATCACCTCAGGGGCACCCTTAACGAAGGCCCACAATCCGTCTGACCTATCCCTCACTATAGTCGTCATTCGTTTTCGCGTAGAATCAAATGAGAACTCTGCAAGTTCCTCGAATTCGGATGCTGTTTCATCATATCTCAGTCCGCCTTTCTCTGCAAGGACCAAAAGTGCTCCTTCAGTCGGGTCACCTAGTATCTTCCAATTAGAAGGATTCTCAGGATCTGGTGCCAACTTTGTTGTGGAGCAAATCTGACCAGCCTTGAGTAGCATCAGCATCTCTTCACTCTCAGCAACATTGAAGGGGCTCACGGTTTCTGGAGGGTCAACACATGTGGCATACTCGGAAGCATAGAACATTTGGCCGTTCATAGAATATCCAATACCAGAAATCGCGACCCTTGCGGAAGGCAAGTAGACATGACGAACCGTCATCTCATTCTTGGTAATCGTACCAGTCTTGTCTGAACATATCACAGTCGTTGATCCCAATGATTCAACGCTAGGCAACCTACGTACAATGGCATTCTTCTTGACCATCCGACTGACTCCAATTGCAAGAGTGACTGTCACTACTGCTGGAAGTCCCTCAGGGATTGCTGCAACCGCGACAGCTATCGCCACGAAAAGAGCTTCAGTCCAATCATAGGAGGTGTTGACAAACACCAATGCCGCGAATACAATAATGGATAAGAATAGGACAATGCCTCCAAGCTTTTTGCCCAAGTCTTCCAAGTCAATCTGAAGAGGGGTCAACTCCTGTTCACTCTGTTGTACCAGTTGAGCGATTTTCCCGAATTCGGTCTTCATGCCCGTTGATGTAATAACAGCAGTACCTTTGCCGGCACTCACTATTGATCCCTGAAATACTAGATTGAGCATATCACCCAATGCAGGTCGCTCGGATGAGATTTCTTTCACTCTCTTATGTACTGCTAGGGATTCCCCTGTAAGAGCAGCCTCGTCGGTTGCTAATCCTGAGGAGGTGAGCAAACGAGCATCAGCTGGAACGATATCACCTGCTTCAAGAGACACAATATCACCTGGAACAAGATTTCGTGCTTCGATTTCGATCCATTCGCCATCTCGTTTTACTATGGCCATGGGAGCAGAGAGATCCTTCAATGCTTCCAATGCTTGTTCAGATCGATACTCCTGTACGAATCCAAAAATAGCATTGATAAGAACGATAGCTGAAATGACGAATGCATCTATGAATCCCTCCTCCTCATGACTGCCATGTAACATAACAGTTGCTACAGAGATTATGATCGCAAACAGAAGAATGATGACCATGGGATTTGCGAACTGCTCAAGGAACATCCTGAATGGGCTTATTCGGTCAGCTTCTTCAAGTTCATTCGGACCATATTCGAAAAGCCGTTGATTGGCTTCTTCGCTACTTAGACCGTTTTCAGATGAGTTGAGTCGCTCCAGAGTTTCTTCTGGTGTCCGCCGGAACCATTCGTATTCTTCGGTCACTGTGTCGCTCTCTCCAAAATCACTGGGCATGCTCTTCTCAGTTTTGTATATATTATTCCTTTCGTACAGACATACTTTTCACCAAACACAATAGCTGAAGAAGAGTATTTCCAGAAAATGCAGGGAATTCGCGTGCAAAAGCGAGATTATATGTCGCTAATAGAGAATGCATTAAGAGGTGGGAAGATGGATCGTAGATTGCTGTTATTGGTCGCAGGAATCTGTACAATTCTGGTTGTATTGGTACCTCTAATAATATTCGAGCCAAAGAGTGAAGAAAAACCCACACCACTCCCCCCAGCAGTCGCTCCTCTGGGAAATGAGGAGAATCCCGTTGAAGTAAATGGCATGACCTTCTCAGCTACTTAATCTGCCTACTGGCGAGATTCTCATACCCATCAAACAAGGGTAATCTTTTCATTTCATCTGAAAAGCAGGTTATGAATCCACAACTCATCCTTGAATTTGACATGTCATTTGCCTGAGATTCCATAACAACCCACTCAATCATATTCTCGTCATCATCTTGGTAGAGGATTTTGCTTTGATATGATTGGAATTGAAAAGGTCCCAAGGTCAATCCCAGGACAGGGATAGAGAATGTGAGAGTACAAAGAGTTGACTTCGTAAAATCACGGTTCACCAATGACCCAGTTTGTACAAGTTCATCAGGACCCAAAGGAGGTAGATTATCTGGATATCGGATGTATATCCTCTCGGTGTATCCATCATCACATTCGAGTATCATTGTACCATTAAACCAATGGAGAACAGATGTTGTCAAATCGATCTTTCCGGTGTGGGGCATACCGAGTCCAGTTATTTGAATTGCAAGTAGTGGAGCAATTACCGCCAAGGTAATGATGACACTGATACTAGCAGCATGTTTCTTCCCCATATGCCACTTCTTTTCGAATGATCCCATTACTGATTCCTATGCTACAATTATGCAAGATTTCAGATATGTTGTTCGCTATCACTTGCAATGCACATGACCTCCGCTAAGAACCAAAAGTAATTTCATCAATGAAAAATGGACAATAATGAAGGAGATGGTGGACCGGGCGAGATTTGAACTCGCGGCCTCATGGATGCAAACCATGCGATCTGCCGGGCTAATCTACCGGCCCACGTGTACCGTGAAAACTTAATGCCACCGTTTTAACCCTTACGCTCGTGATACTGTTCTCGAGCTGTATCGAGCCATGCTGGAGCACCTCGAAGTTTGGATGCTTCCTCTCTGCTGAGTTCCTCTCTCTTGACCAACCTCATATCCTCAGGTAGTATACCACTTACGCCCATAGGATCCTCGATGATCATCGTGAACTCAAATTCTCCTCGAATTGCTGATATCATCATCTCGAGGACCTCCAGACCGCGAGTCCTCTCTGATTCCTTCTCAGCAAATCTAACAGCAGACTCAACAACGGGACGCGTCCTGTAGAGAACACCCTCAACATTTGAGATGTATGAATCAGCGGTAGGACCAGGCTCAATAGTAATCCCGAATTCAGGAAAACGAATAGTACCTGACCCAGAACGTACAACTCTTGTATTGAGTAGCTCAGGTTCATTGACTTTCAGCGTCCATCTCATAGGAGGTCGTTCTTCTGCGGAAAATACGTCGTTATGTGCGAAATTGCATTCATTGCACTTCATTGTGAACATCGCTAGCTCATGGAAGAACGGAACGCTGTAGAGCATGGATTGCACTGCAAACTTGGCAGAACCGCATATCGGGCATGTGAGGGCTAGCTCTTCGGGAGTCATAATCTCACGTCAGATTTGAACCCTTATAGGACTAATGAAAGGGAACAAACTAATACATCCCTAATAAGATTAATACTTCCTCCTCCATTCCTATTTTTGGAATGTGGCTTGCTAGACATTAGGTGAATGAGTGAGGAATTTCCTTCATGAACATAAAGAGCATGTACATCATAAAACGCGAAACAGGCGTTTGCATGTATCACAAAGACTTCGTAGAGGCCATCTTCGACCCAGACCTCATTTCTTCATTCATCAGTGCCATGACATCTTTTTTCGACGAAGCAAATCAATCGATTTCTTCCAGGGCTCGAGCGTTCGAAGGTACTGACTACAAAATCCTCGTCGAATTTGGAGAATGGACACTGGGTGCGATTGCAGCATCTGAAGATGACGAGATAATCCGTGAACGACTTCGTAATCTCATCGTAATCTTCGAGGAGCAATTCAATCTGCTTCGTTGGGTCGAGATGGACTTGGCAGTATATAGTAGGTTCGAGAAACATGTGATCTCAGAGCTTCTTCGTTGTCAGATTACTCCAGAAAGTCACATTCGTCAGAAGTTGAATTGGGATCTCTATGTCAGAGATCCAGAGGTCGTATCCTTCCTCAAACTTCTGCCTGAAACCATTTCGGTGAAAGATGCAGCCAAGTTCCTTGAGATGCCATTGGAAGTTGTTGCCAATATCGTCGCGAATGCCATTTGGGAGAAAGCTGTTGTTCTTTCCACTCCTGTTCGTCCAGATGATATCTACCAGACTACATCTCTAGAGAGAACAGGGGACTATATTGATGGGGTTTCTCCTGAAACTACTGCGGCACTGAGTCAACTAGATGGTGAAACACCATTAGCAATAGCGGCTGAGAGAGTAAAGACGACTGACCTACGGAGGTTTCTTGAAGAGATAGCCATTCTTGCTGAGCGCGATGCAGTAGAACGAGTTTCTGAAGCACAGGCTATCTTAGTTCAGCATTCGAATGTGTTGCAGGAGATTTTGAGAAGTTGTTCAGTGCTTCTTGGTAGGAAAATGACAAGACAGATTTTCTTTGATTCGCGACAAGCATTAGCTGAGAACTATACTTGGCTCACCTTTATCGATCTTGAGAATGGTGTTGATGTTGAGATTCGAAGCTCCTTATCCAGTGCGGCAATCAAAAGCAAGATACTTCCAGATGTCCTCATTGATGGATTAAGAGCTCTAATGCAGTTCGTTACGAAAAGAGTGAGTCTCCTAATCGGAGCACATCCAATAAATGTTGTAGTTGCTCGAACCCGTGACGAACTTGAGCAAATATATCCAAGAATTGCTAACGAGGTGCAGTGGGAGCAGTTGACTGCATAGGCTATGGATATCAGCACAATATATAATTCCAAGGTAGTTCCGCGATAGTATGTCTGAGGAGGAAAATGATTGTATCAGCATCTGAAGAAGCAAATCATTCCATTTATTATGGCAGGCTTGCTTATTCTTGTGATATCTACAATCTCATTCTTTGCTGATGAAACACTCTCATTCATTCTTTCTTCCAGCCTCGTCGTAGCTATTGGTATACTTATGTCACTCACTGGATTACTTCTTTTTGCGAGAGAGGGAATCCTCAATGATGATAAATTCCATATGCTTCAGACAAATCTAGCCATTGCAGTACTCTTCTTTTCGATAGCTGAGATTCTAGGAATTAGCGTTGAGGTTTTGGGGATTGCAGCAAGCTACCAGATAGCAATAGGTTTGGTGCAATTAATAGGCGTACTGCTTTGGGTAGAAGGGGTCGTATTCTATCTCTATGCAACAAATAGTGTTCTAGAGTTCTCAGACAAGAAACTCATCATGCCTCTAATCCTGATACTCTCAGCAATTCCATACATAGTGGTTCAGGTATTCATTCTCTTGAGTAGCGCTATGTTGTGGAGTCATCTGATTGTTACTATACTTCTTGAGATAGGACTAACAATTGTGGTAATCTCCAATCTTATCATTCTTTATCACTTCAGAAAGGGATTCTTCAGCCTTCCGCTGCTACTCTCAATCATTGGCACCTTGGCACTGCTTGCAAGGACCATCATCTGGAGTTCAATCTTCCCGAGCTACGCAACTCCTGCTATGCAGATTATGGCAGCAATCGCGTACTGGCTAATTGGATTCTCAATATTCCTAATAGGAAAGGGAGAACGTCTGATAGAGGCGCTCTAGTCAGACGTTTCTAGTGCTTTCTCAATACGCTCTCTCATTTCAGGGGGCATCATTTCCAAGATGTGTTTCCGTTGATCTGGAGGCATCTTTTTGAATCGCTCTAACATCTGCTTTGGATCCATTCCTCCAGCCATCGGACCCATACCACCCATCATGCCCATCATTCCACCGCCCATTCCAGGTCCAGCAGCTGGAATCTCAGGCTCACCATATTTTGATACCTCGGATTTAGCCTGTTCAGCGGCCTCCTCAGTAATCTCTTCTATGCCTTGGTGAGCATAGTATGTTTCATAGAGGGCTTTGAAGGTTCCATCCAACTCAAGCAATTGCTTGTGTGTACCTTGCTCTATTAGCTTTCCATGATCGAACACAAAGACACGTGAGGCATTGGCAATTGTGGTGAGTCTGTGCGCAATAACAATGGTCGTCCTGTTTGCGAACAACTGAGCCTGTGCATCCTGTACCAATGATTCGCTATAGGCGTCGAGTCGACTTGTAGCTTCGTCTAGAATCAGGATCTTTGGATCTGCAAGCATCGTTCGGGCAATAGTGATCATCTGCCTTTGTCCTGCACTTAGATTCTTCCCACTCTCAAGTATTATGGTGTCGTAACCCTCAGCGAGGACATCAATGAACTCATTCGCTCCGATGATTTTACACAGATTGATGATATCTTCATCCGTCGCGGCTGGCTTCCCGTACCGTATGTTCTCCATCACTGTTCCATCGAAGAGGTAGGGTTCTTGGGGGATCAAAGAAACTGTATCATGAAGTGATTCAAGTGTGATTCCACGGAGGTCTTGGTTCCCAATCATTATCCTTCCTGAGGCAGGGTCATAGAATCGATTTACTAGAGCAGCTAATGTTGTCTTTCCAGCTCCTGTATGTCCTACGACGGCAACAAGTTCACCAGGTAGAATCTCAAAGCTCACATCTTTCAATACCTCTGTTCCCTCGATATATGAGAATGTCACGCTATCGAAAACGATCCCATCATTCTCAGGATTCAAAGGAATTGCTTCAGGACTATCGATAATAGCCCTATCAGATTCAAGTACATCAGATATTCTGTCCATTGCTGCAAGTGACGCTTGTACCTGAGAGAACATCATCGATAGACCAAGTAAAGGCCACATAAATGTACCAACAAGTGTAACGCCCAGAAATACCTGACCGGGTGTAAGAACAGCGAGTGTTCCAACAGCAAGAGAACCTGAAACAAATAGCACCGCGGCAATTCCGAGTTGTCCAATGCCTCGGACAAGAGGCTGCATTGCACTCATCAGGATCATGAATCTGAAACCATGGTGATATGCCTGCTGATTCAATTCTGACATCTCTTCAGCGAGCTCTTCTTCTCTATTGAATGCCTTAGCAATGTGTATTCCACTGAGATTCTCAGCTATCTGACCAGAAACCTTGCCATAGGCCCTCTGTGACGCCAGCATGATCTTCTGACCAACAGAGCCAAAGAGAATGGTGATGAATATAACACCAGGGACTACGACTAGTGAAGTTAATGCAATAAGTGGTGATGCAGTCCATAATAGGAAGAATGTTGCTACAATCATTAAAATCTGGGACGCAAAATCGATAAGGACCTGGATTCCCGTTCCGAGCGATACCACATCTGTCGTCACCCTTGATGTGACGTTTCCACTCTGTTGGGATTTATGGTAGGATAGATCAGCTTCGACCAGATGATTGTAAACATCTTCCTGTACATTCTGAACAAATCCTGCTTGTGCATCAGCTAGAATCCAAACATTGAGACTGCCTAATACCCAGGATAGAATTCGGATCACCAGATATAGTCCTGTAAGGAAGAGGATTACATCCAAGGTACTTGCTTCAACAAGCACTGCGTCAATCCCAACTTGTAATATCAGAGGATTGACAACTGATAGCACAGTAGCAATTAGTGATAGAAGTGCACCAATGGCTACGATACGTCGGAACTTACCTAGATAGGTAACCATCCGACCTAACAAAACTCGTACCGGTCTGCTACGAGTGTCTTTTCCACCCATAAGACCTCTAGGGCCACCATGACCACTCATTCCCATTATTGGCCACCTCCAGATACACTTGCAAGTAGTGCATGCGCCCCAGGAAGACGCTCAAAGATACGACGATAGTGCTCAGAGTCGCGTAGTAGATCTTTATGACAACCTGCAGCAACTAGCTGACCCTTATCCAAGATGATAACAAGATCAGACTCAATAAGAGTCCGTAATCGCTGCGTAACCGTTATGCTAGTACGTCCCACCATAACTTCATCCAGCGCTTTTCGCATTAGGAATTCGGTTTGTGCATCTACTGCACTAACTGAGTCATCGAGAAGCAGGATTTTGGGATCTTGGATGAGTGCTCGCGCAATCGCTAACCTTTGGCGTTGGCCTCCACTCAAAGTCATACCACGTTCCCCGATGATACTATCATAGCCATCTTCAAGCTCGATTATAAACTCATGAGCTTGTGCTCGTTTTGCCGCCTCGATGACCTCTTCACGAGTCGCATCCGTTCGGCCAAATGCAATATTATCATGAATACTCATCCTGAATAGGAAGATATCTTGCTCTACAAGTCCAACATTGTCACGAACTGTTTTGGTAGTAATGTCTCGTAGATTCACCTTTCCAACTCTGATGGATCCGCTAGTCGGATCATATAACCTAAGCAGCAACTTCAAGAAAGTGGACTTCCCTCCACCAGGACCTCCTATCAAAGCAACTCGGGAACCACCAGGGATGTCAATACTGAAATCTTTCAGAGCATAATGATTCGTTTCTCCGTTATTGGTGTAGGAGAAACTAACATCTTGAAATGATATGGCACCCAACCAGTTGACATCTCCAATCTCTGTGTCAGGTTCAACCATGGGATCCCTCCAAGTTAGAATGTCTACTATACGAGCAGCATTGACATATCCACCTCTGAGCATTAATAGCATTCGTGGAAGGAAGAAATTCATACCTTCTAAAGCGGACAAGAGTCCTAGAATCTGAATCATAGTACCTGTAGAGATTACCAATGTCCAAGTTGCAAATCCACTGTAAAAGAATGCTCCTGTGGTCATAGCTGTAAGCACTAAGGCGGGAATATAGAATGCCGCGAGTTTGCCTTCTTTAGCGACCATCTTCTGATATTCCTTGCTTGCATCAGTGAACTTCTGTTCTTCTCGCTTTTCCGCACCGAATGCTCTGACAACCTCTATGCCTCTGAATACTCCTTGAGATATGGATGTGAGGGTTTCGATATCTTCAGAACGTTGTCTTCGGACAGGTTCAACAGCATTTGCGTATCGATAGGCAAATGCCAGATAGAGAGGGATTCCGATGAGAAGAATCAATGTGAATACCCCGACTTTCAGATTAAATATCGGGATAACGAAGAATACTATAAGTCCGGGAGTCTGATCAATGGCTGCCAGAAAGATTACTGTAATCGCTATGGAGGTAAACGCGCCTAGAATATTCCTGAAAGCAGGGTTAATTGACATCCGAACCCAATTGATATCCTGCATCGCTACCGATAGGAGGCGTTTGCTATCTACTTCGTCGTGGAAGGTCATACTATAATCCTGCAATGCCTCAAAGAAGTCTTGACGGGCATCTCTTTCCCATTGCAATGTTACTACCGCCCAGACATATCCCACTACAAAGTAGAGACCCATGTAGACCAAAGCAAGAGCGATTATCCACCACACATAGATGACGAACTGCATACTCATGCCACCAATTTCGAGTTCATCAACAGCCCAACCAACTATCAGAGTTGGAATTGTCACTAAAAGTGTTGAAACGATTGTCAGAAAAGTTGCGAATGAAATTGATAACGGATGCTTTCGAAGTCCTCCGAGCATGTAGCTTGTAGGACTGCACTTGCGTTCCTCTTTGCAATCATCAGTCGTAGTCATTTATTGCACATCCTTCTTCAATAAATCAATGAGCTTTCCAAGTTGCTCCTTATGTAATTCTAAATGTTGCAGTAGTTTCTGCTTTTGGATATCAGTGAGTTGCTCAATGACCTCACTCAACGATTCAAAGTGATGCCCGATTACAGTCGCATTGAAACGTGCTCTATCAACAGGTTCCAAGAGTTTCTCCCATAACCGAGGGCCCATACTTGCTTTCTCTCCGAGGTCACCCTTATTCTTGAACGTAGCTCTAAGCTGTTCAAGTCCAGCCTCAGATATTTTGTAGATCTTGCTTCGTCCCTCAGTCCGAACGACTTCGATAGAACCTGTCGCCTCCAATGAGGAAAGCATTGGGTACATCGAACCCGGACTTGGTTGCCAGCGACCTTCAGTCCTCTCGTCAAGTATATTCATGATATCAGTTCCAGACATCTCCCGATTCTTCAATAGTCGTAGAATCACTAAACGAAGGAATCCACGAGGCATCGAGTGAGGCATTCTAACGCTCTCACAGCTTTCCTGTGTGCTGGAACTATCCTTTGGCATCAAATCAACTCACAGAGTTATTATCGAATGCGATTATCGAATGCGATATAAAGATAATGTTTTGTGCCTTTTTGGACCTGATGTTAACCTATGGTAAGTTTGATAAGAATGAGTTCTGGCACTGAGTCATTCTAAGAGGGTTGGCAATGGGTGAACAAGCGAAGGTAAAAGAAACAGTCCGACTCTACTCGAAAGTCTGGCAACTACCTACCTATAGGGGAATCATAGTCAGAACCATCGCAATGGCTCTTGTATCTTCAGGATTGTTCGCTCTCTTTCGGGCAGTGCAAATTAGTCTGGTATCCGGACTTGAAGCATTCTTCTATTATGGAGTCCTGCTCTTCTCAGCAGCATTCGTGGGCTCAAGTCTACTCTACTTATTTGTGCGAAAGCAGGGCTCGCCGCTAGATGCTAGAAGAGCCTTAGGGGCAGCTCAATTTGGGATAATATTCTGGTACTTTATTGGTACCTTGGGCGGCTTAATTGATTTGATCGCTCAAACACAGATAGAAATCAATATGTGGATTTGGGGAATGGGCCTGGGATATCTAGCATTCTCATTCCTCGTTACAGGATTGAGTGACCATCATCCCATCAGGAATTTCATTGCGGCAATGATGCCTGCAATTACTTGGATCATGTTGCTATATGGTCTTTCGTCATTCACCTCCATGCTCCCTATTCTCCCACAATTTTGGTATATCGCGGTAACACTCATTTTATTGATAGGTTCAATTGCGGTCCACTATATCTTCCGATCCGTTAGTGTGCCATTTGAACGTGATTTAGGAATCAATGGACCCGAGCTCCTTCGTGCATTTGGATACGACTATCTTGCAGAGAATCCGGAGCCACTGGAAACCCTACTAACCCAAATTAGCGTTATCCAAGATGTTCCAATGGAGCTTCTAGTATTCAAATCAGGAAAGCAGCTTGTTTCAGTTGGCGTGATTCTCTATGTGCATCCTGGCCCATTCAGAGATATCGGAAGCAGTGGACTACCATCGAGAGTGATCCAACATATCAAGGAAAGACATGGTGTTCAAGCCTTTGTACTGCACGGAACTTGTACCCATCACCAAAACCTAACGAACAAGATAGATTACCAAATAGTCTTTGACGAGCTTGATAGATTGATAGAGAGTGCGGAAGTGCATTCAACAGCATCGGGACTTCACTGGACGGATCATGGCAAATTCAAAGTCTGGACTTTCTACACTGGAGATGACGCATTGGCAATTACAACGAGTGCACCTGAGTTCACAGATGATATTGCTCTGGAGATAGGTGAATCAGCGGCTGATGCTGCCAGACAGAGTGCATCCGGAATTCGGTATGTTGCGCTTTCAGATGCCCACAACTGCATAGATCATGATGCAGTCTCCGTTATGCCAGGGGACACAGAAGAGAGGGAATATATCGAGGCAGTAAGAGATGCCATTCTTGAGAATCAAACGGCTGCAAGAGGAAGGCTCTCAATCGGAATCCATCAAATAGTGCCTACTTTTATCTCTTCAAAAGAAGGTATGGGGCCCGGAGGAGTCACTGCCGTTGTTCTGCAAGTTGCAGGAAGAACCAGTGTCATCGTCTCTGTCGATGGCAATAATGTTGAACCAGGATATAGAGAACGTGTTCAAGAGGCGCTCCTGAAGAAAGGGTTTGATGCCGCTGAAGTAACCACGACTGACACTCATTTGGTTAACGCAATCTCCCTTTCAAGCAAAGGATATCCACCTGTTGGTCAAAATAAGCCTGATGAGGTATTAGAGGCGATACTTGAGGCGGCAGCTTTGGCTATGGGAAAGATGAGTCAAGTGGATGTAGGTCTTGTCTTCGGAGAGGCAAAAGGAATCAGAACCTTCGGAACAAAGGGATTTGACACACTGACTCAAGATGTAGCAGAAGCAGCAAAAATAGCTAAACGGATTGGGATTGCTTCTGGTGGAATGGCGTTTCTACTGTCACTCATCCTGAGTTTTCTCGCTTGATGGATAATTAGAGATATTCCGGAAAGAAAATAACTAAAGGACACGAGAAGAAAGGATACAGATAGAGTGGAACCAAATGGAAAGAAAACGAATACTTGTTGCTCTCACAGGTGCAAGTGGTGCCATCTATGGTGTGAAAGTGATTCGTGCCCTGAAGGAATTAGGACATGAGATCCATCTGATTGTCAGTAGATGGGGAGAGAAGACCCTACAACATGAAACAGGATTGAGTATTGACCAAATCGCTAGAGATGTTGATATATCGTACGAAGAGGATGATCTAACAGCAGGACCTGCTAGTGGTAGTTTTCATTTGGATTCCATGATCATCGCACCATGTTCTATGAAGACACTTGCAGGAATCGCTCATGGTTATGCAGACAACCTTATCGCACGTGCAGCAGATTGTAGCCTGAAGGAGAAGCGACCCTTAGTTCTCCTTGTCCGAGAAACACCAATGAATCTCATTCACATCAAGAACATGGAATTGGTAGCAGCCGCAGGAGCAACCATCTTTCCTGCGTCCCCAGCGTTCTGGCATAAGCCACAGACTATTGATGAGTTGCTTGATGCTTTGGTAGACCGATTGTTAACACATCTCCACGCAAAGGACAAGCCTCGAATCGAATGGACTGGTGAAAATTGACATCACATCAAATAGAGCCCCATGGTCAATGTATGTGAACAGTATCTGCATCTGATAGGTTGCCTTTTACCAAGTTCATCAACCTGCTCAGTATCCAACGGCGCACCGCATCGAAGACAAATCCATGAATCCATCGTTTCTGCCAGTTCATCTATTGTTGTCGGAAGCATGGCGATATCCTCACCAAGTGCCTCGACTTTGACAGCTGAATTGCGGCCATTCTCAGGACCTGAAATAAGAAAAACAACAGCGACTTTCTTTCCGGTGTATTTTCCTTCTGCATATCCGCGAATCGTTCCTATGAACTGACCTGAGATGATCTTCTCATCAGTATCAATTATATGGAAGTTTTTAGCTGGAAGGAGTTTCTCAGCCTTGGTGAAGAGAATCTTTGGATTCCACTCTAGGGTTTGCTCTTCTCCAGCCTTTGTGAGACTCGTCAAAATCAAATCAAATTGTTGCGATGTGGCTTTTGATGGTTTGAGCAGGTCGCACACAGATCTGATAAGATAGGGCTCGACCTGGATTGTATGAAGTTGATCCCTGAAATCAATATATGAAACAGTCGCCACGACTTTCCCTTGCACACAATCCTTCGTAGGATAGAAAGTGAATGAGGGGCTTCTGAACCCACCTACCTCAATTCGAGATATGGTCTTGGCATTCTCGCCGCCGATTTCCATGCAATCCTGCGGAAATGCAACTATACTGACTGTCACATTTGTAATCACGAAGTCCGTATTATTAGCTACTTTTACCTTGAAGTCGAATTTACCACCAATAATTTCGCACCCTCGTAGAACATCCACTTGTTTCAGTGGAATATCAGACGATTCTGTTCGAGCCTCAAGCTCAACTGCAGGGTCCTCCTGAATAGCTTCGATTCGAGGTTTCATCCGATCTTCTTTGATCTCAGCATAAGCAAGGTTCATTGCATTCGCATGATTATCAGGTACATCTAGAACTTGCTTGCCGTGGAGAGGACAAAGGAGCACAACCCGAGTTTCTCTCCCTTCGGGTTTTGTGTAAACCAAATCAACAGGATCGTAGCACTCGGGACATTTGTAGAGATTCTTGTAAAGACCAATCAGAGAATCTTGATCCATATTAGGTACGTAGAATCGTTTTGTGCGATGCCCATTTCTGCAATCCATGTCGAATTCTACGAGATTCCGTTTCTGTTCAACATCACGCAATGTGAGGGGAAGTCCACATTCCTGGCATCCAAGGCTTCTAATCAGTGATGGCATTCTATCGAATTCTGCTGACGTGTTCCTGATAATCTCAAATATATCATGAGGGGTCTCTCGGAGCATAACTCCATGAATAGGACAGACGACTTTGAATTCAATGCTGGTCTTCTTTTTTCTTCCTTCAAGGATATGGGTCTGTAGTCCACATTCTGAGCACGTAAGAACGGACTGTGAAACAAGTTCATTGTTTCTTTCATTCCAATTCACAGGAATTACAAAGTCCCCAGTGCTTCCTCTACCAGGACATATAGTTTTGAATTTGTATCCGGAATAGGTCTCTTCGATTTCTCGAATTACCAGAGGTCTATGACATTTGGAGGTAGTCAACATTGAACGCACGACAGCATCGTCAGGGATCTCAGCTACTGCTGCTTGTACGATTGCCAGCATGTTCGAGGGGATGGATTTCTTGGATTCACCGTGAGTAGGGCAAAGAGCAACCAAGCGAGTTTCCTTCTTCCTCTCTTCTATTGTCGAGATGTGTCCAGGAAGACCACAACGATCACAATGAACGATACGTTGTAGTATTCTTTTCAAGATGCTTTCGTCAATTTGAGGTGCAAGATATTTTGTATCCCTATGCCCATTAGCACAACGTGTCGCAAGCTCAAGTATTCCCGATCGTTCTACAACATCAGTTACTGCATACACAAGTCCACATTCTTTGCAGCGAAATGAATTTCTGATCGCGATGTAGGGATCAAGGTCAGCTCCTGCAAGATTTACGTGCCCAAGATATTTGCTTGGAAATTCTCGATACTGAGGGCCATGATTCGGACACAGGAAAATACTTTCTGTAATCTCACCATGTGATTCAGAACCAACTACCATCATGGTGTATCCGCAATCTAAGCAGTTGTACATACGACTGAATAGCTCTTGAGCAACATCCTCAACTTGATGCTCAGCAATTCTACGAACACTCTTGTGTCCATTGAGGCATTGCACATCCAGACTCAATATCATGTCTTTCAGATAAGCTGAACGTATGAAGAGGGCGTTTCCGCACTTGCTACATGAGAACAAGAGAATCACCTAAAATGCATCTAGTATGAATTACCATCTTTAGCATATGAACATTCATGGACTGAGTGTGTCTAGCTTGACTAGTTCGCTGCTGAATCATCAAAGCTGTCTTCATCATCAGATTCGACGACATCTGCATCAACGACTTTCTCATCTTTGTGTCTTTGTGCATCGATTTTCTTTTGGAATTCTTCGATGAATGGAACTCTTCCAGTTTGAATAGCCAACGGAATTGCGAAATAGATGATTAAGACTCCGCCCAATACTATCGGAATAGGGGCAATCAGCCCAATGAGAAGTACTCCTGCGAGATAATACCCAATGACTTGAATGATTCCTCCCAATAGCAGGCCAAAGACAGCATTTTCAGAGGACCGCGTTAGTGAAGTGATAGCGGCAGCTGTACATACAATGCCAAATCCAATGGTCAGGAAAAAAGGACCGATGAAGGGAATATATGATCCCGCAATCCATAGTAGTGCGCCAAGAAGGATTAGACCAAAATTTGGGTCCTTCTGCATCTCACCTATAGTTGTATCCATACTCAATTTCTGCACCAATCCAATTGTATCGGAGTGATTGTATATACATTGTGTGGATGTACGATGCATCTAGAATCCTTATAGTGTAGGATTGTCTATGCTTTCAAGGAAGTCATCTGCGACTTTCCGGACCTTCTGTCGATAGCCCTTGGTAGTATAAACTCTGATCGTCTTCATCTTACGCTTATAGCTTCTTGCCAGCTCGCTTATCTCATCTACTGGCCAGAATTCATATCCAGACGACCCCCTCTCAAATAGAACGAGATCATCCATTTTATGTCTACCAGGATAGTATGGTACTGATGGACGATCAGGATAATCTACGTAGATATTCTTTGGATCAATGCCAACTTCGTCTGCAATTTCCTGTTCTACGGCAAAAAGACCATCTGGAGTCTTAAGCTTCTTCAAGAATGCATCATTGGAGATGGACCTGGCGCTAGCCATTTTGATGAGATTCCGTTTTCGATAATCAACGAATATTCTATTGGCATTGACCATTCCCTCAGGATCATCAGATTGAACTGAAAGCAAGATGTCATGAGAAGTCAAATCATCACTCAGCAGAAAGGCATCCAAGTCATCACCTGGATACGGAATCAAACGTGAACCCGTTTCGTCAAGGATTCTAAGGATCATTAGTTCAGCAGCTCGGACCGTCTTGTGATAGTAGACAGCATCAAACATATTGAGGTTTGCACTCATGTAGGATTCCAGTGTGAACAATGCACCACGCTCGAAGGCTATCTTATTCTTCGCGATACGTGTAGCACCAAATAGCCGCCTGAACTCTAATTGTGCATACTCAACTCCTGCGAAATATGCGTCCCGTTCCAGATTATCGATTAGCTCTGGATTTATTGGTGTGGTAAGAAGATCTACTCTAATCCCCTTAATCGGAACTCCTTTGAGAACTAAATCCTGCACTTCAGCTACACTAAAGCGACTATCCTTCAGGATATCAGCAACTGGTCCTGATTGTACTACAAGACTCGCCATCTTTCTTCTATCAAGACCACGGGTCGTTAGATACTCGTCCATTACATTCGCCCACGGACCAAAAGATAGCGAATACATCATGGTCGCGAGCCGTGCCTTCTCGACCTCTTCCATTTCTCCCCCGAGGTATTCCACAAATATCTGAGTAACATGCATGACTCCTAGCATACGTCCCATTAGGGATGTGTCTACTCCTGGAAAGACCAGATGTGTTCCTGCTGGCGATCTGATGTATCGCAATCTCTGAGATAGTCGCAAATCCACGATCTTCTGTTCTAACTGAGTAAGTCCAAGATACCCATGTAGGGGGTCCTTTATCTGAAGGGTAAATGGAATATCTTTCATTGGCATCGGTAAATCATAATTATACAGAAACCCCTTAATAGCTTGACTATTGTGAACTAGAGAACCGAAAAACGCGTGAATCAGTAGCTTATTTTGGAAAAGTGGAATCACTCACCGCATGATTCGAATTAAGACTGCCCTGCTTGTTTCTCTTCTTCTTGTCATAGGTAGTCTATTTCTGACTGATGCCCAATCGCTGAAGACGACACAATCCACAGTTTCTCAGAGCAACGACTTAATTCGAGTCTACGGAGAAGATCTGTCTTCTAATATCTTTAGAGCTGTTTCTGAAGAGAACTACTTGAATCTGATTATAAAACTCACAGAGAATGGCTCAAGGCCAAGTGGTGCTGATAACAATCGATATGCGAGAGACTGGATCGTAGAAGAACTCCGGGTCGTGTCAAATGGACGCATTGAAGCTCAGATGTTGGGCGCCCATGAATCAGTAGTTGGACGACTTCCGGGATACCTTGGACTAGGTCCTGTTCTGATGGTTGGAGGTCATTACGATTCGGTTCATGGATCTCCAGGTGCAAATGATGATGCAACAGGGGTCGCAGCCGCAATAGAACTTGCGAGAGTGTTCTCAAGATATGAATGGCCTCTTGACATATACTTCTGTGCATGGAATGCAGAGGAGATCGGTCTGATTGGTAGTCATGAAGTGGCCAAGATCTTCGATGAATGGAATATCGAGATTCTGACCTATTATAATATCGACATGCTTCTTGTTGAAGATACTGAAGCACCTTCAGATGAGAGAGTAATTCTAGGATACTCAGGAGCTGCAATGAACTACGCCATGATCACAGATTTTATGAGTAAAGCAAATGGAAAGGACCTGATCAAGTCAGTTGAAGGAACAGAGATGTCAGTGTGGGGTCGCTCGGATCATGCCTCGTTCCTGACCGAGGGATTTGATAGTGTGATATTCGCATTCGAATCAGGTTCATCTCGTGATACAGCATATCATAGTCCTAATGATAGATGGGATAATTCTCTCTACAACTATACCGTGGCAATTGATGCCGTTGCATCTATTGGTGCTAGTATGGCATACACAATGGCAAGAGCCCATATCGAGCCAATGACGAAGGTCTTCACGGGTCGTTTACGAAATAATCAGCCTTCCATGATTGAGGTGCCAATAACTGTATCAACGAACCTTGAGATCAAGGGCTCGTGGGTTGGTGGGGGCTTTACATTGAAAATCATCTCCCCACAGGGATTCCTTTTGACCACGATTAATATTACAGAAACTTCAGGCGATCGCAGCATATCCAACTTCACTGTAACAGGAAGAGGGACATATTCATTCATTCTCTCTGGACAGGAGGGAAGTGATGCGCGTTTCAACCTTGGAATCCTTTATGATACTGATTTGGACATGAATGGAATACTGGATAGGTATGAGTTCTGGCTGGATGCATCACAGTTCCAAATTGATGATGATGGGGATACTCTCAGTAATGCCCTAGAAACAATCATTGGAACGTCACCCTACTCACAGGATTCCGATGATGACTATCTTCCTGATTTCTGGGAATATACATACGGAACTGATGCGACTCGTCCTGATGCCGAGGAAGATCCCGATCATGATTTTCTGGATAATTCGGAGGAGTACGCAGCAGGAACCCATCCGATGCTTGCGGATAGCGATGGTGATCAAATCATCGATTCTTGGGAGGTCATCAATGGAACTGATGCGCTAACACCGGATGCAGATCTTGATCCTGATGGTGATTCACTAACAAATCTCGAGGAGTATCGAATTGGAACCTATCCACTCCTGAATGATAGCGATGCAGATTCTATGCCAGACTACTTCGAAGTTATGTTTGCCTTTGACCCAACTCGAGATGATTCATATTTGGATGCAGATGGAGATCAACTAACGAATCTTGAAGAGTATCTACTTGGAACCAATCCAAGAAGCATTGATTCTGATCAAGATCTCATGCCAGATAATTTCGAAGTACAAAATGGATTGAATCCGTTGTTCGATGATTCAATGGAAGACCCAGACTATGATGGTGCTAGTAATCTTGAAGAATATCTACAAGGGACCAATCCCCGAATTGACACCGCAGTACAACTTCTTACTTTAAGGGCGGCTCTTATTCTCAGTCTAGGGCTTTGTCTTTGGCTAATTGCAGCTAAAAAGAACTGGAAATAAAGGAAGGATGAAATGGGCGATTTTGCCCATCATCCTATCGATTATGTAAAGGTCCTCAGGATTACATCCCAGCGATGCTGGACATAATCTTGTAGTTCCTGAATCTTCTTCTCGTCCTTTGTCGGTCTGAAGAGATGTGAGAATCGACCTTGAAGCTTGAGGAATTCCTCTATCGGCTTTCGCTTTTCAGGGTCTTGGAAGCGTTTGCTCTCGCGGCCCAGAACGAACTCGTCACCCATTCGCTCCCATTGAATCCAATAGCCAGTTTCCACGGCGAGCTTTCCAATCTCAACGCCTTTCTCAACAGGGTAATTCCAGGCTTGAGGACACGGCAAGAAGATATGAATGAACTTGGGTCCTTCAATCTCTTTTGCCTTCATGAACTTCTCATAAAGGTCTCGTGGGTATGCCGTATTCGCTGTTGCTTGGTAGACAGGCTCATGAGCTGCGACGATCAAATCAAGCATCTTCTCCGGTTCGGTCTTCCCGAACCAGGTCGTAGTTGTGGATGCATGTAGGGGAGTTGCACCAGAACGCTGGGTACCGGTATTGCTATACACCTGATTGTTGTAGCAGACATACAGGAAATCAGTCCTCCTCTCAAGAGCACCGCTCAGAGCTTGGAGACCGATATCAAATGTACCACCATCACCAGCCCAGCACATGACTGTAGTGTGATCATTTCCTTTTGCCTTGAGTGCAGCTCGAACACCTGATGCTGTCGCTGCTGCGGCCATAAATGCGGTATTGAGAACTGGAATGGCTAGACCAGACTTTGGCCAGAGTGACTGAACTACGCTGGTACAGCATGCAGGAACTACTTGAATCACATCACCTTCAAGAGCTTTGTGAGCATGACGCAAGGCAACCATATCTTGACATCCAGCGCACGCAGCATTTCCCTTCAGTACATATTCTTTCAGCGGCATATCTTTTGTTGCGACCATTCTTTATCACTCCTTTAGTGCGTGCCAAGTCTCTTCGGCACCAGTTTCTCCCTTCTCCACAGCATTGACTGCATCAAGAATGACTGCTTTGATATCACCAACAGTCATGTCACGACCACCAAGACCACCTATGTAGCTCTTGATAATCGGACGATAATCAGTATGGAACATGGCAGAACGTATCTCGCTTGCCATGTGACCTCCATAGCCATAGGAAACACCTCTATCGAATGCAGCGATTCCTTTGACCTTGGAACCGAGTTCGCGTATCTTAGCCACTGGGAATGGACGAACCATTCGGATTCGAGCATTGCCGACCTTGTAGCCTTCCTTACGCAGCTCATCAATCGCGTCAATGGCTTCAGCACCCATCGAACCTTGGGAGGTGAAGATGACTTCTGCATCATCACACTTGTAACAATCGATAGGACCTCCAAAGTACTTGCCAAAGAGCTTCTTGTATTCCTGTTCTATTTCCTCATACACATCGAGGGCGTTCTTGCCGGCCTGATGCATCAGATATCTGAACTCTTGGTAGTGCTCAGGGAAGACGATATTCCCGTGAGAAACTGGATTATCGGGATCCATCTTCCAATGAGGTGCCTCGTATGGAGGTAGGAACTTGTCGACCTCTTCAGGGTCGAGATAATCATAGGGTTGCACAGTATGGCTCAAGACAAATCCATCAGCATTAACCATCACTGGCAGTAGCACACGTTCATCCTCTGCAAGCTTGAATGCTTGAATGATTGTGTGATAGAACTCGTCAACACTCGCCACATAGAATTGGATCCATCCTGTATCACGTTGCGACATGGCATCGTCATGAGTCACATGAATGTTCCAGCTAGGTGATACAGAGCGATTGATATTTGCAAGGACAATAGGAAGTCTTGCTGCAGTAGCCCAATGCAATGCCTCGTGCATGAGAAGCAATCCATTCGATGAAGTTGCCGTGAATGCTCGAGCTCCAGTAGAGCTTGCACCAATACAGGCGAACATCGCGGAGTGCTCTGATTCAACTCTGATGAACTGACCGGGCCAGAGTCCCTTCTCATTGAGTAACGCTACTTGTTCAGGAACAGTAGTTGCAGGCGTGATTGGGTAAGCAGCGACCACTTCAACCCGAGCAGACATGACCGCTCGAGCTGCTGCATAGTTCGCACTCATTAGTTCGGTCTTCATCATTAGCCCTCCTCAGAAGCGACAGGCAATGGAGTATCCTCACCTGTTCGCACCATCTTGATACATTTTGGTGGACACACCTGAGAACAAATCCCACAACCTTTGCAGTAGTCTTTGTCAATATGAGGTGTGCCGTCTTCATCTACTGATATGACAGCTTCGGGGCAATGCAGCCAACATGTTCTACATCTATTGCAATTATCATAATCAATCTCCGGCTCAAAAATTCGCCAGCTACCAGTCTTCCCAGTAGCACCGATTGAAGGTTTAGAGTAAGAAGTAGTTGGCATCTCGCTTTTACCCTTAGGCTCTGTATTTACTTCATTGACCACAAGCAACACGTCCGTGCGAGCTTAGACAAGTTGGGCTCACGAAATGGATAAGATAAGCCTTATGATGTAGTTACTCATTCGAAAATCAGGGTCAACTATGGTAGACTTCAGCGTTGCTCTTGTACAGATGCCTTGCAATGAAGGAAATCGTGAGGATAACTTCAGCTATGCAAAGGAAATGCTCGAAAATCACAAGACAGAATCAAGTAGGGAATTTATTCTATTCCCCGAGCTCTTCTCTATCGGTTTCAGGTATTCTGACTATTCCAAGCTAGGAGTAGGAATACCGGGACCAACTACGGAATTTCTTCAGGACATTGCAGAAGAGCATTCAGCATATGTCGCGGCTACGGATATTGAAAGTACCGGAACTAAATACCACAATACGCTCGTTATGGTAAATCCAAAAGGGAGAGTCATTGCGACCTATAGAAAGATGCATCCATTCCAAGATGAACAGGATGTCTTTGAGGGTGGTAACACTGCAGTGATCGTTGAAGCAGGGAATATCAAAGTTGGTTTGCAGATTTGCTATGATGTCAGATTTCCTGAATTATCAAGATTGCTTGCAGGATATGGAGCTGACCTACTACTTCTCCCAGCAGCATTTCCGGATCCGAGGGCGGCGCACTGGGACAATCTGGTCATGGCTCGAGCAATTGAAAATCAGGTATACATAGCAGCCACTAACAGAGTAGGATGGGGATATGATGGGAAGACCTACTTTGGACATAGTCAATTCGTTGACCCCTGGGGTGTTCGGTCAACTAGAATCAATAGTGACATCTTCGTCTTCAGAAACAAAGGGGACACAGATATGATTCGAGAAGTTAGGAAGCAAATCACCTGCTGGCAGGACAGAGTACCTGACAAATATGAGAAGATAGAGGTCTCGAAAGAATAGAACACAACCGTTAAGTGACTAGCTGGCTGCCTCAAATCTATCTGAGTGTGCACCAATGAGTAGCGACATGTCTGAAATGGTCAAGAACTCCGTGAAGAACTGGTTCTCAAATGAAGGAATCAAGGTAGAAAGCATCTCGAATCCAAGAGCTGAGTTCTTGTTTAAGGTGAAGTACCTGCGATTCTTCTTCACCGTGGTCAGACCAAATGAGCAACGCTACCTGCAGGTCGAGTCTCAGGTGATGATCTCACCTCAACACCTTCAGGTTTTGACTCCTGAGAAAATGAAACAGTTCCAGATGGAAGCGCTCAAGTTCAGCTTTCAGCAAGGCTTGACTCTTGGATTCATCCAACCACGTCCGGGACAGAAAGGACCTCAACAACCTCCGGGACCAGGATTCGTAGTATCCGACCGGTTGTATGACGACGCGTTCTCGGATGATAGACTTTGGCAGATAATGAAGAGGGTGCACGGCGCGGTGGACATGGTGATTGCTGTCTTGAACGAGATTGCAGGCAGCCCAGCGATAACTCCACCAACTGAAGATACAGGACCTTCCTATTACACATGATTCGAATTATCGAATTGGGTATGTAGCAATTCACCTTTTTTATGAATAATCAATAAGGTAGGTATATTTGCTCCTTTGAACAACCAGTGAACATACCATTTGAGGCCCATTCATGAAGAGAGTTCTCGTTATCCTAATCGTTGGAATAGTACTTGCAGTGCCAATTCCATCGCTGAGTATTCTTCCCCTCGAGAAAGTAACCGATATGAGAGAACAGACTCTAACTGAAAGCAGAAATTCAGTACTTAGCTATGTGAGTGGAGCTGGTGATGAACAGGATGTGAGTATCTATGCATCGAGGGTAATAGATGGACTAGACCTCAATGTTCAAAATTCGTATTCTAGCACAAGCCAGCATCTCGGAGAGATAGATCTGTCAAGCTACTTACTGTCTGGATGGTGTCTGTATAAAGCGGATGTAGAACCATCTCTCATCACAGCAGTTCCCGAACGGGAATCAACAGGAATCACTCCGAATAGCTATATGCAAATCAGGAATAGCTCCGGTTTGACTGTTGATGCACTTTACCAAGAGTTCTACAACCAACCTCATGATGGAAGACTCGAGAATTATACACTAATCTATATTGCGCCATATCTTCCCTCTGGTGCTGGTCAAACCTACCTTGTTGTTCGGAGCGATTTCACCGATCCCAGTACAAATCAAACAAGCTATTCTACTCCTTTCACTCAGACAATATTTGACACAACTACTACCCATGATTGTTCATCGGACAATAGCATTTTGTCTGAGTCTACTCCATATTATGTTGTAATAGATGGTACAGGACTCATTAACTATGGAGGATTCCCTCAGCTCTATTGGCGGTCCTCATCATCCGTATTGGGAGATGATACTGGCTATCGATTGCGAGATGATAGCACTTGGTATCCATATGTTGGTGCAGAAAGACAAGAAGCGTTCCTGCAATATGCTTATACACCTTGGAACCAAACCTCCAACTCAGCTTTGGTCTATTCCATTCCAGAATCAGTTTCTCTTACAGCTAACTCATCTTCGTTAACGGGAGATTCCTGGACATTTAGTGACAGCAGTAACATCACATCTATTTCATTCCAAAGCAATCAATCTGTTCAAATCGATTATTCTATCACGCTCTGGTATAAGCAGGATATGAAAGGGTCGGCTCAATGGGAAGTTCAAAATTCAGGAAACATGGTCAATTGGAATCTTACAGCCACCCCAGAGTATCCCAAATCATCGGATATGCGATACTTGAATTTCACGATTCCAAGTACATGGAAGCCAACTGGGATGTATAATTCGTCGATGCCATCATCGAATCATTCATACTATTTAGTTTCTCAGAATATAGTAGCAGCATCGTTTGTGAATAATGACACATGGACGCTCGTTTCTACTTCGTTCAATCATCTTTCGGATATATCCAGCTATGATTCTAGTGATGATTCCCCGATTACCTATGAGGTTAACAGTGAGGTCATCTTGGAGATCAATTTGACACTTTCAGAGGAGAGCAGTAGTCCTGTTCTGAGTGGAACTACCAATCTTACAGTTTGGAAAGACTCCACAATCATATTCGCTCCAGCAAATGAATCGGTTTCGTCAGGAGGAACAAGCTATAGTTGGAATATACCTTCCACAATAAGTGAGAACGGAATCTATAGAATAGAGGCATTTTGGACAAATGGTTCATCTTCAGGGTATCTGACTCAAGAACTCGCAGTATTTCATTCAACAACCTTCACAGCTACGTCATATGCAATCAATGCCTATACGGAAAGCAGTTTTGCGATTAGGGTAGATTACGAAGAAATCTTCACACCCAAGGGCATCAATGGTAGTCTGGGAACAGTACAATACTCGTTTGATGGAGCATCAAATGCTACTATGAGTGATCTCGCAAATGGCACATGGACAGCGAGCATTAGTACCACAGGTAAAGCTCCAGGTGATTATATCGTAGATGTATATGCGGAGGGTTTCGCATTAGAGAATCAATCATTGGAAATACATGTGTCTCTAATACATGAAACTTTACCCCTTGACATTTGGTGGTCGAATTCTGACAATATTACTTATGTAGAATACACAGAATTGTCCGTGCTTTACCAAAGAACATCAGGAGAAAATGTATCTGATGCTCAGTTGAATGTGACAATTGACACCACAACTTGGAAGCTCAGATGGGACCCAGTTGATGAAACATATAAAATGAGATTCAATGGAACAGATTCAGATCCAGGTTTTGGTACTCATTCAATCACCATTCAAGCTTGGAAGGTTGGATATCAAAATCAATATGATGATTCTGAGAGTATCACGATCAGGAAAGAATCAACAACGATTAATATCCAATGGACATCAGGCAATGGCATTTCTTATGTTGAAAGTACAACTTTATCGATATCGTATTTGATGTCAAATGGTACTTCAATTGTTGATGCTATCGCGAATGTAACGATAAACGGATACACATACGACCTTGTATATGATTCAGATAGTAAAACGTACAATTGCACATTTATCGGAAGTTCACCACAGCTAAGCTTTGGTGTTCATTTAGTTGAGATTGCTATATCCAAATATGGGTATGAATCCCAATACGATAGTAGCCAAATCCTTACTGTTTCTGAAGAAGACACTTCACTTACTGTTCAGTGGGGAAACACGAATTCCATAACCTATGTTCAATACACGACTTTGATTGTAAATTATACAATGAGCAATGGGACTGCCATTGAAGGAGCCACATTGAATTTTACAATAGACACCACAACATTATCTCTTGACTGGGAATCAGGGTCCAAGACTTACAGATATCAGTTCAACGGTGATGACCTATTCCCAGGATTTGGGACACATGGAATTACAATTCTCGCTGACAAATTTGGTTATGTTGACAGAATGAATAACACCGAAACTCTATCAATAGACCTAGAAGGAACCTCAATAGTTGTGGTAATTGAACCTGATAATGATGTTACATTCACAGAATATTCCACAATAATCTGTGATTATTTGATGAGTAATGACTCTGCGATATTGGGTGCAATCATTAATGTCACTTTGGGAACTTCCACATGGAATCTTACTTGGAGCCCTGCAAACGAGGACTACAGAATCAGGATAAATGGGTCAGATGTGCCACCTGGTCTTGGAATATTCACAGTCAATATCAATGCAGATAGATATGGCTACGAAAGTCAAGCTGATAGTTCTAAGACCATCACTATACGAGAGGAGCCAACAATTCTCTCATTTCAGTGGTCAAATGGGAATAACATCAGTTACGTTGAGTACACTATCCTTCAGGTTAACTACTCATTGACCTCAGGTGGTACAATCGATACCGCTGAAGTAAATGTTACTATAGGTCTTACTACTTGGGATTTAAGCTACAATTTTGGTACAGGATACTACGAGATCCAATTCAATGGGACAGATGCACCACCAGACTTTGGAACACATTCAATAATTGTGAAAGCTGATTTGCTTGGATATGAAAGCAGAGAGAATAATACAGAAAATCTAATTCTCAGGGAGGAGTTCACATCTCTAGCTTTCGAGTGGATATCCACGAACACGATAAGCTATGTTGGGTATACAATTCTAAACGTGAGCTACACCATGAGTAATGGCTCTGCGATTGTGGATGCTAATCTTAATGCTACAATCAATGGCGATACCTGGTTATTGGTCTGGAATCAGTCTACATCCACATACGTCATTACATTCAATGGCACAGACAATCCGCCATCATTTGGAACCCACTCGATTACAATTAAAGCAGGCAAGTATGGATATATCGATAGAACAGATGGAAGCACATTAACGATAAACCCTGAGGACACAACCCTTACAATTGTACTCCTACCTGATAATGACATCACGTACACTGATTATTCGACAATAGTTGCCACCTATCTTATGAGCAATGGAACTGCAATCATTGGCGCAGAAGTTAACGTCACAATCAACTCGAATGTCTGGAATCTGTGGTGGGATTCCGATAATCAGAATTACAGGTTGCGATTAAATGGATCAGATTCACCTCCTGGGTTTGGCACATTCAATGTTCTGGTGAAAGCTGGCAAGTATGGCTACATCCATCAAACGAATAACACCTATGATGTCACACTAAGAATTGAACCAACCCTATTCTCTGTTCAATGGACGAACACAAACAGTCCTAGTTACTTAGATTCCACAACATTGCTGGTGGGCTATACGAAGTCTGACCTTACTCCAATTGCAAATGCAGAGGTCAATGTAACAATCGATAGTATGACCTGGCTCTTGATATGGAACTCAACGTCGGGGTACTTTGAAATAACATTCAATGGATCCGATGTACCTCCAGGCGTGGGAACGCATAGTCTTTCGGTAAGTTGCTGGGTATTCGGATATGAGGAACAAGTTGATACAACTCAAACATTGACACTTCCAGTAATTCCAACCCTATTCGACATTTCATGGACAAATGGAGATTCTATATCCTATGTCGAATCAACCAAACTGATCGTAAACTATACCATGTTCAATGGTACTGTAATTGAGCAAGCAACTGTGAATGTGACTTTTGGAGTCACGACTTGGACTCTACAGTGGAACGGTGTGTCAAAGATCTATGAGGTCGTTTTCAATGGTTATGATGATCCACCAGGAATCGATTCGTACAGCCTAGATATCAGAGCCTCAAAGGTGGACTTCCAGAGTTGGGTTGATGATACTGAAACACTGACAGTGAGTAAGGAAGATACTAGTTATACGATTAATTGGTCAGCTACAGATAACATAACCTATGTGCAGCACACTACTCTGATTATCGATTATCTCATGAGCAATGGCACAGAGATTCCAAATGCAGTCGTTAATGCTACTATTAGCGGAACCACATGGATCCTAAGATGGGATGCGTCAAATCTTGATTATCGTCTAATATTCAATGGAACGGATACTCCACCAGGTCTTGGTACGCATTCAATGATAATCAAAGCTGAGAAGTTCGGATATGTGTCATTCACGAATAGCGCACAGGAATTGACACTTAGACAAGAGGAGATCATCTATTCACTGAACTGGAACATAGTATTTGGCAATAACATATCCTATCTAGAATCTACAACATTGGTGCTTGTGTATCAAATGAGTAATGGGACTCCAATTGTTGATGCGATAGTCAATGTGACAATCGATACAACTACATTATCCATGTTTTGGAATTCAACCTCAGAAAGCTATGAGATTCAATTCAATGGAAGCGATTCATTTCCAGGGTTTGGGACATTCCCCCTCACCATAAAGAGTTCGAAATTCGGTTATATCTCAGTGATTGATGCTACTCAGGAGTTGACAATACGTGTCGAAGATGCAGACCTAACTATTGGGTGGGATGCTGACTCCTCAATATCATATCTTGAAACTACAACATTGCAAATTGGGTACTATTTGAGAAATGGAACTTCAATCCTTGAAGCAACCATCAATGTCACGATTGACTCCACGACTTGGTCTTTGATATGGAATCCATCTACTGAATATTACGAGATATCTTTCAATGGTACAGATGCTTTACCCGGACTTGGCATACACAATATTCTCATCTCTGCTTGGAAAGCAAACTATCAAACTCAAGTTAATTCGACAGAGGTCCTATCAATTACTGTCGAGGGTACAGCGATGACCATCGATTGGATTCCGGGGAATTCGATTACATATGTTGAATCGACAATTCTCTCTGTCAACTACACCTTGACAAATGGTAGTGCTGTTCTTAGTGCGAAACTGAATGTAACTATTGGAACTGGTACTTGGACACTTCAATGGGATGAGGACTCTGATACCTATCGAATTCAGTTCAATGGAACAGATGTGCCACCTGGTCTTGGAACTCATGGACTTACCATCCGAGCATGGAGATTTGGATATCAATCACATGTAGACAGCACAGAAAATCTTGTGATAACTGGTGAATTAGGTCAGATAGAGAGTCAGTGGATTGGTGGGGGAACCATAACCTTTGTTGAATCTACAATACTATCAGCTAATTATACAATGAGTAATGGAACTGCAATACCTCTTGCTATAGTGAATGTGACGATAGATACTACAACTTGGAATCTGATATGGGATGATGCTTCTGAAACTTATCGTATCCAATTCAATGGAAGCGATAATCAACCAGGACTAGGTGTTCACAGCCTAACAATAAAGGCATGGAGAGATGGATTTGACTACGTCCAAGACACCTCGATGGTTCTATCAATCACAAATGAAGGCACCTCTCTCAGTGCTTCGTGGATAACGCCCTATCTGAATAATATCAGCTATTTCCAATTCACAGCCATCCAAGTGATTTACCAAATGAGCAATGGTTCAAACATTCCATTCGCAACCGTTAATGTAACGATCGGGTTTACTACTTGGAATCTATTATGGAATGGAACTAGCGAACGATTTGAGCTCATCATTAATGGCACAGATACACCTCCAGGATTTGGAGAACATGCGTTATTCATCCAGGCGGATGCATATGGCTATCAATCTCAATCTGATTCCGATGAGACATTAATCGTAAGAAAAGATCCATCCTCTCTAGAAGTGACATGGCCACAAGGGAACACGATCACGTATATCGAGCAAACCAAGATAGTTGTTTTCTATAGGATGAGTAATGGAACTTCTATTTCTGATGGTTCTCTTAACATAACGATTGCAGGGTTTACATTTGACTTGAATTGGAATCAAACAAGCGGAGGGTACGAGCTCGTACTAAATGGTACCGACAATCCCCCAGGTCTGGGTAGTTTTCTACCTGTAGTGAAGGCATCTGGACCGGTCTACACTAATGTGGAGATTAGTACAGTATTTGCGATCATAAATGAAGGAACAAGTGTTTCAATATGGTGGCAGAGAGCAGGAACAGATTCGAATTCAACATTCTACTACACTCAAACTGAGGTGTTGCGAGTCTATTATCGAGATTCTATGGGAACATTCATTCCTGGAGCCTCTCAAAAAACCGTAACTGTGAATGGCACAATCTATTCAATGAATGAAGCATCTGGATACTATTGGATTCAGCTCGGTTATGAAACGGGTTTGGGCTATCATGTAGTGACTGTAAATGTGAGCAAGGTAGGCTACGACTACGCATTCAAAGATGGATTCCACTACAATATTACAGAAGTGCCTACGTCACTCTTTGTCACATGGGATTCAGTCGAAATCGACTACTTAGGACAAGCAAATCTCACAGCACAATACTGGGATGACAATGCATTCAGAGATGTTAGTAAAACGATTGTGACAGCAAATATCACAATTGATGGCTGGTATACCATTGGTCTCAATACATCTGGCAACTATTGGATTGCAAACCTCAGTGGTGTGATGCTTGATCTAGGACCACATGCGATTCTCATCAGAACTTGGGTGTATGGTTACGAGTACCAAGAGAACACAACAATAGTAACTGTTGCAGTAGTTTCAACAGCTATATCATCTCTTACATGGGAACCATCGAATGTCACAATAGAATACACGGATCTATTGAATCTCACCGTAGATTACTTGTCGTCATATGGAGATGTGCCAGATACAGCAACGGTGAATGTTACCATTAACAGCATTGTCTATAATCTGACATATTCACTGGGTTCTTGGAAAATCTCTATTCTAGGTCGACAAATAGGAATAGGAGTCTATGAAGCCTATATCAGTGCATGGCAATATGGTTTCGGAGTGTTCACCAACACGACATACAATGTTAATGTGACATTAGCATCCAACTCATTCTTGGTCTACTGGGAACCATCAGATGGAAATGTGAATATCATCACTGAGCTCAATATATCCGTGATATACACAAGCGATTTCCAGCCCATACTTGATGCGACCGTGACCTTGGTCTTGAATAGTTCTTCACCCTACCCCTTGGAATATAGCAGCACCGATCAGATGTGGCACATTACTCTTTCAGGATTTGACATCTCTTTGGGCACTTGGAACGCCACAATAAGGGCAAATCGAACGGGACAGCAAGAAGGAAACGAATGGAAGATAATTACCGTCTATAGGGACACTCTGCAATTCACCTCAAACTGGACGGAGTCGACGATTGACTATATATCAACTGCAGCTCTAAGCATTGAATGCAACTCATCAGCTGGAAACCCTGTTACAGATGCCACAGTGACAATATCTCTAAACTCATTTATGCTTGTTGTACTCAATGAAGGCCAAGGCATTTACACCACAATAATTGGACCCCAACTATCTATTGGCACCTATGTAGTGAATGTATCAATTACTGGAAGCTGGTTCAATACAATAGAATCACTCCTCACATTGGATGTAATAGCTACGTCAACCGCCTTCAGTGTGATCCATACGAATACGACGATATACGCTGATGGGTTCGTGAATGGATCGATATCCTATGAGATGCTTAATGGTTCATCAATTCCCAACACAATCGTGTACATCCAACTCAACCAAACAGAAATTCTAGCAACATGGGATATGACCAACTGGACCTTTACTATTCCTGGATTGATTCATGATGCTGGATATTACTCATGTACAGTTAACCTAAGTTCTGAAGGATTCGATTCACAATTCTATCAATTCGATGTGTTTATTCATCTGATACCAACCACTTTGGTAAGCATAGGGAGTGACTGGTTGTATGTGAATGACACTTTGGAACTTCGTCTTCAATATAGAGATCTTCGGACTAATGAGAACATAGATGATGTTGCGATTCAAGTATCATGGCAAGGTGAATATGAAATCGAGCTCTTAGCTAACAATGTATACTCAATTCTCGTAAGCAGCACAGCATTGTCTGCTGGCAACTATTCGATCGAGGTTCATCTATCAAAAGAAGGATACATAGCAATGGGTTATATCCAACAGATTCAGGTCGACCTCCTCCCACTGAATATCGTGTCTGATCAGAGCATTAGCCAATACGAACAAGAATCTCTTCTTATCACAGCATTTCTCGTTGATGCATATCATGACACAAATGTCACATGGGCATCTCTCTCTTTCACGTTTGAGGAAAACGAATATCAGATGATGTTTGATTCCGTCTTGGAACTGTATCGAATAGAGTTTGAATTGCCAGAGAATCTACTTCCAGGCATATATCAGATATTCTTGCAGGCGATTGCTAGCGACTTCGATGTCTCAGATTTTAACATAACATTGACAGTCCTTGAAAAGATGGCTTACGAAATTGCACTGTCACATCCAGATGCGGCGGAAGAAGACTCTGCGATTTCAATTTCCGCTTCTTTGACCTATAACTCGCAACCAATATCGGATAAGGTCATAGAGATAATTCTCGGAATTGCGTTCTTGAATGGCTCAGAAATAGAGGAGAGATTCATGTTATCCACAGGTTCTGATGGAAGGATAACTATTAGCTACACAGTACCAATGGATAGTAATGAAATATTCGTAAGAGCGATCTTTGCTGGAGAAATCAGTGCATGGCCAGTTGAATCATCGACAACTGTAATCAGTGTCATTCAAATCACGCCTGAACCCACAACTCCACTTACAGGACCATTAACAGTCACACTAGCAGTTGGAGGAGTTGCAGCAGTAGGCATTGCTGCAGTCTTGCTAAGAAAAAGAAGGAGAGTTGAGGGATTGTCTTCCAGAACCGATATGACTTCGCTCACACCGGGTCCAGCCATTTCACATGCTCCGGACATCGCTCAATCAGTATACCAAATATCGAAAGAAAATGAATTACTGATTCCAGATGTAATTGATTCACTGAGAGAAATAGATGAAATATCAGGAATCGATGAATCATCAACAAGTGCATTTCTCGCTGCTGCAGGAATCTCGACAACTGTTTCTCTATTTGTTAGAGAAACTCCTCAAGGAAAAGAGGTGGTCGACGATGGATCCAAACTAATTCGTCTGCTTAAAGAAGCAGGCAAACCTTTGTCACGAGAGGAAATATCTGTAGAACTTAATCTCAGCATTTCAAAAACACGAAAGCTAGTAAATGACCTATTGAACGACAATGTGGATGTTGTAGAGATACGAGAAGGCAGGATTCGGAAGATTGGATATACAGATACTATAGATTGACTTTCTATTATGAAATGGTCATCTATTTTTCGAAGCAGTTAGTTCAGGATAGCTATAAATAAGCACTAATCGTCATGTTTCTAGGACCCATGTGACATTTGTGATAACACATGCCACCAGCATCATCTAGTACCCTTGATTGAGCTTCAGGAACCAGAAAGCTGGTTATGGCTCCAATCTCAAAAGGGGAAGACAGTGAGGCGATGAAGATTGAAGTCAAACCGTATTATTGCACTAACAGCAATGTTCCTAGTCATACTATGTATTCCTACAATCACATCATCACCTGACAGAATCATGAATGCAATTACATTAGATTCAATAGATAATGATGCTTTGTTTCAAGTTGCACAAGCTGGAGGCCAGGGAAGCTCTACTGAAGCTACTGCAAATATGTCTAGAGTCCTAACAGGCATCTCATCTACAATATCAAACTCATATTCAGATCTCACACACCTGGGGAGTTTAGATCTATCTGGATATGTGATCTCTGGATGGACGCTTTATAGAGCGGATATCGACATGACCGATATGACAGCTATTTCAGAAAGAGAGTCATTAGGTGTAACTCCTAATCCATCCACACCAATTATGATACGAAATGCAAGTGGTCTGGTTACCGATGCCCTTACACAAGCATTTTACAATCAACCCCACGATGGAAGACTGGAGAATTATACTGTAGAGTACGCAGTGCCATATTACACTACTTCTCTTGGAAAAGCATGGTTGGTCGTCAGAAGTGACTACTCTGATGGTTCAACAAATGAAACTTCTTGGGTTTCTCCATTCACTCAAAATCCATCAGCTGTTTTGTACACTCATGATGTTTCTAGCGATAATGCAATCTTGTCCTCCGGCAGTACATATTATGTTGTCATTGATGGAACGGCGCTATCAGGAGTATATATTGTAGATACATGGTATTTCAATCGGATAAATTGGGAAGCCACCGATTCGTTCTTGGGACTTCAGACTTTGTATAACCTAAGAGGTGATGCTTGGTGGCCTTACAGTGGAATAAATCGTCGGGAAGCGAACTTGAATTATACGTACACACCTTGGAATCAAACAAGCAACGCCGCATTGAAATATTTCAGCGCTGACGAGGTTTCCCTTTTAGGTAACTCAACTGGTCTTACTGGAACTTCTTGGGAATTTTTGAATGGTGCAGGATTGAGTTCAATTGCTTTTCAGACAAATCAGTCCATAGATATGACATATGACCTCACCCTTTGGTACAAGAGAAACTTTGATGCTTCAACAATTTGGGATGTGCAGACATCTGGCGATTCTATAGAATGGAATATCACTGCAGCAATTCAATACCCGAATACAAGCGGAACGATTAGCAGGTACATGAACTTCACAAGACCTCTTGATTGGTCAGTCACGGGATTGTACAATAGTACGACACCTTCCACAAACTATGGGAACTATGCGGTTTCAGGGACAACTGTCACTTGCTCAAGCATGACGAATGGCACATGGACTTTATCACACACAGCTGATAATTATATCACAGAAATCCAATCGCCTGATATCGCAAGTATTGAAGATACAGTCACTATTACGGCCATAGTAGAGGATGGAATTGGCACTGACGTTGATTCGGGATCTATGAATTTGACAGCTACATACGAGGGCTCTGCGGTCTATAATCCTCCAAACCGAACCTATGCTATGGGATTCTCCTATCTCTGGAATATTGATGCGTGGGTCTCTTCCAATGGCACTTACGTTCTTGAGATGTTCTGGACGAACGGCACAGAAGCAGGTTACCTAACAAAAGAAATTCTTGTATACTATCCAACAAGCTTAACCGGTAACACCCAAATGGAAGCTTTCACGGACAGCAGCTTCGAGATTAGAGTTGATTTTGTGGATACGTTCAGTCCAACTCCTCTAACTGCTACATATGCAAGCGTAGTGTATTCATATGATTCAGGATCCAATGTATCATTAACAGACCTTGGAAATGGAACTTGGACAGCAGTTATTGATACAACAGGTGAGATCGCAGGGTTACACTCAGTTGTTGTATATGCAGAGGGTTTCGCTATTGAGAATCAATCATTATCTATAGATGTGGAATTAACATATGAAACACTAGCCCTTACATACAATTGGACGGATCCACAAGAGAATGGCATAACATATCTACAGAGTACCAATCTCACCATACTCTATAGATTTGCCAATGGAACTGCAATTGCAAATGCGATAGTAAATGTCACTGATGGAACTTCGACGTGGTCGTTAACATGGGATCCAGTCGCTGAGAATTACACCATTCAATTCAATGGAACTGATTTCTCAACTTTTCCCGATACGATCAATCTCACAGTGAATGCATGGAAGCTTGGTCATGAATCTCAAGCCAATAGCAGTCTGAAATTGTATGTATATGAGGAATCAGCCACGTCACTTGAGATCATAATCACTCCATCAGATCAGGATATGACCTATGTTGAATCATTCAGGATTATTGCCAACTATTCCTATTCAGGAAGTCCTGTTCCAGCTGCGACCTTGACAATTCAATTCAATGTATCCACTCCAATATCTTTGCAGTACAATTCATCTGATGGCCTTTGGTATACTCTCCTCCCAGGTAGTGACATTGGTGTCGGCTACTGGGAATTCACAGTCTTTGCTGATGCAGTCGGATATGGAAATAAAAGTGTTCAGAACATCCTTGACATATGGGAAGATGTACCAGTCCTCACTGATTCGTGGTCTGACCATGAGGTCACCGACTACGAAACGAACATAGTGCTGAATGTCTCAGCTCATGATTCCCTTGGCAATCCCATTTTGAATAGTAATCTGACCGTCACGCTATTGGATTCTAAGTTCACTATGACGCATCTCGGGAATGGTCTCTATTCTGTTGCTATTATCCCCGATGCAGTCATGGGCACACATCAAATCCAAGTAATACTCACAGAAACCGGATTCGTTACAACCTCAATTCAGCTTAATCTGACAATTCGAGCGACGACAGAAATTGTGGTCACCAGCCCAATTTATAGTCAATATGAAACTGAAGATATCGAGATTGCAGTAGAATTTGTTGATGATATCCATCGAACGATTATCTATTGGGCAACAGTCAATCTAACTATTGAGGGCACAGTATACCCCATGACCTTCAATGGGTCACATTATGTCGTAGTCTTTGTTCTTGATTTCACAGTAAACTACCATACAGCAACAATTTCAGCATTAGCAAATGGTACAAATCCCGCAACTGAGGATATCTCCATCCGAGTTCTAGCAAAGACCTATGTCTACATCAGTATAAGTTTCTCAGGGAGTGCATTTCAAGGGAACACCATCTCCATTGATGCCCGTCTCAGAGAGAATGACACTGAGAGAGCACTTCAACTCAGAACACTTCTATTCAATATCACAGTAAATTATGATAATGGAACAAGTGTTTTGGTATCAGTTCAAGATAGCACAAACGCTCAAGGTCTGGCATCAGTATCATTCGACATCCCTCAGGTTACAGATAATCGGGTGACAAGTATCCTTATCGAGGTGTTCTATGATGGAAGCATTAACGAGGATTATGTGTATTGGGATGCTTCGAAAGCATATACTATCCCAGTTAATCTGGACCCCATAGAACAGGTTTTGTCATTCTGGTTTGTGGAGGAAGGAAGGTATGTGCTACTTGGCATCGGGATATTGGCGATTCTATCAGTTGGATACAACAAGAGGATTAAGCCAAAGAAGAGAGCTGGTAGAGCAGCATTGGATAGGCAATTGAAGAACTTTGAGGATCTCAAGTCAGTCCAGCACTTCATGGCGGTATACGTAAACAGAGGAACTTGTGTGTTCTATCATCCATTCAAAGAAGCAAGAATTCAGGCGGACCTGATCAGTGGGTTCATCTCAGCGGTAACGAGTGTGTATGGAGAGATAAAAGGGGACGGTGTGCAAGGCACATTAGAGGAGATTCAATATCAAGGCCTGCGGCTCAATAGCTACAGTGGGGAATATGTACTTGGTATCCTCATTCTTGATAAGGAAATCTCAGTTCTCATGAGGGATAGACTACAATTCTTCGTGGATCTTTTTGAGAATGAATATGAGAGTCATCTCGATGGATGGACCGGCATTACGGACTGCTTTGATCCAGAGTGGATCGTTTCCAATCTCATCTCCACTTTGGGATACAGCTGGATGCTACCTCATACACTTCATCCTGACAAGAAGCTCTCAGGACCGGAGAAGAAGATAGTCAATTACATTCAAGCATCACTTGGAAACAAGAGAGAGTTTCTCGTTGAGGACTACCTCCAACCACTCTCATCTATGTTAGGAAAAACAGAAGCAGAGATACTTGATATTATAGTTGGACTTGAGGAGAAGGAAATCATCCAACCAATAAGCATTCATACCTTCTTGCAACGGCAAGGTCTGGGTATTGTAAGCTCAGATATGGACATGCAAATCACTCCAACTCCAATAGAGGAAATACCTCACGAGGATACCACAGATGTGGATGCTGTAGAGGAACCTGCTGATGTATCTGGAGATGATGACGAAGTGTCTGAACCCTTGGATGAACCTACGAGCGAAGAAGAAGAGCCCGTTGTTCCCGAAGAAGACGATAGTGAATCGAAACCAGAAGAGATTGTAGGAGAAGAACCAGAAACAGAGGATGCTGATCCTAGAGATGAGTTCCTAAAAGAAGTTGAATCTCTCCTGAAGAAAGAGAAAGAAGAGGATGGAGAAGAATAGACTCAAAGCAAAGAACACTTATCTAGCCGTCATATTGCAAATATTTCAGAGGGACACTGACATTGCCTTGGGACATCGAAAATTACCACATCATTGATGGACGAATCCTTAATGTCGAAATATCTATCCCGTTGATGGAATTCCTGTACACCAACATCGATGATGTAAAGGATGCGTGGATGCAAATGCTTGGTCAGTTCGTATCAGAACAACCAGGTGTAGAGATGTCATGGGAAATGCGACCTTGTGGAGAAAATGCTATTGTCACCATCCAGATTGCGAAACCAGGCGACTTAGAGGTATTCACGGAATCTGAAGCAAAAGGGGCTCTGGGCGCTGTTGATGCTCTCTTTGATGAGAAGGAAGAGAAACCAAAGAAGAAGGCGAGCAAGTCTGAGCCAAAACCAAAAAGCAAAGCCAAGAAATCCTCAAAACCTGAAACCAAAACCAAGTCTCAGCCAAAAGAGAAGAAGAAGGCTGCTACTCCGAAGAAGAAATAGGACAGATGGTCTGCAATCAAATCACAATGGGATGAACAAAAGGGGCTTGCTCAATTATCACAATACGTGAATTAGTACCATTTGATCTAACAATCATGTCCAATCCCTCTTGGGGATCACGAACCGCGGGACATCCAATCTTTTCAACAACTAGTGACTCTCGAAGACGTGAGCATATCACGAGATCTCTAGATTCCATAACTTTTCGTAGAAAGCGTGCTCGCTCCATACCAATCTTGAAATTAGTTTCAGCCATAACCCTTAGTTCTGATTCCGTCTTCGTGTTTGTCATCCCCTCTAAGAATCCTTCAGGACCAACGCCATCTTTGCATTCCGCAACGAGAAGGATTGTTCCACCGGTTCGCGTTGCTGAGAAAGCAGCATGAAGACTCTCGGTAGCGTCGTATAATGTGGAATCATACCCTTTGCCTCCTGCACCGACCACAGCGACATCACTTCGTCTGCGTATTCCAGAGGTTGCCAGATTCTGTGCGACATCTTTGCATTCCTTGGCAACTGAATCAACCTTACCTGCAGCTACATGAGCAATAGTACCCTTCACATCTTGAACTAGATTGAGATACAAATGTGGTGTAGCAAAGTTAGTTGTTGAATGTAGAATGCTGAGATACTCAGGATTGCATTCGAACACTGATGACTCATATCTAGCAAGCTGCTTTGCAAGGTGGTATGCAGTCCTGTTACCGCAAAGACCGGGAGCGATTGAGAGCAAGCCACCAGTCGTACCGGTGAAGATACTCTGCATAACTGAGCTAAGTGTGATTCTAAAGGTGGAATGAATATACTTCGCATTGAGATGCACAGGGATAGATCGAATGGGCTCATCACCCATGTACCTCAATGTTTTCTCATTATGTGGATCATGAATATGTATCTCACTTCCTTCAGAGGTGAATCTTCCAAGATATCGTACAGTTTCATCTAGATCGAGTTGATAGTGACTTGACCCACAAAGAAGGAACTGAATATTAGAGGGAGTTAGAGAGGTGGTTTGAAGAGTATCAACAAGTGGCTCAAGTATAGAAGTTAGGTGAATGATTCTCTGAGGCATTTCTAAGACTATGATAACATTGTGTTTGCTTGGATCAGCTTTGATGAGTTCCCTAAACATATCAGTTTCAGTTACTCTATGCTGAACGTAACGGTCGATATCTTGTATTCCAGCTGCAGTCTTTGGACTGATGATCTGAAATTCATTATATCGAGTTGGATCAAGTGGGAGGAATCCATCACCATAAGCAATATCTAATCTCATATCTCCGTCCTAAAAATACGTGTTACTTCAGCTACTTAAGGTTGTCAAATCAGAAGGGGAAAACACATATTCACACATAACGCTCACTATGGAGGCGAAGCTGATGAGAAGAATTGACCAGGTCTTGTTGATATCTATCTGCTTGATAATGGTGTACTGGATTCTTATTTTGATATTCGTGGATCTCACCGGACCATTGGTTAGTCTCTACTACTGGATTCAGAGTCTTTCATTGTTCATCGGATACCCAGGCGCATTCCTTGTTTCTCTACTGGGAAATGTAACAGTGCTCTTTCCATTTCCATACATTGCGGTCATATTTCTCCTTGGAGGAGCGAGTGCAGGAGTTTCAGGACCATTCTTCTTTGATCCTTGGCTACTGGGTATCATTGGAGGTATCGGAGCGACACTAGGAGAGATGACAGGGTATCTCCTCGGCCGATTTGGGTCTCGATTTGTCAATCAGGAACAGCGTAGTGGATTCTTGGACTTCGTGAAGAAATACCCGAGGATGACACCTTTCGTTCTATGGTTCTTAGCATTAACACCTGTACCTGATGATGTTGTAGTGATACCTCTGGGAGTTGCGAGATATCCGTTCCAGAAGGTATTGATACCTCAGTTAATCGGTAAGTGCATGTTTCTGATAATAATAGCGTGGGCAGGAAGGCTAGGATTATCATTTGTAGAATCCTTTGTCATCGGGGATCCTACAAATCCATTGACAAAGTCAATCGAAGTAGTTGCTCTTCTAATACTAGTAATTGGTATCTATCTGGTTCTTAGAATTGATTGGTCAAAGGTAAAGTTTCGAAAGGATAAGAGCGAAAGCAGAACAGCTGATCATGAAAAGAGTGATTCTATCTACCAATAATCGGCTCACTCGGATTCGTCTTTCAACCCCTCAAGAAAGCTCTTTCCTTTCTCGGTCAGCGTGACTAGGCCGCCTGATAAGAAAGATCCTATTGATGCTATGTTCAATCCTTGTTTAAGAGCAGGAGGTACTGTAATCATACCAACGTCGTTCATCTCGTTCAGCAAGGTAATGAACGCAGGGAGTCGATGCAGTGCAAAAATCCCAATACATCTGGCGAATGCTCGTTTGAACCCTTCAATGATGGCATCTCTTGGGTTTTCGAAGTCTTTGAATGCACCTTCTATTTCCTTGAATGTGCAACACATTGTACGCGCTTCTTCGTCGGGTGTATCCATGAAGTGACCAGGTGTTTTCAGTCCGAATGGATTCTGCATGTGTCCATCTATCTTCAATCTTGTAGATTCATGGGGAATGTTCCACCAAGAGTTTAGATGTTGATCTGAAAGGGGGATCACGCGAAGACCACTATCTATCTGTGAAGACTTCAAGGTCGCAGGCAAGAAAGAATGCCAACCCGGAACGACATGCAGACCAGGACCATCTTGCCCCAGTGGTCCTAAATCTATCCTACGGGTACAATAGTGTACGAGATCATAAATTGCGTATCGCTGGTCATTCTCAATATACACATAGATAGGTTCGTAGTCAGCCTCATGAAGCGGCACGGCTTGATAGTCCCAAACGTAGAGGTATTGCAGACAGAGCGGGCCTTTCTTGTCCTTCCTCTGCACTGCTCTTCCAAAAACATTGACGAATTCGGTGGATTCCAGAGCCTCCTTTGTGTCTTCAGGAAGGTATTTGGAGAGTCCCTTTACCAAGTTCATGTCTGCCGACTCTACGCCAGAGGTTGGAGGAAGGTGTTTTTTCAAGAGTCCTTCATCGTACCAAGCTACGAGATTTCGGTCTACCAAGTTGAACGTGAGCTTCTTTGGAGAAATACGAATGTGTTCTAAATGAGGCTTCTCGACCATTGTGATCAAAATCCATATTCTTGTATAGAGTAATAAACTCGAAGTAGTGAACAGTCAAGAAGGTTTCTCATGACTGTTCCTACTCAGTTGTGAACTAGGCAGGTCTGAAAGCAAGATAGGTGTTACCAGACTCTCCATGCTCATAGTCGATGACTACTGGTGTGCCAAGTCGCACAGATGTCGGATTCTCAGGATCGAATCCCTTGAGTCTACAAGTTACCCGAGTTCCCTCATCTAGCTCAACGATACCTATGTAATAGGGAGCTTCGGTTTGGAACTCCTCAGGTGCGATATGAATGATCGTAAAGGAAACAAGCTTTCCAGTTCCTTTGACAGTCGTCCATTCCATATTACTGCTTCCACAGGTATAGCATGAGCCTGATGGAGGTGCAATGACAGCACCGCAGTCAACGCATTTGTATGCGTGGAAATCCTCACTCTTTATGAATTGCTTATAGGCGTCTACTGATGGTTTCTCACTCATGCGTCAGCCCTCCTCATGATGTTGACCACACAAGTTGCTCCTGTACCTCCGAAGTTGTGCATAAGACCCGTATCGTGTTTCGGAATCTGGTTAGCTCCGGCTTCACCCAGCAATTCTTTGTATACGACATATGCTTGCTTAACTCCCGTTGCACCAACTGGGTGACCTACGCCTTTGAGACCTCCCATTGGGTTGATGGGTTTGTCACCATCCCGTTCAGTCACGCCATCACGTACAGCCTTTGCACCTTCGCCAGGCTTGAAGAAGCCGATGTCTTCGGATGCAATGATTTCAGCAATGGTGAAGCAATCGTGAACTACAGCGAAGTCCATATCCTTCGCGGTCATCCCCGCCATATCGTAGGCGGACCTGCTTGCTTTGACAGTTGCTTCAAATGAGGTCAACTGGTCCCTATCACAGAGGTTCATCGAGGCAGAGGCTTGACCACTTCCGACAATCTTGACAGGAAGGTCAGTGTATTTCTTGGCTTTCTCATTGGAGCTGAGAACAAGCGCTGCTGCTCCATCAGAGATAGGTGAGCAGTCGAAAAGTTTCAGAGGCCATGCGATGTATCGAGGTGTCATAGCTTTCTCCAGTGTGATCTCTTTCTGGAATTGCGCAAGAGGATTCGTTGCTGCGTTCTTGTGAGCTTTGACCGCACAACGCGCCATATCCTCTTCGGTCGTGCCATACATTTGCATATGAGCAACTGCCGCGATTCCGAATACACCAGGAAAAGTAAGGCCCATAGATGATTCGAAGTCATCATCAGCCGCTGCGGCTAATGCTTCCGTTGCTCGATTCGTGGAAACTGATGTCATCTTCTCTGCACCAGCAACAAGGACTGTATCATAAAGCCCTGATTCTATTGCCATGATGCCAGCTCTTAGAGCTGTTGCTCCGGAAGCACATGCTGCCTCATGCCGTGTTGCTGGTATGCCCTTCAAGCCAGCGAAATCCAACAGGAGAGGAGCTGTGTGTCCCTGATGAACTAGCATCTCCGGGATAAACGTCCCAATGAACGCAGCTTGGATATCCTCTTTCGGTATCCCTGCTTCAATGGTAGCCTTATCCACGGCTTCAGCAAACATCTCTCTCAGGCTAATTCCTTCCAATACTCCGAATTTTGTCTGAGCACCGCTTACTATGTTCGTATTATTCAGGGGCAAATTATCTTTCTCCCTTGTGTAAATGATATGCCGCATCGACAAAAGGCGATATAAAAACATACCAGTCGGCAAAGAATTCACTCCGAAGCTGTTATAGGGGAGTGTTTCAGGGAACAGTCGTTGAGTTGACAAACCATGGACTTCTCACTATCTGAAAAGGACGAGAAGCTCGAGAAACGAGCAAAGGAGTTTACACGTGAGTATATCACTCCTAGAGCACACGAGCTTGAGAAACGGAACGAATTCCCCAAGGAAGTGGTTCAGAAGGCATATGAAGCGGGTCTGATGAACCTTCACATCCCAGTGGATGCTGGAGGACCAGGACTTTCGCTTTTCTCTGAAACATTGGTCTCTGAGGCAACGGGGTATGGCTGTGCGGGAATGGCAACTAGTATCATGTGCAACAACCTTGCCTTCGCACCATTAGTGATAGGAGCGACAGTCGAACAGCTGCAAGAATACATTGAACCTCTCATTACAGGAAAGGAAGTCAAGTTTGGTGCATTCTGTCTTACTGAACGGAAAGCAGGATCTGATGCAGCTGCAGTAGCGACCAGAGCAGAAAGAGATGGCGATGATTATCTCATTAATGGCGTAAAATGCTGGATTACCAATGCACCAGTCGCATCGCTGTTCACAGTATTCGCTTCAACCCAGCCAGAGCTCAAGCACAAGGGTCTATCTGTATTCATGGTTCCAAAGAGCAAGGCCACTAAGATCGGAGTGATCGAAAATAAGGTCGGACAGCTGAACTCCATTCAAAGCGAAGTTATCTTTGAGGACGCTCGAGTTCCCAAGGAATGCTTGGTTGGGAAAGAAGGAGAAGGATTCAAAATCGCCATGCTCACACTCGATAAGACCCGAGCTGGTATCGCAGCAATTGCTACAGGTGTCGCACAGAGAGCCATGGATGAAGCTGCCAAGTTTGCTAATGTACGTCATCAATTTGGTCAACCAATTGGCCGATTCCAAGGAATAAGCTTCAAGCTCGCAGATATGGGTGCACGAACTGCTGCAGCAAGACTGCTTACACGTAGAGCAGCATGGATGGCTGATCTGGATATACCAAACTCAAAGGATTCCTCATATGCAAAGTTCTTCGCTAGTGATGCTGCAATGCAGAATGCTATCGAGGCAATTCAAATCATGGGAGGATATGGCTACATTAAGGAATATCCTGCCGAGAAACTGATGCGTGATGCAAAGCTTCTACAAATCTACGAAGGGACAAACGAAGTACAAAGACTAGTTGCTGGCAATACTATTCTCAAGGAGTCCGTTAATCTTGATACTGGATTCCACGTCAAGTACGACGGTCGAGATGCGCCAATAATCTAGATAGACGCAAAAAGGCTGCAAATATCTGCAGCCTTCGTCCTTTTTCTTCTCTTGCATAGGTGGGACTAATCGGATGGGTGTAGGTAGGCGTTTCCAATATGTATACAACTATCTGATGGGATATCCCAGAATTGGGAAGGCTTTTTCAGCTTTCTTTGGACTACTTGAGGTTCCATTGCTTGATTTTTTTGCATGGCTGCATCATAATACACCACTAGACTTCTACAAACACTTGATGCATGGAATGACCAAGATCTATGGTAGCAAAGTGATTCCTCTGAACGTAAGTATTGACTCTAGGAATCTTGTATCTCCATCAGATGAAATCTTGGGCATTGTAAGAAGAGTGGAGAAGCTGAGTATTGGCTACTGCTACTGTCGGAACAAATACAAGAATTGTAACAATGATGTGTGGACTTGCATTCATGTAGGAACAGCTGAGAGCCTATCAGAATTATCAACACGAATGCCTACCAAAGATGCTACTGTTGAAGAAGTAGAAGCTATCATCAAAAAGGCGAATGAATCGGGACTAGTTCATCAGCTCATAACAGCCCCGTCTTCCAGCTATTTCTATGTGATTTGCAATTGTTGTCCATGTTGCTGTGTGATGCTTAACAGTGCGATAAGGTATGGAATTCAAAATACAGCAATAAGCTCCCACTTCATTATTCTAAAGGATGAGCAGAAGTGTTCCTCATGCGGTAAATGCGTCTCACGCTGCCATTTTGGAGTCCATTCATTATTGAAGGATATGCTGAATGTAGATACGTCAAAATGTGTGGGATGTGGACTCTGTGTTTCAACATGTCCAGAAAAGGCGTTGACAATGACCAGACGAAGAGGGAGCACAGGTTGAGGGATCTCAAAGTAGAAGGGTTACGTACTTAAGAGGGAATTTCTTCGGCTCGCTATCACTGACCGGAGAAGTGTCATCGTTGGAAGACAACGAAACTATTCATACGATTAAGAATCGTCGGGCAATCAGGGACTATGTCACATCCAAGGATGTGCCTGACGAGATTGTGTATAAGATCATTGAAGCTGGCGGGTTCGCTCCCAGTGCAGAGAACCAGCAACCTTGGCGCGTGATTGTTGTTCGTGATAAAGCCTTACAGGAATTCATTGGACAGATTGCCGTGGAGAGGACGGTTCTGCTATTTGGTCGGGCAACTCCTCGGGAGGAACTTGAACGCAGACTAAGCTACATAGAATCGAAAGCAAGTTTAGAGAGGACGATTGATATCCTAATCTCAGGAGCTCGATTTGAATATATCAAAGGCAAACCTGAAACGAATGGAGCACCGGTCTTGCTAGTTCTTGCCATCGATCAAACGCACGTTGGTAACTCACAGCCCACATTACGAGGTACAGGTGGCGTGTATGGTTGGTCAGGACCTCGTCATGCAGTTATCGCAGGGTCAATGATGATGCAAAATATGGCCGTCGCTGCAGCTTCACTAGGTGTTGGAAGCTGTGTATCATCGGTTCAATTGGATCACTTTGATGATGTAGGAGCTATTTCTGAGAAACTCGGTATTCCATACCCACACTGGGTTCCAATCCTGTGTCTCACTTTGGGATACCCAATAGCTGAGAGAACACTGGGACCACCACGTCAAGGACCAGAGGAAATTGCATTTCTCAATAAATGGGGAAATCCATTTTCAAAGGAGGGTAAGTAATGGATCAACTAGAACTTCTGCGAATGAGCTTTGTTTCATTCCTCGATGGATTATGGTGGGGCTTGCGTGATAACACTGGACCATTATCGATGTATGAAGGCTATGAGAATGGATTCAGGCAGCTTGGCAATGAAGCCGCAGAGGCGATTGGAGGATCAGGACCAAACGATTCTGCAAGGATTGCGGGTCAAATCATGGATGCAATGGGTCTGAAAGTTGAAGTCACTGGTTCTGAGATTTCAGTAAAGGAATGTCCGCTATGGAACAGAATCCTAGAGAAAGGTCTTGAGTTTGCCTTCCATGTAGAGGAAATCTGCTGGGCTCCATTGCTCAAAGGAATCGCTGAAAGGACTGGAGCTATGCCAAAGGTGATTACATCACTTAGGCTCAATCATATTGCTATGGCAAAGATTGATTATAAGAAAGGAAAGGCGAAAAAATCTTTTGATAAAGGTGAAGTATCACAAGAGGATTACGATAGTATGATGAAATCCCTTGAGAATGATGCAAACAAAATATCTAACTTCGGACAATACAGATTTGAGTAGGGCAGCCTTGGTGCTGCCTATCTTCTGTCGCGGAGATGAAACAGATGGAGTCCCTAGAAAAGGCAGGTCTTGCTGTCAATTACAATAAGGAGCCTGGTACAAAACCAGAGAGCCTTCCAAAGCAGGTTTTCATCTGGGATGAGACTCTGAGAGACGGAGAGCAAACACCCGGTGTAGCTCTAACGATTGATGAGAAGATCCAGATAGCCAAGATGCTTGATGATATAGGAGTTGCAATCGTCGCAGCAGGTTTCCCAGCTGTTTCTACCGCTGAGAAGAAAGCTGTTACTGCTATTGCTAAGGAAGGGCTTCGCCATGCTATAGTAGCGGCTCCCGCAAGAGCTGTGATCGAAGATATCGATGCATGTATCGAAGCTGGTGTGTCAGAGGTCCCAATCTTCATCGCGACATCCGACTTTCGATTAAAATACCAGCTAAGAATGTCAAGAGAAGAGATGCTCGATCGTCTTGTTCATTGCGTAGAATATGGTAAGGAACATGGACTGACTATTGACTACATCGCAGAGGATTCGACGAGAAGTGATATCGAGTTCCTTTGTACCGCATATAGAGCAGCAATTGATGCAGGTGCAGATAAGATATGCATCGCAGACACGGTAGGTTTTGTCAGACCAAGAGTGATGACACATATAATGCAAGAAATCAAATCACGTCTTTGGAAAGAGAGCAAATACAAGGTGCCGATTGCAGTTCATTGCCACAACGATTTTGGTCTTGCCAATGCGAACACACTAGCTGCCATTGAGGAAGGTGCTACATATGCACATGTTTGTGTGAACGGATATGGCGAAAGAGCAGGCAATGCGGCATTGGAAGAAGTTGTGATGACTCTTGAGGAGCTATACGACGTAAGAACAGGCATTGAAACAGAGAAGATGTTCAGACTTTCCAAGCTTGTCGAACGTCACTTTATGATTCCCTTACCTCTCCATAAGGCAATCTCTGGGGACAATGCCTTTACACATTCAAGTGGTATCCATTCGCACGGTCAACTTACACACTCAATGACGTATGAACCAATCAGTCCTCTTCGAGTGGGAAGACGAAGGGAATTTCACTTGGGAAAGTTCGTAGGCAGGCATTTTGTTGAATATATGCTAAAGATGGGTGGAGTTAGTGCATCAGAGGATCAAGCGCGAGAGATTACTGAGAGAATAAAGCAAACTCACGAGGACATCAAGAAACATCAATCGAAGGAATCCTTTGATAAAATCAAATCTGACTTGAAAGCCCTCAGAACTGGTGTTTCTGAAAGGGAGTTTTGGGCGATTGTTTTTGATGTGATCTGAATCGCAGCAATCGCCTTTGATACAAATCTCCTAACATGTTTCAGTTCGCTAGTTAATACTCAACCTTCTTCGCAAGTTGGTGTCTTAGAAGGACTCCAAGATCCATCACTACTATGCCAATTAGAAAGCCAGAGCCAAACAACGCTAAGACTTCCCAATTAGTCATCCAGACCTGATTTAGGAAGAAATATGCCAGCTCAAATATCATGAATATCGTGGCTATAAAGAGTGCAAAGTAGATACCACTCCTGAATACCTTTGTTGCTGAAGAAGCCTGCTGAGTTGCATAGTTTATTTCATAGTTCTCAGGAGCTCGTACTTGAACAAAGTTTCCACCTACAACTTGGTCTACAACAAAGGATTCTAGTTTGTCAGAAGTAATCTTCTCACTTAACGCTTCGATAAACGTACCTCGAAGGAATTTAAGAGCAGCACCTCCACTAAAGATTGTCAGAACTGCAATCACAGCTACAACTACTATTACTTGCCAGAAGATGAAAAGGGCAAGAATGGCTGCCACTACGGTAAGAACACAGAGAATATCGAAGATACCTCCTGCACTTTCTACTCCTCCAACGAATAGAAATCCAAGTCGTCTCATTACGGATACATTGACCCAAGTCTGATAGTAGTGTGCGTCTTCCTCGCCAATAGTTTGCTTCAAAGCATCACTAACATCATCCTTCTTTCCTCCAAACACGGAGATAAACAGATCAGCGTCTTTCTTTTCAGGCGCGGTCATTTCAGTTCCTCCTTTTTCTAGCGAAACCTTGTTGTACCCAATCTATACCATACAATATAACGCTTTTTAGAGCGCAATTGTATGGCAAAGAACACAGAGTGTGGCGAATGTGACAGACGTATTTGGTATGATAATGAAGGATGCGTTTCAGGGAAAAGATGCTAACCATAACATCATCCGAGATGATGGACATGTTACTCCGCAGCCCGGTAATTATTTGATTGCTGATATTTCCGAGTGGCATCATTCAGAGCGACTGGCAATTCGAGAGGTGATAGGTCCAGCCCTTGATATAGGATGTGGAGCAGGACGTGTAGGACTCTATCTACAGAGAAACAAAGTCGACTATACAGGAATAGATATCTCGCCACTTGCTGTCGAAACATGCAAATTACGAGGGCTAGATGATGTTCATGTAATGTCGGCTGGAGAAATTAAATTCAGTAGATCAGATTTCAAGTCAGTTATAATGTTTGGAAACAACTTTGGCATTCTAGGGAATGAACAAAAGACTGCACAGATGCTTAGGGACCTTTACAAGATTACTTCTCTTGATGCGAGAATCTTTGCTCAAAGTCGAGATGTTCGAGAAACAGATGACCCAGCTCACCTAGCATACCATCAAAGAAACAGAGAGAGAGGAAGACCCATAGGACAGGTGACACTAAAAATAGAATATCAAGGTATTGAATCGGATTGGTGGGACTTACTTATGTCAACTCCAGAAGAAATGGATGCAATAGCAAGGAAAGCTGGATGGTATCTTGACAAGACAATCGGTCCAAAGAATCTCTATGTCGGTGTTTTAAGAAAGGTGTAGGAAAATGGCCGTATATGCTTTAGGTGATAAAATTCCGAAGATTGCAGAGAGTGCATATATCCACCCGCAAGCTTCAGTGATAGGGGATGTAATAATAGGAGAGAGAGTGTTTCTCGCTCCAATGTCGTCAGTAAGGGGAGATATTGGAATCATTACAATAGGAGATGAAACGAATGTGCAGGATGGTGCGGTAGTCCATTCAACAGAATCACATGATACGACCATTGGAAAGAGAGTGAACATAGGACACAATGCATCGGTTCATGCGAAATTCATTGATGATTACGCTGCGATTGGAATGGGTGCAGTTCTCATGCTTCATTCAGTTGTTGCGAAAGGAGCATTGATTGGAAATGGCGCCTTGCTACATTCCAAGACCATTACTGAACCCTACAAGGTCTATGCAGGGGTTCCCGCGAAATATCTCAGAGACCTTGAGCAGGACGATCCAGCAAGGATAGCAATAGAACGATACGTAGAAACCTATGTGAGAAACGCCGTACGATATCCTTCAGAACTAAGAAGAATTGACCTCTAGATGCTCTTGGAACATCTTGAGAAGAGTATTTCGCACTTGTTGGATAACTTCCTCATCTTCACGAAATGAATACCAGAATCTATCAAGCTCGTGGATCTGTAAATCAAAATCATCAATCTTTTGTGATTCGAGATCATACGAAGAGTGGAGTTTTGTCTTGAGGATGGAGAGGTTGGGGATATTAGCTAGAGAAGGTAGAACAGGGATGATCAAGACATAGAGGACCATAGCAATGATCATGATCGATTGTGTGATCTCTGGTGTTTCCGTTACCGAGTTTGCTAGTACAAACCAGGGTAGGAGTATTGGAATTGCAGAGCCCAACAATGAGTAGAAGAGATATTTCCAAGAGAAACCAGGTTTCTTGAATTCAAGTAAGAGGTGTGTTCCATCCTCAGTAATGACCAATCTACCATAGTTGAATCTCGTTGACCACAGAGCTAGAATCGAATATACAGCAATGACTATTATTGAAACAACAAAGTCGAGACCTGATCGGGTTGACCAAGCTGAAAAAAGTACGATTGCAAGAAGAGCTGACAGCAAGGGCCAAAGGGATGATGGTGGGTTGAAGAAGAAAGCACCTTTATCCTCAACAATAGGTGATTTCTCCGTTTCAGTGGTCATGTCAATTTCCCCGGTCATATCAATACTAAAAAATAATCGCGAATAAAGCATTATTCATTGAAGAGTAGTCCTTATAGCAGAATCAAACACTACAATCAGGAGAGTTTGAGAGATGGCAGATTTATCCTTTACATACTATTGCTATGTCTGTGGACATAGTAATCGAATTAGTCCCGAGATTCCCAAAGCTCCTACTATGAAGGAGCATGATGTGACTTGCGAGAATTGTCATGATAAGACTCACATTCTTGTTACCTCTTGTCCAAAATGTGATGAGGGAGTCAAATATTTCCTATCGGATCTTGACTTTCCGGAGGAAATAGGAAGGCTGGCAAATGCTTATGTTAGACTAGTCCGAGGAATTAAAGAAAGTCTCTCAGAGTATATCGAAGAGTTCAATGTAGCACTTCCAAAAAGATGGACTGTGAAGTTACAGTGTACTTGTGGAGAGGAGTATATTGCAGAAATCCCTCTACCGCACGAACTGGATTGATTTCGATTCGATACTAAATTCAAAGTCAAGTTGTGCAGAAGATGTGGATATACATCACTCTTTGAGAACGACCTTATAGTCCAAATGTACAGGGCATTTCATTGAGTTTGCGATGACACAGTACTGGTGAGCTTTCTCAGCGACCTTCTCCATTTTCGCTATATGCGATGAATCAGAAACATAGATTTCTGCGAATATTGATATCTGTTCGAATTCCCACCCATTTTCACCTTGGATTAGATTGCCGGTACCTTTGACATGGAAATCACTGAACTCAGTATGGAACCTCTTAGACACACCATGTATGCTAACACCGTAGCAACTTATAGCGGCTGCAAGAAAGAGATCCTCTGGTGAAAACATTCCTGATGGACTGTTTGGCCAAAAGTCAAGTGGTGTCGCAATTTCGAGGATAGGTTTTCCACTCACCTCAATCGTGACGATCTTTTCACGTACCCAATTGCTTTCCATCTCATACCTATGTTCTTCTATTGTCATACTACCACATTCTAATTCATTCCAACCAAAGGAATCTGTTGTTTTGGATAGGTTCAGAATGAAAGAAAAAAGTACTGAAATGTGAAAAAAGGTGTGGACATTCCATATTAGAATGGTAGTGCTTATTAGGAACTACATCTAATATGAAAATAGGTAGTCAGGTGGCTAGAAGGGCAAAACTACTTCTGTAACATGCCCTCATAACTCCCCCCTCCTACCAGTTTCGCCGTTCTGGCACTGGCTACCACTCTATCATCTTTTGTCAATTCAGAATATAATATTCAAGATGCACTTCGCCAATTGTCGATTGAATCTTGAGAATGTGACCAAGTTTAAATCGTAGATTCAAGAATCCTTTGAAGATATTCCATTTGGAGGAAACGAAATTGGTTTTCAACCCTCTAGGACCTGAGCTCGCATTGGTGTGGGACATCATCGCATGCTTCATCTCATTCTTCTTGATCCTGATGTTAGTCCAAATCAATGCAGCAATCGAAAAGAGTGGAAAGCTTTCCACTATTGTAACACGAAAAATCATCCATATCTTCGCAGCGCCATTATGGGCTGTGACTTGGATATTATTTTCAGGTGGTATCTTTAGCCGTTGGCTTGCACTAATTCCACCATTGATGTTCGTCCTGCTCTTTGCAGCGATTGGAACAGGGAAGATGAAGAATGATGATTTTGTTAGATCCATGTCAAGGACCGGAGAACCTAGAGAACTCCTTGGAGGAACTCTCTACTACGCTCTGATAATGGTGCTATTCGCAATCGTATGGTTCTATGTGCCATCTTCAGCAGATCTAGCTCAGGCATCGCCTACAGCACTCATTGTGTTTGGATGTCTTGCAGGAGGGGATGGTCTCGCAGATGTTATCGGCCGCAAATATGGTGGCGAGAAGACATTCGGGTTCGGTGGTGCCGAAAGGACACTTGTTGGCTCAATTGGGATGTTCATTGGTTCATTCCTATTCAGCGTTATCTTGGTCTTTCTATTCTCCATCGAAGTATCGGTCTTCGTTATTGGAGATATGCTAATATCAATCCTACTTATTAGCTTGGTATCAACCATCGTCGAAGCTATCTCACCAAAGGGCTATGACAACTGGACTGTTACAATAGCGGCAGTGATAATGGTGGCAATCATTCCGTTCCTAGGTTTAGCATGGCCATTCCCATTCTTGACCCTATTCTAGAGTGGTGATTATGATGAACCGAGAGGTGACCGTAATCAAGCTGGGCGGATCACTGCTCACGGATAAGACAAAACCCTACACCTATAGAAAAGAGGTGCTTGAGAATTCAGCTAGAGAGATCAAGGAGTGCATGGATGAAGGACTCATTGATCATCTCGTACTCCTGCATGGCGTGGGTTCGTATGGACACCCTCCGGTTCTGAAACATAAACTGCACAAGGGTTTCCAAGGAGAGGAGCAGCTGTTGCCCCTCTCTGAAACCCAAGAAGCAGTAGGTGAGTTCAGACATATCATAGTGAAGCAATTCCAAAAGGCAGGTATCCCTGTTTGTCTTATGTATCCTTCATCGATGATGAAATCAGATGGAATGCAAATATCAGGAATGTACCTAGACTCATTGAAAGGCTTCATGTCCGTTGGTATGGTGCCACTACTTGGTGGGGACATCCTCATTGATTCTGCGATGGGATGGAGTATTGGAAGCGGTGATCAGATGGCTGTGCTGCTCGCCACAGAACTCAAAGCGAAGCATCTGATATTCATCTCAGATGTGAAGGGTATCTATGATACAGATCCAAAAGTAAATCCTGATGCTCACCTATTAGAGCAAATAGATTTGAATGACTTGGACACTTTTTTCGAAAGCATGGGAAAATCAGGAGTAGTTGATGCTAGTGGAGCAATGAAGGGAAAACTCAAGTCGATAGAACCAGTCAAATCCCAAATCAAGAATGGAATGGAAGTAGCTCTTCTCTCGTTGATGGAGCCAGGAACATTGAAGGGATTTCTAAGAAGAGATAATGTACCCGTTACGCGAATAGTTGTTAGCTAGTCAAATCAAAGCTGTCTTACAATTAGCGAAAATTAATAGGGTAATCAATAGAGAGCCTGATTGCGGTTTTCAGCCGAGGTTAGAGGAGACGTATGTGCAATGGCACACCTAGCTCGAAGATGTACTTTCCTGCTCTTGATATTAGTACTGAGTCTATCACTAGTGAGCAGTGGGAATCCAATAGTATTCGATGGAACACAGAATACTACAGATGGTGGAATCATCAATGCATTCCCCTTAGCTACCCCAGTTGCACCGGTTAGCAGAGAGATAACATATAGTGGAGATCCTGGAGGAGCATTTGTACCTGAGGCACAGAAAGCTCCGACGGGACCGCAAACCCTGATTGTTATTCTTGTTTACTTTAGCGACCTCACTAATACTGAGAGTTCATCTACAATCAACTCGATTATCTTCACAAATGTAAGCGACTATTACGACGAAGTGTCATATGGACAGTCGTCAATTACAGGCGCTGTAGCAGGATGGTATAGTCTTGGCAACTCTAAAGCATATTACGGTGCTGATGGCGCAACGAGTGGAGCAACCGATGATACAAATGACGATGGTAGTAATGATAGCTGGAAACTAGTGGATGATGCATTAGCTGTTGCAGATCCATACATAGATTTCTCCTCATATGGTCATATTATGGTCGTCCATGCAGGAAATGGTCAGGAAAGCTCAGGAATATCTGATGACATTTGGTCAGTACGTTGGTCTTGGCCGGGTCATTTTGTAACAGATGAAAAAACATTCGATTCATGTTCAATCGTTCCCGAGTTTCAAGGGGGAGATGTGGATCGATCAATCGGTGTCATCGCTCATGAGTTTGGACATGATATAGGTCTCCCCGATCTATACCATTATGGGAAGACTGGTAGTGATGATCTTGTGGGTTTGTGGGGACTGATGGCTTCTGGGAGTTGGGGAGGGTCTCCATCTGGTACTGTTCCTGTCCACATGACAGCCTATTCAAAGTTGATGATGGATTGGTATGATGATACAGAAATCTATGATTTGACATCAGGCACATACGAAGCTGCTCTAACATCGAGCTATAATCAAACATCAGGTCTGCGAGTAATTCGTTACAATATTTCAGAAGATTACTACTATCTGATTGAGTCACGCTATCAATCTGGGTACGATGCTAGTCTTTCTGAGAGCGGAATCCTGATCACTCGAGTTGATACAACCCTGGGTAGTGGTGATGGCATCGTACAGGTCAGATCGGATTCAATATCTACCCTCTCATCTGGAGCTTGGGGCATAGGACAAGAGTTTGCTGATGAGGTAGCTGGTTTTGCTGTAGAGGTGCTTTCACAAGAAGGAACCTCATTCAGAGTACGGGTGACCACGAATCCTCTCGATGGATGGCTTGATGAATCCATACTGAGTGGTTCAACACATCTAGACTACCAAACTCCTGTTATGGCAACGAATTCGATCGGCACGGTATATTGTATTTATTCAGTTTGGAATTCCTCGATAAGCCAATACTCGATTCAAGCAAGATACAGTGATGATGGAGGCTATTCATGGTCTGATGCGTTTAGCTTCTACAATACCTCCTACTCATACATCAATCCTTCACTGGCAATAGATCCTTATGATGACTCTTTATATATTGCCTATGAGAGTACAGATGGTGCCACTCATGACACGCGATTAGTCCGATTTTCGAGTGATCATAATCTTGTTGTATCTACAACTGTATCTATCAACTCCCGAGATCCAAGTATTGCAACTGACTATCTATATGGAGCCACAAACTACCTTATGATTGCCTATGAAGCTTGGACTGGCAGTTCCACCTCCGTCATTGCGATAGCAGTGAGTACAAACAAAGGATCAACTTGGATTCTTAGAAATTCACTTGGTATCGACACCTACAACATTCAACCCGAGATTGTTGGTTCATACGGTTTTGATGGCGTGAATAGATGGCATGTTGTTTTTGTTGGAGGAAATTCCGTTAGCAATATCACAAAGATTGTGGCAGCGCGGTCGAGTGATTATTTCGGCACTTTTAATGGATGGACCATGGCATTCACAGTAACAATATCCAGTCCAACATTAGCTGCAATTCGTGGTTCACCAGAGGTATTCTTTGCATGGACAGTAAACTCATACGAAGTCAACGCCGCTTATCAGCATGACCTATACATGTGGTATAGCTCAGACCATGCAGAATCAGTCACTGCAAATACACTCCTAATGTCAACGACAGACGATGAGAAATATCCAACTCTGGCTGCAGATAACCAAGGTAATGTAAGATATGAAAAGGGTGTTGTGATCCTATCCTACTACAATGGAGATAATGTTTGCATCAGGAGAATGTACTATGACCGTCCCGACGTACTTGGTGATGAAGAGATTCTTTGCAGTACTGGATATGATATTTCAGGTGGCATAGCTGTTGCAAGCCACTATATCAGTAGTTCAGTTGGGAGATTCTATCCAATAGTTGCATGGATGAACGACACTACTAGCCATGAAATTGCTTATGCAGTTCCTGGCTACTACAAGGAGTTTGGAGCCTCCTCTCCGGGATATACAATTACTGTGAACGGGCAGGACTATACCTGTCCAGTAACAATAGGATTGATGTTTGGATACGACTATGATATCGAGGTTGGCTCTTATCATTACACAAGTGGCACAGAAAGAATGAGTTTCGATTCATGGCAGATTACACCGGGAGGAGAAGATACAGGTTATCAGAATTTCACTATCACATCGAATAGATTTGATACTGGCTACGATCTATTTTCAACAACGCAATATTATCTAACGGTAGCATCAACATACGGCACTACAGGGGGAACAGGATGGTATGATTCAGGAACGACCGCATATGCATCATTGAATACGAATATTGTACCAGGGGCAGCAGGAGTACAATATGTCTTCACTTCATGGGGAGGAGATGCTTCAGGGTCGGACTATTCATCTTCAAATGGAATATTGATGGATGGAACTAAAACAGCTACTGCAGGATGGAAGACGCAGTATTTCCTGACTGTAGATTCGGACCATGGCTCCACTAGTGGAGGAGGTTGGTATGACAGTGGATCGAGTGCATATGCTGCAGTAAACGTGGGAATTGTTTCAGGAGGAACTGGAATGCAGTATGTGTTCACTTCATGGACAGGAGATGCTAGTGGTTCAGATTATTCATCCTCTGATTCAATAACCATGAATAGCCCCAAGACTGCAACAGCAAGTTGGAAAACACAATACTATCTCACTGTTAGTTCTGCTCATGGAACTCCTAGTGGAGAAGGTTGGTATGATTCTGGGTCTACTGCGTACGCTTCAGTTGATTCTGATACAATAGCAGGAGCGACAGGAATACAATATGTCTTTGCTTCATGGGGAGAGGACGCCTCAGGTTCGGACTATGCTGCATCAAATTCAATCACTATGGATAGTGCCAAGACTGCAACAGCTTCTTGGACTACACAATACTACCTCACAATTGACTCAGATCATGGGACATCTGCTGGTTATGGATGGTATAATTCAGGAGCAACTGCTGTCGCATCAATTGACTCAGAAATCATCAGTGGAGGGACAGGAATCCAGTATGTCTTCACATCATGGAGTGGTGATGCTACTGGGTCTAATTACGCTGCTTCTGAAGATATCACCATGGATGGACCAAAGACGGCAACGGCCAACTGGAAGACGCAATTCTATCTTACAGTGAATTCAGATCATGGTTCAACTGGTGGCGGAGGCTGGTATGATTCAGGAGCTGTCGCGAATGCGGCAGTCGACTCAGATACCATAGCTGGCGGTACTGGAATCCAATATGTCTTTACATCTTGGACTGAGGATGCATCTGGTTCCAATTATGCTTCATCAGAGGATATCACTATGGATGGTCCAAAGACCGCAACAGCCAATTGGAAGACGCAGTACTATCTCACTGTCAGTTCTGACCATGGAACACCCAGTGGAGGAGGTTGGTATGATGCTGATTCCACAACGCATGCATCTGTAGACTCGGAAACCATATCGGGAGGAACAGGCATCCAGTATCTGTTCTCGGCCTGGTCAGGTGATGCAACGGGCTCAGACTATTCATACTCTGATTCAATTACAATGAACAGTCCAAAGACAGCAACTGCGAACTGGCAGACTCAATACTACCTTTCTGTTTCTTCAGATCATGGCACTACAGAAGGAGGAGGATGGTATGATGCTGCCTCAACAGCACATGCCTCAATCGATGCAGGTATCATTGCTGGCACACTTGGGACACAGTATGTGTTCACCTCGTGGAGTGGAGATGCTTCCGGATCTGACTACTCTATTTCAAATAGCATAACCATGGATGGTCCCAAGACTGCAACTGCAAATTGGAAGACACAGTATTATCTGACCGTGAATTCCGAACACGGAACGACAGGAGGACAAGGATGGTATGATGATGGATCATCTGCGGCTTCATCCATAGACGAGGAATCAATCTCTGGAGGGACAGGAACTCAGTACATTTTCCAGTCTTGGTCTGGTGACACTACAGGCTCAAACTATGCTTCATCTGCATCCATCATCATGGATGCTCCAAAGACTGCCATTGCAAACTGGAAGACGCAATACTATCTCACTGTTTCTTCAGACCACGGCACTCCCGGAGGAGATGGATGGTATGATGCAGGGACTCTAGCAAGCGCCAGCATTGATACAGATCTGATCGCTGGCGATACCGGGGTTCGATACGAGTTCATAGAGTGGATTGGCGATGCCACAGGCTCAGATTATGCTGCATCTGATGATATTACCATGGATGGACCGAAAACAGCAACCGCGAGATGGGAAACCCAATACTATCTTACGATTCAATCGGACTACGGGTCAGTTTCTGGGGATGGATGGTATACGGCTGGAGATACTGCTCATGCAGTACTGGACACGGATATTATTGATGTGCAGACAGGCGAACGTATAGTCTTTCAGAACTGGAAAGATGATGCAACCGGTACAGACTATTCTTCTTCTGATGATATCATCATGGATGGACCAAAGATGGCATCTGCCGTTTGGGTAACAGAATTCTTCTTCACGGTCGAAACTGAGTACAGTACTTCATTGTCTCAAGGATGGTATATCGAGAATAGCACCGTCTATGCAAGTCTTGACTCTGGAATTGTTACTGGTGATACGGGCACTAGGTATCGATTTGATGAATGGAGAGAAGACGCTTCGGGATCGGACTACGCTGAATCAGAAGGTATCTTCCTTGATGGACCTAAGACGGCTCAGGCTATATGGGTAACTCAATTCAATCTGATATGCGATACAAATCCCAATGACATCACACCACAACCAACTATCACTCCATCAGGGAACTGGTTCGATATCAACACGAATGTCACAATGACGGCGGAATCAGTAGAGGGATATCAATTCAGCTACTGGGTGCTCGATGCTGTTCAGCTCGAAATAGGAGTTAACTCGATTGAAGTGACCATGAATGAACCGCATATTGCTATAGCATTCTATGACTCGATAGCCACTTCAACTACGACAACTACAACTACTGAACCAACTGAAACATCAGGAACTACTGATACAACGACACCACCAATCTTTGATGACCCTCTCTCGGGACTGTTGATGTTGACCATAGGCGTTGCAGGAATAGGAATTGTAGTGATATTGGTAGTTGTAATAATCAAAAGAAAAGCAACATAGCAATTCGTTTCATCTCGTGTAAAAAAGGAGGGCTATAAATCTCAATCTATAGCCTTCATTGATCACTTTGATTTCTTTCGCAACTGCCGAAGAGCCTCTCTCACATCGTCCTCACTGACTTCCTCTTCCTTCACAGAGTATTCAGCTTTTGATGGAGCACTCGATGGAGCAGCTCTATAAGCTCTTTTTGTCATTCCCTTTGATTTGATGCTGCTGAAGAGAGATTGAACCTTCTCCTCTGTTAGTTCTTCATCTGAGAATTCGTCCATGCCTACTCCAAGTTCTTCTAGAATCTCCTTCTGAATAGCAAGCTTATCGATTTCTTCCGTCGCTACACCTGTAATGAGTCTTACAAGTTCTTCAGCTTTAGTTAAGGGGAAGAAAATCCCTTCTGTGTCCTTCGAAATCTTCTGGAAGGTTTCTGCAGCATGCTCGTAACCTGCAATCTCAGGATAGCATCCAACAGTATGATAGACGATTCCTTTTTCGTAGGCTACTTTCGTCTCTTTGTCCCATTTTGCGCCATCGGGAGTGCCTTTTGGCCATCGATCATTCGCTTCAACACCATGAGGTGGAGCATCAGCTACAAGTACAACGACCTTTGCAGCATCCCGCAAGAATTCCATTCTATTAGTGACGTGCATTGCTGTTGATACTGCCTCTGGCCCGTCACCGCCACCAGATGCTTCCATTTGCTTTACGTTTTCCTCAATCTTGTGAGTATCGGAGGTCAACTCAAACTTCTGTGTAACCCAACTGGTCTCCTCCGGTGGATGATCGCGGTATGCTACCAGACCAATTCTTAATCTATGACAAAGTTCTTCCTTCTTGATAGTACGTATAATCTCAAGGATCTTCGACTTTGTTTGTTCGATGTATGGTCCCATTGATCCAGTGTTATCAACAACAAACACCAAATCAAGCTGACCTAACCTTTCTGACATTGTTAATACCTCAACAATTGTGGGAGCCTCGTCGTGAGAGGTTATAAGTTTCTGCTGTCTTTCCGTTTGACAAACATCACTCTTTTATTACGGTTCAACTTGCACTGCTGATAACCTCAGAAAAGGAGTAATTTGATGTCATCAGTAAAGATAGTTCTAATCGGTGCAGGTAGTCTGAACTTCGGTCTCGGAACTTGTGGAAGCATCTTCGATTCCAAAATTCTAGCAGGCGCCCACGTTAGCCTTCATGATATAAATGAGGAGAACTTGAACTTAGCAAGAGAAGCATGTCAATCAAAGATTGACATAGAGAATCTAGAGTTTACACTGGATGCTTCAACAAATCGAGAAGAATCTTTGATTGATGCGGACTTCATCATCAATTCCATCGAAGTTGGTCCAAGGTTCTACTGGTGGAATCTAGACAAGAAAATACCATGGAAATATGGTAGCACTCAGGTCTTTGGTGAGAACGGAGGTCCAGGCGGGATGTTTCATTCATTGCGAGTGGTGCCTCCAATCCTAGATATTTGTGAAGACATCAAGAGAATCTGTCCTAATGCCACACTCATCAATTATTCCAATCCCATGTCTAGAATTTGCTTGGCGATTAAAAGAAAATACCCTGATCTAAAGACAATAGGTCTGTGTCATGAGATTGCAGCAGTAGATTATATGCTACCAAGGGTTTTGAAATTAGCAATAGAAGAAGTGGATCTGTGGTGCGGTGGATTGAATCATATGGGAGCCATAATCAAGGCAAAGCATAGGGAAACCAATGAAGATTTGATCCCCGAGATTAGAGAGAAAGGTGCCAAATTCCTAAAAAGATGGAGATGGAGCTTTGCCTCAAGATTGCTGCATCCTGTCGATCTAACGCTTTACATCCTTGAGAACTATGGATATGTGCCTTATACCAATGACTCTCACTATGGAGAATACATAGGTTGGGCAAAGGATAAGGTCAACATGCGAGGTATCAAGAATTTTTACTTTCTCTATCGAACAGGTCTAAGATACAGAGGATGGCAGATTCGTTACAATATCAGGAGAAAGAAAGGACATAAGCTAGTGAAACCAGACCATGAACGGGCAATTCCAATCATTGAGGGGATTCTATCAAATAGTGGGCATCAGGAGATGTCTGTAAATCTTCCGAATAATGGTATAATCGCCAACCTTCCTGAAGATTCTGTTATTGAGTGTCCAGCTATCGTAGATCAATCAGGAGTGCAAGGTATTCCACTTGGAGATTACCCTGAACCTCTTGTGGATTTACTAAGAGAAGAGATTGGCGTACAAGACTTGGTCGTCAATGCAATACTCCACAAGTCAAGAGACTTCGCAGTACAAGCACTTCAAAGAGACGCTAATTTCCCAAGAAAGGACCAAATTGATGCATTTCTTGATGAAATGCTTCAACTCCAAAAGGACTGGATCACGTTGGAATAGAGAATCAGAAAGAACCTTTAGCCTCGCTGCAATCCCATATCGCTAGGTGTGAATTATGGAGAGATTCAAAGAAAAACCGATTCTGGATCTTATTCTGATGAACATTGTATTCGCAATACCAACAGCTCTTGTTCTTGCAATCTTTCAAGATGTTGCCATTGGTGCAAGATTACTAATTGTAGTCATTCTCTACAACATCCTATTGCCTCTCTGGGCACAGGTTAGGGATCACAAAGAATGGCTAGAGGTCTGGACATTTGTTTTCCCAATCAGTGTTTTGATGATCTTTCCCGATTGGTTCCTCGCTTCACAACTTGAGGTCCTATCTTTTCCAGTAGATGGGTTCCCAATGATTGGTGCAGTACCAATCTATATGGCTGGATTATGGGTCATTCCATTGTTTCTAATTGTTTACACAGGACTTCTTGTAAGAGAGAAAGGTGTTCCGATGACCACCGTCTCGATATTGATCATGTCTCTTTTGCTGTTTGGAGGTTCTGAAGCGACTCTTTGGATGCTTGGGTCATGGTACGCACATGATGTCCTCATGATTGGAAATGTTGCAATCTACATCATCATTCCTGAATTGATATTAGGGCTATCAACATACATAGGCTATTTAATGACTAGAAAGATGGCCATCCTACATAGACTTGTAATGGCATTCATCATAATGGTCATGTATATTGGAAATGCCAGCTTCTTCTACTTCATCATTGAGAGGCTAATACTTGGCGCATAGACCTATTCTCTGAAATGATTGACAATAGGCATCTTCCATCCAATACCGAAGGATTTTCGAGTAATGCGGATGCAAGGTGGTGCTTGCCATCTCTTGTATTCCGCCAACCTTACACGGCGATAGACATCCTCAACTATTTCGCGAGGATACCCCATATCTAGAAGTTCCTGTTTCCCTTTCCTGTGTTCAACAATCTCATCCACCATAGGACTCACAATATCAAAGTCAAACGGATCATATTGGTCATGTTTGAGCTCAGCAGAGGGTTTCTTCGTAAGTGAACCTACTGGAATAATAGTTCGACCTGCTTTCCTATTGACATACTCTGAGAGCTTGTAGACTTCTAGCTTGCTTACATCGCCTATTACACCGACACCTCCAGTCATGTCACCGTAGAGTGTGCAATAACCAAGTGCAAGCTCTGTCTTATTCCCAGTGTTCAGGACAAGAATATGGAGGTCTCTTAGTCTATTTGAGAAATCCATGAGGATGTTTCCTCTGACCCGAGGCTGAATGTTCTCATCAGCCACGGGGTCGTCTTGAGCGACATCAATACCAAAATGTGCTCGGAGTTCTTCAAGAGGTGCAGTAAGAGACTCGTGATATGCATCTACAACATCTTGAATCGCAACTTGTAGGTACTTGATGCCTAGATTCTTCGCAAGTTCTTCTGCGTCGCTCTTGCTATGGTCACTAGAGAATCTAGAAGGCATAGATACTCCGATCACATTCTCAGGCCCTAATGCATCAGTTGCAATACAAGCAGTAAGGGCGGAATCAATGCCTCCACTCAGGCCCAGTACAGCTCTCTTGAAACCAGTCTTTCTGAAATAATCTCGAATGCCCAAGACCAATGCGTTATACATCTCAGTTTCTTTGCTGTACTCAGGCAGACTGATGGATGTTCCCACTCCGGTCGCGTCATCGAATTCAACCATTATAATATCTTCATTGAATTGTGGACCAATAGCGATTATCTGACCTTCTGCATCCACGGCTATACTTTGGCCATCGAAGACTAGTTCATCCTGACCTCCAACAACATTCACAAGCATCACAGGAACCTTGTTCTCTTTTGCTTTCTCTACTATCAGCTCTTGACGCTCGAATCGTTTCCCAATATGAAAGGGAGAGGATGAGATATTGATGATGGCGTTAGCTCCCCTTGTGCATAGGATTTTGGTCACTTTGATATCATAATCATGATCCCAGAGGTCCTCACATATCTCGATGCCAAGATTAATTGTTCTTCCACGGATAATGGTACGTACGGGGTAAATATCATCAATCGGACCAGGTTCAAAATATCTTTCTTCATCAAACACGTCATAGGTTGGTAACAGGGTCTTGTGAATAACTCGTAGCAACACGCCATCCTGAAAGACTGCGGCTGAATTATAGAGGTCCCCATGCTCATCAAAGTCCACGAAACCTACCACCAAGACAATACCATTCGAATGCGTAGCCAAGGAAAGAGCTTTGGTCTTGTTCAGGTGAAGGAAAGATTGCTCATAGAGGAGATCTTGTGGAGGATATCCCGTTATGATCATCTCAGGGAATGTCACAATATCTGCACCCACATCACGACATGATTGGATACCTTGAAGAATCTTCGAGAAGTTCCCTTCGATATCACCGACGATAGGATTTAATTGAACCATGGCTATCTTCATTGTGGACTCACCAGCCTAAGCCAACAGAAGCTAGTAATGTCTTTTGTTGCCAGTGAAGAAGGCAACGCCTGCCTTAGTAGAAGAGGCGGGGCAGAGTTCGCCGACATCCTTTTTGCTGAGTCCAGTTCCTTTTTTTGTGATTGTGAGACAGTACTGTCTACTGTTTAACCCCTGGAGACTCCTCAATGATAGCACCACGATATGTTTTGGTTCTTATTCTTTCTTCACTACTCGTATTCCCACTTAGTGGTGGTGGTACTACCTATGTTGCTTATGATCTAGGCGGATCAATTGAGACCTCTTCGATTTCATACGCCTCAGATAGAGCACAGGAAGTCTACAATCGCGTTTCCCAGTCATCCTATGAAAGCTTGGTTAGGGAGTTCTCAGAGATTGGTCCTAAGCTCTATGGCACGCCCGAAAATGATGAAACCATCGATTGGATATTGGATAGGCTCCAGAATCTTACAAACGGGAGGATAGTCGGTCAGGTGCGGGGAAGCTATGATAATGTAATAGGGAAGCTCCCAGGAAGTATGGGCAGCACGGGACCTGCAGTCATGATAGGTGGTCATTTCGATACCATCGATGTCGCCCCTGGAGCGAATGATGATGGCTCGGGTGTAGCAACAACTTTGGAGCTCGCGCGGGTCCTTTCAATGTATAGCTGGCCACTGGATATCTACTTCTGCTTCTGGAATGCAGAGGAGGGTGGCCTCCATGGTTCATTCGAAATTGCTAATCAGTTCTACACTGATGAGATAGATATTCTGATTCACTATAACATCGACATGCTCTTAGTAGTAGATTCATCACTTCCAGTAGCTCAGAAAATCAGTATGCTCTATGCAGCTGAGAGAGGCGCAGGATTCCATGACGCTCAGTACTGGGCGGAGATGACCAGAGTTGTTGGTAACAACTATGACACAGCAGTTACAAATCCGATACCATCCAGTCAGACAACTGCTTGGGGCTACTCGGATCATGCATCGTTTGAGCGAGTAGGATACAGGAGTAACATATTTGCCCACGAAACAGGGGGGAGGTTGGATTCTGCCTATCACACTGAGAATGATAAATGGTCGAATCCTCTATACAACTACTACTTCGCGACTAAGGCAACAGCAAGTATCGGAGCAAGTATTGCCTTCGCCTTGAGTAGAGAACAAAATCAGCTATTTCATGAGAAACATGAGATTGAGAACCTTGGAACATCATCCTCCCGAACCCTCTTCGTTGAGATGAGCATGGCAACAGAGTTAGATTTGACCTTCACATCAGGGAGCGCTGTAGCGTTTCAGGTGAGATTGATAGACCCCACAGGTCAACAGGTATCATCACGTGAGGTGAATGTTGCAGGCGGATTACCGGGACGAATGCCTGTGGATACCGGTATGAAGGGCACCTATGAAATCGTCATCACGAATACTGGTTCAGGCTTAATCGACTTTGATGTTGAGATGGAATACGAGACTGACATTGATGGTGATAGCGAGCCTGACAGTGAGCATTGGTGGTACAACTCGTTTCAGGTCGATTCAGACAATGATGGTATCAGTGATGCTGAGGAGGAAGAAATCGGTTCTGACCCCCATAACTCGGATCAGGATAATGATTCCCTCTCGGACTATGATGAATTGTACATCTATGGAACCGCTTTCAATAAAGCAGACACTGATGATGACGGCATCGATGATGCGTTTGAGATTCAGGTCGGTCTCAACCCCTTAGTTAAGGATGGAAACAAAGACCCGGATTTCGATGGGCTGAACAATCTCGGTGAGTATCTTGCTGGTACAGACCTCTTCAATCCCGACTCGGATTCTGACCTCATGTTGGATGGATGGGAAGTATCTCATGGGCTCGATCCTTTACGAGATGATGCCTTTGAGGATCCTGATGGAGACACCATGGAGAATCTCTATGAATACCGCTCAGGAAACGACCCATTGGTGTTCGACGGACCAATGCTCACAGTGATACCGATGGGACTTTCAATCGGCGTCTTCGTACTTACCGGAATGCTTTGGTATGGACGGAAATGGTTGAAGAAACGATGAGTCCCTATTTCCCTTCAGCTGCAATCAACTCCTTCAGGAGTTCAACAGACCGTGCATAATGCTTCCTAGCCTCAGCGCTACTTGCTCGGTTCTTGGAATCGAACTCAACTATCATCTCTGCAAATATCTCCTTATGCTGCGATATCGAAGCCTCTAATCCGTGTATGTGCAATAGGGATTCAGATGAATGATTCCTCACGAGATAGTCGGGATCAAGCATTGAGTCATACAGGGCTTCGACCACATCAGGTAGATTGTATTGACGAAGCAATATTGCAGCATCCATTCTAGAGGACCAAAATGGAGCCTCTCTTAATGTGCGGATGATTATCGGGACATATTCATTCGTAGATTCAAGTACGTTTAATGCATGAGCAATCTCGATTGTTTGACGGTTATAGGAATTTGGAAGGCGTTCCTTGAGCGCAGGAATTGCACGTTCGGCATTCATCTCGCGTAATCCCATGGGAGCCCAATAGCTCCCCTCGTCCATAGACTCGATCAGCATATCAATACCTTTTTCGCGCTCCTCGCCTTTCAGGTACTTGGCAGCAGCAGGATTGATCCCATCATGCCACATCATGTATGGATTTCCAAAGAAATTGTCCATAAAATATTCCCAGTCTCTGCTTGGCATCTCTATCAAGTGCGTACAGAATCCAGAGTAATTTGAATGAATGGTGTTAGTATACTATGTAGATTCAGGGGAGTATTCGAGAATCTCGTCGAAACGAGGGTCGCTTCTCAGAGAGGCCAGATCGGAATCTGTTCGTGCCCATTCTTTGAGAGATGGTTCACCTTTGCATGCTTTTGCAAGATACTCCATAGCTGATTCTGTTTTTCCAGACAGTGCTAGATAGCATGAGAGATTGTACATCGCGCCATGCAATTCAAACGAGTCCTTGGCTAATGACTTGGCCTTTCGGGTATCATGTATTGCGCCATCCAAATCACCATTCGTTTTCTTTGCATATCCGAGATTGCTCCACAAACCAGCCATGTCTGGTTTCAAAATCACTGCTCGCTCGAACATAGTCGTAGCCTTCTTGTATTCACCCTTATCGATACAAAGGTGACCTAGCTCAGTGCAGACCTTCCACTCGTTCTCATCTTGTTGAAGTACTGATTTCAGAAGTCGAAGAGCTTCCTCAAAACGCTTGGCGACTCTAAGATCGCTCGCTCTTTTGAGTACTTCATTGATTTCTTCCAATTGCGATACCCTATACTTTGAATGATTATTTGAGTTAATCAATTCTTGGTTTTTTGCCAGTGCGTGAAATACATATTTGGCTAGGTCAAAAGAGATTTTACAGCGTCTATCCCTATTGTTTGATGGAGATTTGTCAAGCAAATGGGAGATATTTCGATGAGTCAAGATATGAGTGATTCGGATTTTCCGAATTGGATAAGAGCAGTAGATGTGATTGTAGGTATCATTTCCATTATAGCCGCAATCCTATTCGTCATTGGTAATAGTCTATCATCATTAATACTCATCTTCGTTCTTTCTGCAGCATTAGCAGCTGTTGGTTTTGCCAGGGTCGCGAGAGCAGCAGCAGTGAAGGCAAAAGGTACGCCAAGAAGGATTGTCAATCTTATTTCGGGAGCTTCGGTGATAATTATCGTTGCAGCTTTGATCCTCACAACAGGGATGGCAGATGCTCTTCAAATACGTCTGATTGCTTTTGCATGGCTGATCAATGCGATTGCCCGAATTCTCATTGGAATTCTAGAAAAGGATGTGGATAGAAAACTTAGGATGTTGCAGTTCATCGTAGGAATACTCTCAGCAGTAGTAGCTGTATATATCGATTTGAACCCAGCCGTAGACGTTAGCACAGCTGTCCTTTTCCTTGCATTGGTAGTTGGAGCAAATGGGTTGGCAAGAACGGCAAGAGGATATGTTGGAGTTTAGGTTTGGGATCGAATCTGAATCGATAGGTCCTTGTTCAAAAAAGATGGTTAAAGATCCTTCAAATAGAGGTCCATATCCATGTAGACAACTTCAATAAGGGATACAGTTGGCTCCGGCGTTCGGAGTGATGCATGTTGCCAGATAATTCCAAAGAAGCAGAGAAACTTGTCGATATCGCGATGGATCATCTTGTTCAAGAGGAGTACGAGGAAGCAGAGAAGGTCCTTCGAGATGCACTTGAGCTTGATCAGGCAAATGAGAATGCCCTATTGAATCTTGGAATTGTTCTAATTGAGAAGGGGGATTACAAAGAAGCAGAATCAATCTTCTCCCGATTGTCAGAGATGGATACTGAAGATCCGGATATCTATGTATTCTGGGCGGATGCCCTTACGAGTCTAGAGCGGTATGAGGAAGCTGTTGAAGCTCTCAAACACGCCATTAAGCTTGACCCAGAGGACCCAAGCACTTGGTCGATACTCGCCAGTGTTCTTTCATTCTTGCATAGGGAAGAGGAAGCTGCTGAAGCTGAGGCTAAGGCTGAAGAACTTGAGCAGATGTTCTCTGAGCTAGAGCTGCAAGATGACGAGTAGATGCTATCCCGAGAGTTTATCATCCCTATTGATTTAGATAACTCAGAATAACTGGGTGAATCCAATGGATTTCGCAACGAGTGAGAATCTCTTCAAATCAGCTGCATCAGAAACAAGACTTCGAGTAATGCAGCTACTAGCGGACCATGAAAAAGGGATGCGTTTCAGTGAAATCACTAGTGGATTAGAAATTCATCCATCAACGTTGGAGGATCATCTGAAAAAACTCGTTGAGAGCGAGCTGATTGCCCATCAAGATAGTATGTATCTTCCCACATTGAACACAATGCGTTTCATACGATTTAGTAAGTCGCTATCATCATCTTCAAAGAATCGCTACCTCTCAACTCACATGATGGCTATTGAGGATAGACAGCTGAGAGAGGAGTTCTGGCAACTTGACTATGTTGTGCTTACGGATATTCTTTCAATTGTAGCAAAGGCAAAGGATTCATTCACTGAGGACATATCTTTCGGGTTCATCGGTGGTACAATGAATATGAAGCTCGAGCAATCATTCTTCGAGCTATGGGAACCGAATATCGGGAATGCTGTTATTGATGTCGTGTTCACAAAAAGTGGAGTAAAGGATATCATCCAACTAGATGTAGGCGATCTATTCATGAAGGCCACAAATCCTTTGAAGACTAATATCTACGTCGTTGAGGACTGTTCATGGGCTATTGGTGGGAGCGACAAAGGGGGTCTTCTGTATCTTCCAGGATTGGATGCGCAAGTTGACTTTCACCAAGCACTGTGCTTTGAAACGACTGAAGGTATCAAATGGCTAAGGAGGGTTTTCGAAACACTACGGTCGAAATCTCAGAAAATGGATTTCAGTGAGATGAAGAGAATCCTGAACTATGAATAACTAACGCTCTAATGAATGAAAATGCACAACCAAGTTATCAATTTGCTAGAAATCGTACAATTTCCGCCGATAAAAAGACTATAATACTCGCGTGTCAATCTTTCTCTTTACGATTTGTATTCGCGAGGAATGAGAGATGGAAAGTGAAAAGCCTGCTACAAAGGTTTCCAAAGGATACATGGTTTTCCTGATTGTTCTCATGGGACTTGTTAGCCAACTTGATAGTTGGCTATCATTGATAGAAGCGACAGCAATTCCCGAGATTTTGAACGAGTTCTGGCCCTCCGCAACAAATGAGGTGGCAAGGAGTGAATTTGCATTGCTCCAAGGACTGTTTGGGATTCTCGTGTTTGCAGTATTCTTCATTGGATGGTTTGGAGATGCCTATGGAAGGAAGAAGGGCATCCAAGTCTTGGTATTGACTATGGGAATTCCAGCCATTCTGATTGTTTTTCTATCAGTGAATGTATACATCTTCCTACTACTCTATTCACTGGTAATAATGGGAACCACATCAAATCTTTGGGAAATTCCAATATCAGAGGAAGCACCTGCTAGCAAAAGAGGATTATATGGTAGTCTGGCGTTTCTCATCGGAGTGATCCCATTATATGCTATTCTTGGAAATAGGATCATCTATGCTGTAGGTTGGAGATGGGGCTATGGAATCATGTTCATTCTAATGGTTGTAGTACTTCTCATGACCTTTGGGATGAAAGAAACTCAGCGATGGAAGGACAGCGCAGCAACCAGAGAGAAGCGACTTGGAGTCATGGAAGCTATACGAAAGATCGAGAGGAAGGATAGAAAATACATTCTACTTGCGACCGTAGTATACCTTGTTTGGACTATCTCATTCAAGATGGCTACATCTTGGGGAGGTGAGTACTTCCAGACCGTACAGGGATTAACTCCTGAAGCATGGACATCAGTGTTAACCGTTGCAGGTCTCCTTCTGCCAGTTAGTGCATTGATTTCAGGAATCCTCTTAGACAAGGTCGGTAGGAATGTGGTACTAGTGATGGGCTCATTGGGATCAGTAATCAGTCTGGTAGGCCTTGGAATCACAGGTCTACAGTACTTCTATTGGGGAGCCTTCTTCTTCATGGCAGCGGTTCTTGCATGGATATACGTTTACCTTGCTGAGATCTTCCCAACAGAGATACGGACCACTAGTGTGGGGGTATGTGTAACAGGAGCTCGGTTTGGTTATGTTGTAGGACCATTGATATCCTCGGCACTACTTGCAATATTCCCGATTATGGATGGGTTCTGGATTATTGCTGGCCTACTCATGATAGTCCCACTCTTTACGCTTCTAGCAAAGCCACTTGAAACAAAGGGCAAGGAGCTTGAAGCAATCGAAATGGAGAGGTAATTCTTCTCGTAGCATGAGGAGTGCTGTAATCACTCCTCTTCTTTTTCTATCTGTGCCAATGAATGTGACATCTAGATCTTGGGAGGTCCATTTCGAATTCTCTCTCTGAGGATATCGACAGTCGCTCGCATTCCATTGATATCCTCAAGCCACCAAGTGATACCTGCATCTAACCAAGGCTGAAGAATTTCCTGGTCCTTGTTTTCATCATCACCAGTCGTTTCCCCGCATATCACTACCTCATAGTCATCTAGACTACCACGTTCTGCTTTCACTATGTTAAGTACACCATTGAGATCAGAAGGTTGAATAGGAGTAGGCCATTGAGAGTGAATAGGAATTACTCCTTGAAATCTAGCAGCACGCCTGAATGGTGATTTATGAGGAATGCCCCCACCTACCCATATGGGAATCCCCTGCTTCTGATACGGTCTGGGGAGAAAAGTCACATTGTCAACCTGATAGTGATGGCCAGTATATGAGAAGGGTTCTCCGGTCCAGAGACCTGTGATGATATCCAAGCTCTCATCTAATTTTTCCGCACGGATTTTTGCACTTGGTTCCTCACCGAAGGCTGTGAATTCAGGATCAGGAGGAGCACCGATTCCCACCCCTAGAATGAAACGTCCCTTTGAGAGATGATCCAGAGTGACACATTCTCGAGCTACCTTCCAAGGACGTCTTCGAGGAAGTGGTGTGACCATCGGACCGAATGAAATCTTCTTTGTATTGCATGCTATAGCTGAAAGAGCAATATTGGGATCGGAAAAGATTGTATGATCCTCTTTGAAAACCAACATATGATCCCATAGGAAGAATCCGTCCCATCCTGCGTCCTCTGCATCAGTGGCAACATCAATGAGCACATTGATATCACCAAACCATCCAAAATTTGGCAATGATATTCCATACTTCATTTGACACGCCTCGAACCTCTACCAGTAGGAGCTAACGGGAATATGTCTTGATTTCTCGGAAATGTAGAGCTTCTGAAATACATCTAACTTCCAGTAGATCGTTGAAGTAATTGCAACCTTACTGAATTGTGAAAATATCTGGATATTCCTTCGAGTATCCAGTTCATTTCGTTTCAGTTAAGATCTACTTCTCGACAGAATAGGATTTCATTCTCCAGGTCAAAGAAGAAAGGTTCACTGTGGTCACTTTTTGCGAGTGCTCATGAAGATGCCTGTAAAGACCCGTCGCACAATTCACAAGATTACAAAATGAATCGAGTGTCGCCACTCCCCGTGGAGCCTTGAGATAGACATCAAAATTGTGAGGAGCGTATTTTGCATCCCACAGAGCAATATCAGATAGTGTAAACAGATGAGGCGCGATTCCTGGATAGGCTCTCTCTTCAAACATGATATAGGGCCAGTATGGGTCGCGATCAGTATGTTCTTCAGGGAGACCAGAACAACTCTCCTTGGTCACAAAGCCGAGCTCGTTCAGTCGTAGAATATGGGATCTAATTGAAGAATCCACATACTGCAAGTAATCCTCTGAAGGAAGGGAGCCCCATTTTGCTGAGTCCCAGTCGAATCTATGCCAGCGGAATTCGTGATGTGCCCATATGAAGCTAGGAATTTCTCCTAATGCAATTCGCTCTCTGTATCGTTGTAGTTGAAGCATCAACTCTCTTGTTGCATCCGTGAAACGACAGATGGCTTTCTGGGATTCATCTGGAAGAACACTACACAAAACCTCTACATCCCCTGAATGTAGTAGATGTGGGTACCAACCGCATGCATCGGCAATAGTGAAAAGATGGGCTTCAAAATTTTGATAGGATTCGTGTGAAAAGACGATGGATAGATCAGACATATTGGTCGGATCCACTTCCAATCGACTTGAGAGGACCCGAAGGTCATATCTCTCCAATAGTTGAATAATATCTTCTTGCATAGCTTTGCAACTCTCACTCCTTCGCAAAGCACTCACATCATTTGCTAGTAAGCTCTTCGATTAAGGAAGAAGCAAGTCTTCCCATCACAATCCTTTACACGATGTAAATGATAGCTGCTAATGATATTAGGAATATCGCGAGATAATAGGTAATCATGGTGGCAGGTTCATCAAAGCGAAAACGATGGTGAAACTCTCGTATCCCTATCATTGAATCAGAAGCTATGAAGAATAGAACTCCAATAATTGGGAAGAATCCAAAGAGAGTAGCAGTTGAGAGCCACAGCAAAATCGAGGTGCAGAATGTGAATGAGATAGCAAGAGCATAGACATCAACAGCTTTGATCATCTTAGTTGGTTCTTCTGCCGTCAGGAGATATCTATGGAACAGAAGAATATAGACCAACATCATAGCTACACAGATGAAGAATACAGCAATTGGGATGATGTCAACACCTACCGTACTATGCATGACAAAGTTGATGATGAACACTATATGTCCAAAGAGGAACATCCCCAATCCAGGGAGGATATTGTACTCCATAGCGACGTCACCCAATCCACAGAACACCAAAGCAATCAGTAAAAGAGGATAGAAGAGGGAAGGAGACGGTATCGACGAGAATACAAACACGACAGCCGTGAGGGCAGGTATCACTTTGATGATTGTGGTGATAACATTTCCAGTCTTCTCTCTGACCTCAAGACCTGTGAATACAATGGCAGCGACCCAAAAGATGAGGCTGTACAGAATAAGATCCATAGCCTATAGATATCAGTACTAGCACTTATTTCTTAGGGCTAGAGGTAAGCTTTGAGGGATTCAAGATTCTCCGCATTCTCATCTCCAAGTCGCTCGAAAGCATCAGCTGCTTCTATCAGAAATTCTATCTTACTTCCAGCAGCTTCAAAGAATTTCTTACGAGTTTCCTCTAGGTTGATAGCTAGGTCGAGGGTATCTTTGTCATCAGTGGAAGGATTTGGATTCATTTCATATGGATATGCATCAGAATCCAATCCTTTGATAGGTTCAAGAATCATTTCAGTAATGTTCTCACGACGAATTCTCTCAAGTGTTGCCAGACGTACATTGGCTCTTTTAGCCAAATGGTCCAGTATGGATCTGAATGAGGGGTTTGAGATCATCTTGAGCGCGTCTTCGTAGTAATCCTTGGCTAACGATTCTAGATCCATTGCGAACTTCATCACAGATCCGAAAGTACCTAGTTCCAGTTCGATCACATCCTATCCATATCAGAACCAACGTTCAATAACGACCTTATTCTCTGTGAAGAAATCTACTGCATCACGCCCTTGTCCATGAAGGTCACCAAGAAATGAATCCTTCATCCCAGAGAACGGAAATGTCGCTATTGGAGCGGCCACTCCAATATTGATACCGATATTCCCAGCTTTAACTTTATACGCATATTCACGCGCAACACTACCACTTGTAGTGAAAACTGAAGAAGCGTTCCCATATCTGTTAGCATGAATCAGCTCGATTGCTTCCTCAAGATCCTTCACCTGAACGATAGGAATGACCGGACCAAAAATCTCCTCAGTTGCTATCTTCATATTAGGTTTGACCTTGTCAAAGACAGTTGGCCCGATGAAGAAGCCATTTGGATACTCGGGAACCTTTAGTCCTCGTCCATCAAGAATCAACTCTGCGCCTTCTTGAATCCCAGATTCTATGAGTCTCAATGTGTGGTCCATTCCATGCTTCGATGCCATGGGGCCCATCTGGATTCCTTCTTCCAATCCGTTCCCAACAGAAAGTTGCTTGGATGCTTCAACTATAGCCTGCTTCAGTGGCTCATAGATATCACCAACAGCTAGCAAGACTCCTCCGGCCAGACATCGCTGACCAGAGCATCCATAGAATGAAGTAATGATTGCAGGAACAGCCCTTTCAAGATCCGCGTCAGGCATGACTGTTAGGAAGTTCTTAGCTCCGCCTTGGACTTGAGCTCGCTTTCCATACTCACCAGCTTTCTTGTAGACAAGCTTTCCAACATGTGTGGAACCCACAAAAGACACACCAATTGTGTCGGGGCTTTCAATCAGTGTATTAGCAACATCCGCGCCGCCGTGCACCATATTGAGAACGCCCTTCGGTAAGCCCAGGTCATGAATTATCTCAAATTGGCGTACTTGACTCAATGGGACTTGAGGTGAGGGTTTGACGATGTATGTGTTACCGGTGCCGATTGCAAATGGCCAGAACCAAGTCGGAACCATTCCGGGAAAGTTGAAAGGAGCGATGCAGAAGAAAACACCCAGAGGTTGCTTGATCACCTTCTCATCAATTCCTGCAGCGATGTCTTCAGCATTATAGCCCATTTGCAGTGATGGTATGCTTGTAGCACATTCAATGTTCTCAATAGTGCGTCGATATTCACCACGAGATTCATCCAAGGCTTTTCCTTGTTCCTCAGTAAGAATCTTTGAGAGTTCCTCAAAGTGCTCCTCATATGCGTTGCCAATCCTATTGAGATAACGAACACGAGTCATAGCTGGAGTCGCACGCCACCGTCTGAAAGCAGTCTTGGCTGCCTCTACAGCTTGTTGAGTTTCCTCGACTGTACTCATCGGAGTTTTAGCGATTACCTCACCTGTTGCAGGATTGACTACATCACTAGTTTCCTTCGATTTTGATTCTACCCATTTTCCATTGATATAATTCTTAACGACTTCAGCTGTCAAGACACACACATCCTTGCGGACTTTTCATTACTGTGAATCTGCTATTTGATTGTTGTGTAATGAATCATATAAGATAGACAAACTCTACAGCTTTATCATCACATATAACCGCACATAACCCGCAACCATCACATTTCTCCTCATTCACAACAGCTCTTTCTCCACGCATCTGGATTGCAACATAACCACCATCAGCGCATGCAATGACGCATTTCTTGCAACCAGTGCAAGCATCTGTTATCTTCGCAACCACAGGAGGTAGCTTATCGAGTGCCTCCCAGGTAGTTAGTTTTGGCAAAGCAACTCCAACCATTGACGTGAGCGATTCGTAGCCTTTGCGTGTCATGAACTCCTCTAGTCCTGATGTCATCTCCTTGATGATCCCGAATCCGTGCCACATTACTGCAGTGCAGACTTGTAGAGTCTGAGCTCCTACCATGATGTACTCAGCAGCACTATGCCAATCCTCGATCCCTCCAATTCCTGATATTAGTAAGTTAGGTTCAGCTCTGGCTATCTGTGAAACTACTCGTAGTCCAATTGGTTTCACAGCAGGACCGCAAAAACCACCGTATGTACTGGAATCGGAGCCTGGCTTGATTGAATATGCCTGTGGCATAGGAGTAGCGGTTTCAATATCAATTCCAATTAGTGACTCAACGGTGTTTATTGCAGAAACACCATCAGCACCACCTTTCTTTGCTGCGCGGGCGATTGGAACAACATCTGTGACATTGGGGGTTAGCTTGACTAGAATTGGCAAATCAGTACCTTTCTTTGCGGCTCTGGTGACCTCCTCGACAAGACCAGCATTCTGCCCAATGAAAGCGCCCATATGTTTGCCTGGGGCTCCATGTGGACAAGATACATTCAGTTCTAGAGCACTAACTCCAGGAACCGAGAATTTCTCTGCCAGCGTGGTCCATCCTTCAGGTTCTGTGCCACTCATAATACTCGCAATAAGCACAAAGTCTTCAGGAGACTCTTCACGCATCTTCGGAATATAGGAGTTGATCCATGTATCAACTGTTTCTCGAGAAAGTAACTCAATATTGTTCATACCAATTAATTGGTTATCTTTCCTGAGTGCACCTAGACGTGTTCTAGGATCCACTGTAGGTGTTTCTGTTACTGTCTTCAACACTGCGCCACCCCATCCCAAACGAGCTGCACGAGTAACAAGTCTAGGATTCATAGAAGGTGGTGCTGAAGATAACATGAATGGGTTCTTGAAATGAATTCCTGCAAACTCAATCTCCAGTCGACTCTTGGACATATGTTCCTAACCTCCAAGACTTCAGGGATAGTTTTCTATCCTCTAAAGTCTTTGCAAGGCTAGTTCGATAGAAGTTACGTTGCTCTTTTCTTGATTGCTCCTATACCCAAAGCAACCAGTACAATTCCAGAAACACCGACACCAACGACTACAAGAAGCATAGGTGCGCCTTCAGGGGGAGTTATGGGAGTAGTTGCAGTATCCGTGATGGGAGTTGAAGGAGTATTGGTTATACTTGTTGATAACGAAGGAGTGACTGTGATGGTAATACTGCTTGTTATCATATTCCCACTATTATCAAAGAAGCGAAGTTCAATGGTGTGTTCTCCTTCAGACAATCCCTCTACTACTATGATAATGGGAACTAGAGAGGTCCAAGATTCTGTTGAAATGTATTCATCATCAATGTATAACGAATAGTTACCTGAATCTAGGTCTGTGACGATCCATATGACTGTGTGTCCAGTCGTTCCTTCAGTATATTCCATATCATTTGGAGATGTGTCAATCACTGGAGAGATAGTATCATCAACGGTAATCACAAATGTTGTTGACAACACGTTCCCTTCACTATCAGTGGCAGTGACTTGTAATTCATATACACCCACATCTAGGAATGTAGCATTCGTGATTTCTCCATTTAATGAATCAATATGGAAGTGAGTAGTGTCATCTATTGTGTAGGAGAGAGTGGATAAATCGGATGCATTCACATCGTAGAAGAAGGGCAATCCCAGTTCCAAGATCTGTTGTTCAGGAGTTTGAATCCACAGGGGATCTGTTGTATCCTCAACAGTGATTGTGATTGATATCGTAAGCACATTTCCTAACGCATCTGTAGCATTGATCTGTAGTCCATAGTTACCGACCAAAAGATTGGTGATGTTTGCAATCACGCCACTAGCAGTATCAATTTCAAAGTAGATGCTATTGTTAATGGAGTAGGAAATAACAGACAAGTCAGTTGCGTTGATGTCATAGTAGAAACTAGTTCCATACTCAAAGACCTGATCCTCAGGAGGCTGATCCCAAGTAGGATTAGTCCTATCTCTAACTGAAATCACGATTTCAGCGTAGTCTGTATTGCTCGTTGTATCAGCAAAGTAGATTCGCAAGGTGTGATTACCAACTGAAAGTCCATCAATATCGATACTAACTACAGACCCATTACTCCAAAAGCCTGATGTCCAGTTAGTCGCATCAATGTATGCTGTGTAATTAAATGGAAGAACATCCGTAGATGTCCAATTCGCAACATTTCCAACTGAACCGAACTCAAGTACGATATCAGTTTCAGCTGATATCATTGGTGCTATTGTATCTGTAACCGTGATGTATACAGAGTCATTCACCAGGTTCCCACTGTTGTCAAAGAACTCTACAGTGATATTGTAGAAACCAAGTATCATTCCATCAATATCAAGGATCACAGTTCCATTGTTGTATTCTATCTCCTCACTGAATTCAGAATTTATCGTAACATTGTAGTACGCAGGGTCAAGTTCCACGACAGTCCAGTTCAACACATTCCCCATCGTGCCCGCCTCAATTGTATCATCAGAGGGGAACACGGAAATGCTTGGAGCAGTTGTGTCAATGACGGTCATGTTGATTGAATGCTTTACACTATTCCAGGATGTGTCATAGAGAACAACTGTTACATTGTAGACTCCGGGCATATAGCCATCGACATTCAGTTCGGTCCCTGTATTGCTTACCCAGTCATCTGTCATGTCAAGCGACCCATTGAAGTATGCCTCATACGTACCTTGAGCCAAATCATAAATCGTCCATGTTAGTACACTTCCATGAGGACCTAGCTCAAAGGTCTGATTGGTTTCAGGAATTACGATGGATGGATCTGTTGTGTCGATTACAGTTATGTAAAATGGATGCCAAGTTTCGTGACCCGATATATCATATACGACCAAGTAGAGAACATGGACACCAACTCCATAGATAACACTCGCCTCCGGGAAATTGAGATATTCAAGAGTACCATTTGACCAATAGACAGGTTCGCTCACCTCATAGCCCAACCACTGAACATGTGCCCAATCTGGATTTGAATCGTATGCTGAGAAATTGAGTACTGGTATTGGGTCCCAACTTAGCTCAACTGTGAAGTTGGATGGCACAACACCTAATCTAGGAGCTTGTGTATCAATGCTAAAGGCACCTGTATCGCTAGTCAAAGTTGTATTAGTAGTGTCCGACGCAATCAATCTTACTTGATACTCAGTTCCTTCAGCCAAAGAAGTTGCATTCCAATAGAAACTTGTGTTGGTCAATCCACTCACAATTGGATTCCAGGTACTCCCACTGTCATTGCTATAGAGGAGTGCATATGAAACTGCATGCTCATCTGAGTCATATGCGGCGTTCCATAAGATTGTGAGATCACCTGTATAATCGCTGCCAGTAACAGGGGAGGTAATAGATGGAGCTAGCATGAAATGGACTCTTGATGGATTGAGTGGCAAATCTGCGGGATTATAATCGTTGGTGGTTACTCCGATGACATAGTAGCTAAGTACATGATCCCAATCGTCGTAGAAGTTCTCATCCCAGACATTGAGATATGAGGAGGGATTTGAATCAGCAGCATTAACTGTATTGTTGATAAAATCGTTCCATTTGACTTCTGTAGTACGAGCTGTCGCATATAGCCATACACCATACCCACCATTGGAGATTACCGTATTGTTATAGATGTGATTTCCAGTGCTTTCTTGTGGGAAACCGCTCTCACTATAGATTCCGTATTGTGAGTTATTGTAAATCATGTTGAGTAGGATAGTGTTATCGTCGGAGTCTACAAGCCGTACTCCATCAGTGTTGCTATCGATGAAGTTGCTTTCTATGGAGTTAGAGGTTGCAGTATCAATATAGACTCCAACACCATTGCCAGAGATATTATTCAACCGGATAGTATTAGGTCCAAACCTAACCCAAATTCCGTACATTCCGTTGTGTAAGATATCATTGTTTTTAATGAATGTCAAATCGCTTCCTGTTTCAATAGCAATCCCATGTTGTATACCTGAGTGAATTGTATTGTTTTCGATTGGAGTTCCATATGAATTAGATAATCTAATGCCATAGACACCATTGTGATAAAACAGATTATCTGAGACTGGAATCCCATTCGATGCAGACAGGAGAAGACCAGTGTCACTATTGTTGGCAAAGATGTTGCCAATAGTATAGCCGGGACTGGATAGCACCAGAGCCAGCCCTATCGTGCTATTGGCAAATGTATTGTATGAAACATTATGCTGGTTTGTGCTAATTAGATAGGCTCCTGTTGTAGTGTGGTATCGAACGGTGTTATTATAGATCTGACTACCAAGCCCGGTATCGAGATAGATTCCATATTGTCCATTATTTGTTAATTCATTGAATGCAATCACATGATAGGAAGAAGGTCCGATATTTACGCCTCTGAGCCCACTGTTGGTAATTGTATTATTATAGATAGTGAGATAGGAAGAGGTAGTGGAAGTAATCCCATAGTTCGTTGCATTCAAAATTGTATTCTCATAGAATGAGTTGTAATGTGAAGTAGTTTGAAGCTGAATGCCTTGGTTTTGGAATTGGAGAATGTTTCGACTGAACATGTTGCTCGTTGATGATGATTGTAGGTAAAAAGCAGTGGTTCCATTTGATATCTCATTATCGGAAATCGTGTTGAGCACTCCGGTCATCATATTAAATCCAAAGGCTCGAACTTCATAGATGTTGTTTTGATGAAAGTCATTCTGTCCAGACTGGTAGATGAAAACAGCATTGTCTGTGTCGCTAATATTGTTGTGATGAAGCGTATTGTTTCCACCCTTGTAAACATAAAGCGAGAATGCTCCATCAAATCCATCAGATACGTCAGAGATATTATTCAGATAAACTTCATTCCATTGAGAAGACTCAACGGATATTGCTTGAGTCGTATTTGTGATCTGATTCTTAGATATCGTATTGTTATCCGAATACGATAAACGTACACTTAGAGTTACATTTGAGATATTGTTCAAATTGATCGTGTTGTTGTGAGCATATGAAGAAACAAAGATACCAGTTATTCCAGAGCCTACTAAATCATGAATGATATTATCTGAGATAACATTGTAAGCAGCTGTAGTTTGTACAAGATAAATGCCGCAAAGCGAAGTTTGAGTGATGTTATTCAGAGTAACTACATTCTCCAAAGCGCCATACAAGTAAATACCATAGGTGGATCCAAGGAGAGTATTGTTGTAAATGGTGTTGTTGTATGTGGACGAACTATAGAGCATTACAGACGTGTCGGTTGTATTGAAGTAATTACGAGAGATACTATTGTTTCTACCTGAAGTGACATATGCTCCTGCGAAAGAGGTGAAGTGATTTCCAGTAATAGTGGTGAAGTTTGCATCATCCAAATAGATACCAAAGTCAGCCTTGTCAAAGTAATTATCTGTAATATTTCCATTCGTCACATTGCTTAGGTAGATTCCATTATGGTTCTCTGTGGGGACTCTAAAGAAATTCCCTAATATTGTGAAATGCAAATCAGTATTGCTGATAGAAATCAGATTTCCCGATGTTGATGTGAAATTATATCCAGTGATCTCGATTGGATCACCTTCAACTCCAGTCCCATTCCAAGATTCAGTCGTTTTCTGAGATAGAAACTCACTGTTACTAGTAATCGTAATGGGAGCGTGATCAGAATATGTGTTTCCTGAAATGTCCATAGGTTCTGGATACGCATTCGCCGTATCATAGGTTCCCCTTTCGAGAGCATTGATTGCGGTTTTGTCTGTACTCATAGGTGAATCTACATCACCAATTGGATAAGACAAGTTATTGAACATCGAAAGGACAAGCGTGAACAGAAGTAAGACGGTTAGTAGTTTTCGTAGCATTGATGAAGTCCCCATTCAGAGTTAAATGAATGAAAATCCAAGAGTTTTGGTGGTTTTCGAATGTAACCAGTCGAAGTAATGTTCCTTTTTATTAGTTTCTCAATGGAACATATTAATTTCAATTAATTTTGATTTGTAACTATGTCATTAATCGAGCTAATGAAAAACAACATTGTGTTATTCAGACTGATAAAGTCATTAGTAGGTGTGACTATAGGATTCTTTCCCGATGATACGAATTGGTGACGAATGATGAATGACGAACTTGTTCCCAAGAGCCTGAAGAAAGCATATAGTAGAGAAGAGATACTGGAAACTGAAAAGAAACATATTGTTCCCACGGTCGGACATTACTACAAAGACCCGATTCTCTTTGTCTCTGGAGATGGAGCAATTCTGAAAGATAGCAATGAGAAGGAATACATCGACCTCTTTGCAGGGATTTGCACAACAATTTCTGGATATGCACATCCAAAGCTTGTAGCTACCTTGAAATGGCAAGCTGAGAGACTAATCTATACTAGTACTCTATATTCTACGACTCCCTATCCTGTCCTAGCAAAGAAACTGGCACAAGTTGCTCCGAGAGGACTTTCTCAGGCATATATCGTCAATAGTGGATCAGAAGCAAATGAAGCTGCTTTGTTTATGGCTAGGAAATATACCAACAGCCCGTACATAGTCGCGTGCTCTCGGGCATATCATGGCCGCACAACGCTAACAAGAGAGATCTCTACCTCGGGGTGGAGATCCGTAGCAGAGCCACATCCATCAGGTGTCCGTTTTACATCCTATGGACATTGCTATCGCTGCCAATTCGGAAAAGAGTACCCAGAATGTGATTTCGAATGCGCGCGATATCTCAAGGAAGTCATCAGAACCCAAACGAACAATGCAATAGCGGCATTCATTGCAGAACCAATCCAAGGCGTTGGAGGAATCATCCAACCGCCTAAAGAGTACTTCCAAATAGTTCACGAGATTGTCAAAGAGTATGGAGGCCTTTACATATCCGATGAGGTCCAGACAGGTTTTGGAAGAACGGGAGGAAAATGGTGGGGCATTCAGCACACTGGAGTGGAACCAGATATCATAACCATGGCAAAAGGATTTGGAAGTGGACTACCAATAGGAGGCTTCTTGACCAGACCGGAGATTGCCAAGGATTACATGATGATAGATGGTTTTGCGACATTTGGTGGGAATCCACTCTCATGCGCGGGAGCTGTTGCTGTGCTCGAAATCATCGAGGAGAACAACTACCTTGAAAGAGCCGAGAAGCATGGAGCATATCTAAAGAGGAACTTGAAAGAACTTCAAGAGAAGCACAGGATTATGGGAGATGTTCGTGGTCAAGGGATGATGATAGGTATTGAACTTGTTAAAGATAGAACGACAAAGGAACCAGCGTTTCAAGAAATACTCCGAATCATGGAGCTGACCAAAGAAAGGGGCCTGCTCATCGGAAAAGGAGGTCTCGATAACAATGTCATCCGAATTCAACCACCACTAGAGCTAACAATGGAACAGATCGATAGAGCTTGCAATATATTGGATGAATCGTTCACGGAAGTCGAGAAGAGCCTCTAGAGGCTCTCTCAACTCTTCGTTAGGTCTGCATAAGAGTCAGGTCGACGATCACGAAAGAACTGCCAAGTATTCCGTACTTCTCTAATTAGATCAAGGTCTATATCGACAACAACAAGCTCCTCATTATCACGAGACCCCTGTTTTACGATCTGCCCCCTAGGATCAGCAACATATGAACTTCCATAGAACATGCCTGTACTCCATGGCTCTTCGCCTACCCGATTGATTGCGGCTATGAAGTAGCCATTTGCAACGGCATGCGCAGGTTGTTCAATCTTCCAGAGATGCTCTGAAAGGCCTGCAACCGTGGCAGAAGGATTGAAGACGATCTCAGCTCCGTTGATGCCTAATGCCCGAGCGCCTTCAGGAAAGTGTCTATCGTAACAGATGTAGATTCCCACTTTACCGAAGGGAGTGTCAAAGACTGGATATCCAAGATTGCCAGGTCGGAAGTAGAACTTCTCCCAAAATCCAGGATCAAGATGAGGAATGTGCATCTTCCTGAATTTACCCAGCATCTCCCCTTCAGGGTTGAAGATGACTGCTGTGTTATAGTAGACACCAACGGATTCCTCCTCATACATGGGTGCTATGAGAACGAGCTTGTGCTTCTTCGCAAGTCTACTCATACGCTCAGTCAATGGTCCGGGAATGGGCTCTGCATACTTGTACCAGCGTCGATCCTGCTCTGCACAGAAGTAGGGTCCATAGAATAACTCTTGGAAACATAGAATCTGCACATGCTGCTGTTCTGCCATCATAGCGAACCCCTCGTGTTTCCGTATCATACGCTCAATATTCTGTTCAATGACGGTCTCACTATCAACATCTCCTTCCCATTTCGCTTGAACGAGACCTATTCTTACATTTCGCATCCTTTCTACTCCATGGAAGTCGTATTGCTCAATGTTGCTTTCTCATCTAATACATCTTACGAATTCCAATTTCCCTAGGAAAACCATGAGCCCAAAGCGATTTATTTGCCCGATACCAACGTTTAGGAGTTGTCTTGTCTGATCGGAGGTAGAAAGCTGTGACAGATTTTGATCTAATTGTGAAAAACGGAAATGTCGTTACAGCCATTGATTCATCGAATGTTGATATTGGCGTAAAGGATGGGAAAATTGCTGCGATTGCAGCTAGTTTGGAAGGAAGCTCACGGACAGAAATCGTTGATGCTGATGGGATGTACGTATTCCCAGGCGGAATTGATGTACACGTGCATTTCCAGCTTCCTTTCTCAGGTACTGTGTCTGCAGATGATTTCGAGAACGGAACGAAGGCTGCAGCATGCGGAGGCGTTACGACAATCTTGGATTTTGCGATTCAACAAAAAGGGAAGGGCATTATGGATGCAGTAGAGGCCAGAAGAGCTGAAGCTGACTCAAAAGTATGCATAGATTATGGACTACATGCAGCAATCACTGATTGGAATGACAAGACTCAATCTGAGATCAAAGAGATCATCGATTATGGCATCCCGACCTTCAAGATGTTTATGATCTATAAGAACGAAGGTTGGATGGCAGATGATGGCATGCTTTTCCAAGCACTTGAGGAAACGCTAAAGCACGGAGGACATATAGGAGTTCATGCTGAGAGCGTCGATATCCTTGATATGCTCATTGAGAGATATGCAAAGGATAAGGAGAAGTGGGGAGCATACGGTCACACTCTATCACGTCCATGCTATACTGAAGAGGAAGCAATCATCAGAGCCATCAAATGGGCTGAAGCAACTGGCGGGAAACTCTACATTGTTCATATGTCAACGGGAGAAGGCGCAGATGCGGTCCGTGCAGGGAAGGAACGAGGAGTGAATGTGCATGCAGAAACCTGTCCACAATACCTACTGCTAGACGATGAAGTGTTCAAAGGCGAGAACGGACATCTTTTCGCAACCTGCCCACAAATCAAAAAACCACATGACAGCGAAAGGCTATGGAAGGGCCTTGTGGAAGGAGATGTAGAGATCATAGCAACTGATACGTGTACATTCACCACAAAGCAAAAAGCTGCTTGGGGCGGAGATTTCCGGAAGATACCGTTTGGGATGCCAGGAGTGGAAACCATGGTACCACTCATGTATACCGAGGGAGTTGGAAAACGAGGTCTCTCACTGAATCAATTTGTGGCCTTAGTAAGTACGAATCCCGCGAAGCTCTTTGGAATGTATCCAGAGAAAGGTGCAATCGAGATCGGCAGCGATGCGGACATCTTGGTATTTGAACCGAACAGGGATGTAACGATTCATGCATCAGACCTTCAGACAAATTGTGACTGGAGTCCTTTTGAAGGATGGAAGTTGAAAGGCTATCCATATGTGACTATCTCAAGAGGAAAAGTTGTTGCTAAGGAAGGTAAATTCGTTGGCGAGGTAGGACATGGAAAATTCCTGAAAAGAAAGTCCCATGGTAGACTATAATTCGATTGGACCTTAAGAGCCAAAAATGGCTGAGACTAGTTCACCCGCTGCTTGATACTCACTAGTAACGATGGAATCCTTGCTTGCTGGAAAAGTTTCCTCGAACTGATTCGCGAAGTCATTCAGTTTGAACCTTACATCAAAGGTTTCTTTGCTCACAATGAGTGTAACGATCCGATTTGAGGTATGTTCCATCATCAATGTGAAGCCCTCTTGATTTATGGAACGAATTAGTCCACTACCCATCATCTCACCTGCGAATTGCGTGATTGCTGTGATGAACCCACTGAGGATAGAGCTATCCATTTCTAGAGAATCATCAAAGTGATGAACGTATTCGGGAAGACCAGATGCTCTATTCATAGCTATTAAAACATGGATCTGAGGAGTAGGAACCTCTTCATGGTCCCTTGCAGGATGGAATCCAGCAACACGGTCCATTGCTTTGTCGATCTCTGAATATCCTAATGGAACTGTGGCTACACTCTGCTTTGAAAGCGCCTTGATTCGCTCTGCGACTATTGATTCCAATCGAGAATTATCTAGGAATGACGCTAATCCAGCAACACGGTCCAAGTCTTCTTTGGCTTCGTCTATTCTACCCGCATGAGCTCGAATTTCGCTTCTTAGTAGAAGTGCTTCAGCATTGAGTGAGTGGAGCTTTTGCTCTCTTGCTATCTGAATGAGGTCCTCAAGATGATATGCTGCTTTATCTAGATATTCTTCTTCTTCCTTACTCTTGAATGCGGAGAGATATGTTCGTACAATATCTAGCAATGGACGAATTAGCCATTCAAGAAGTCTATTCTCCTTTGCAATCTTTAGGGCATTGGTTAGTGATTTTATGGCTTTCACCGTAGTTTCTTCGGAGCCTTCAAGCACTCCTTTTGCATGATAGTACGCCGCTTTATCTTTCGGAGTTTTTGAACGGTCCGCGATTTTCTTTGCTGATGCCAAGTAGTGTGATGCACTTTGAAATTCCCTAGTTCGTGTCAGTAGAATGACCATCCATGTATAAGGCTCGATTATGCCAATGCTTGTTCTCTGATCCAATGCTAATGCCTGCTGCATATACTCCTTGCTTCTTTCCAACTCGCCAAGTAGAGCTGTGATTTCGCCCAAGTTGGTTAGAAATACTATCCTGTGAGCATCAGACTCCAAGAGTTCATTTGCTTGCTGCAGGTATTCAAAAGCCTCCTCTAGACGAAGTGAATTCAACATCAGTGATCCAAGATTATTCAGTGCGATTCCAAGGCCAAGTCTATGTCCCAAGGACTTGCTAATTTGAAGAACATGCCTATAGTGGATTTCTGCTTCTTGAAACTCCCCCAGACGATTACAGATTCGACCTCTCAAGTTCTCGCTGAGAATCAACACGGTCTGTCTATTTGTCACGTGTCCGATTCGTTCCAAGGCAAACGCAGTCTTCAATGCGCGTTCATTTTCCCCGACCTGAGAAAACAGGACACCTATTACATAAATCGTAAACAGAGTTTCAGGGATTGGATTTTGCATAAGCTCTGTGTGCTTTTCTAGTAGATTGTCAAACTCGATTATATGAGCGAGTACACTTTCGTCCTGTGCAGACGCACCATATAATATTCGAACCGAGAGAAGTCGGACTTGATCAAGTAGCGATGGATTGTCACCAGCCAATAACTCGACTTGCTCTTGAATATCTTTTATCTTACTAGCATCAGAAATCGTGAATAGTGCGATTGCCCTAAGAGTGAGAATCCTAAAGGCACGGAGGCCATTCGTAAAAGCAACACCTTCATCAAATCTTCCACGAGCAATACATGCTTCGATTCCAATCGTCATAATATCCAAGTTGGGATTCTTCTTCTTCTGTTCCTTCTTGGCAACATCAATCACTATGTCAGTAAAAGCTTCAAATTCCTGCATCCCTTTCTTTATGAGCTTGTTTGCATCTACAACCAGCTTATCCCATGGAATCGATTCACTATCCCGCAGATGTGCAAATTCTGGTGGAATGTCAGCAGCCATCACAGGATATCACTCCATTTTCTGAAACCATAATGGAGTCACATTGAATTCTTATTAGAGTAACTAGTAGAAAACCAATAGTGTAGAATAACTCCTTCTGATACAACTACAAAATCGATTTGAATCAACTCATTAATCAGGACATCATTCACATTTTCTCAAATTATGAAAGCTATTCGAGTATGCGATATCAAACCTAATCATATGATATCCTAATACTCTTTTTTTAGAGGATTGTAATGAACATTAATCAGCTATGAAAAGGAATACCATCAAGCGATTCTCGCTGCTTATGTCGACTAGCATCATAGTTGCATTCAGTTTGTTCGCTATCAGCTTGCCTTTGTGGACTCGACCTATTATAGCGGTTGGTTTCGAGTCACTAGCATCAGTATTGGCGGGACTGTGTCTATCAGCTCTTTTCTTTCAATATAGGAATACGCCAAAGAATTCATTTCTCTGGTTTATCTTTGCGATTGGGTACTATGCCCTCACTGAAATGGGAGGCGCTATTGAGAAGCATTTTGAGGGGATATCACCAATCCTACAAAAGACATCCTTTGTGCTAGCTTCGGACATACTACAAGTGCTCATTCTAGGTATTTTCCTCAGTATCGGATCCTTTGTAGAATACAGAAAGACAGAGGATTCTAATACAGGAACCACTAACATGGTTACTGTCATATCATTCCTGGCTGCATTGGCGATTCATGGAATAGCGAGATTGCAAGTGTTTCCAATGCTTGATTCGCAACTTCTGCTACTAATCGCAACTCTTCTTGCAATAGGATCTATAGCCTTTCTGAGTGCAACTTGCTTCTTTTTCCTGAAAGGTCATAGATTATTCGAATATGTAAAAGCCCTACGAGTAGTAGGTGCTATGTTCTTACTAGCATTGTCTGTGGTGTTTTCGTGGCTAGCGATGGCGACAGACTCCTCAATTTGGATCCTAACCATTTGTTTCCAAATTGTAGCATTTTTCACCATCTATATTGCTTTCTCAATACCGTTATTGAGAAGATATGAAAGTGAAGAATCGAAATCTGGAGAAATTTTCACTAATAGTGTTGCAGGATTTATCATCAGCTTACTCTTCTTAACGATGATTGTTGAATTGGGATGGCCACATATCATATACTATGAAGTGGGAGTGGCTCTGTTGGCACAAATCGGTTCCACGTTCATGTCAATCACTATCACATTATTTACTATGAAATACGCAATCGTGAGCGGGAAGAGATATCTATACCCAATTATTTTCGTGTATTCATTATGGACAATCACGGGAGTGGCTCAAGCATTCTATACAATCATATCAGCACAATCACAGATTGAATCCTTAGTCTTCGAACTCACAGCTTCATTACTCTCAATACCAGCAATCGCTCTATCTGTAGTTTGGATGAAAGAAACCAGAATTCCAAGAATAGTTGATGAGCCACGAAGATGGGTCATACTAGGTTTACTGGTAGGAGGATCGCTGATGACAATTGGTGTAGGAATTCGTTCCAACATTCTATCAAGTTCCACATGGGATCCAACAGCATTGGGAAGGGCATTAATGCTGGTATTTTGCTTGACAGCTATTATGCTGCTAGTACTTCTTTCTTTCATCCTATTCCAAGTCAATCATGGATCGCTGCTTCTAGATTCCATATCAGTGGCATTTCTCTCAATATGGTTCATCCCTGGTTTGCTTAAAGGTAATTTTGCGACTTGGACAATAGGTTGGTGGTTGAGCGAAGCTGTAATCCTGTTGGGCTTGTTTATCGCACCCGGTATACTGGGTTACATGTATCTAGAGTCGTCACTTAGAGCCCAGCAATCTGAAACAAGAGCCAAAGTATATGCAGATGTACTAGCACATGACATATCAAATCATCACCAAATCATTCTGAACACAATCGAATTGGTATTAATGGAATCGACACCTGATTTCATAAAGGAAAAGAATCTAACTGATGCTTACCGAACCTTACTAGAAGCAGATAGACTTGTTAGAAATGTCCGTAAACTGGGAAATCTGGAAGTTCTAGCAAAGAGTGATTTCAAACCGTATGACCTTATTCAAACCATTACTTCTACATTTGATATGATAACAAGAATATTTCCAAATCAAACTATGAGTATGAAATTAGAACAGCCCTATGATAAGTGCGAAATACTTGCAAATGATTTGCTTCCAGACATCTTCCAGAACTTGCTGCTAAATGCAGTCGAGTATTCGAAAGGAGAAATCGTTGAGATAGAGATATCACAGAAACAAGAGGAGGATGTGATCTTCTGGCAAGTGAGAATATCCGATCATGGTCCAGGAATTCATCCTAATGTCAGAGAGTCTCTTTTCACACGCTATATGAAGGGAGCTCAAGGAAGCGGTCTGGGATTATCGCTTGTGAAAGCACTCACTGATTTCTTTGGCGGTAGCATCACAGTTGAAGATAGAATTCTTGGTGACTACAAGGAAGGCTCGTGTTTCATCCTCATATTCCCTGCCTTTTTAGATGGAAAATAGACACAGAATCGTCAATACAAAGGAATTATGTACATTCGTTTCAAGCTCCATTGAAGGGTATGAATAATGAATCCAGCTGAACCAACACCTGACAGCCAAGCAACGATGGCCCTAATTGAGGATATTCAAGGAGCAATAAGAAACAAGGAATGGAGACTAGCAGAACAGAAGGCTACCAAATTGTTAGACCAAAATCCCAGTGGTCCTGAAGCTCTGATGTATTTGGGAATAACAAGAGCTGCGCAAGGATTCGAGCCTGAGGGAGAGACCCTGCTTCTAGCTTCTTTGACACTGGATTCCAAGAATAAAGAGGCATACTACAATCTGGGTCTGATTGTCATGAATCAAGGTAGATACCTTCTTGCTACAGACGCATTTCAGCATGGCCTTTCACTTGACCCAACGAATCATGCACTCCTTTATCAGCTAGGACGTGCTCTAGAGAGATTGTGTAGGGATGAAGAAGCCCTTGATATGCTCGAAAAGGCGTTACTTCATCCACCTGATGACGAACTTGACTTCACCAATGAGAGCAAAGATGCAATCAAGAGAATACAGTCGAAACCCTAGTCGTCGAGTGTGTATTCCTCACCGTCCCCAAGAAGCACTACCTTGGTTTGCGATTTACCTTCAACGGTGGTCTTGAAGATGTTCGGGTCAGCATCCTTTACGTGCATCGGAATGGCGACTCTTGGACTTATTTTCAAAGCTGCCTCTGCTGCTTCCGCCATGTCCATCGTATAAGTATCTCCGCTGGGAAGTAGCGCTACATCTATCTCACCCATCAGATCCATCTCAGGTATAAGATCCGTGTCACCTGCATGATAGATACGTTTTCCCTCAATGGTAATAATATAGCCAACTCCCAATCCTTTTGGATGGAATGGCTCACCCGGAGACCTGAATCTCTTGATATTATAGGCCTCAACTGCTCTAACTTTGACTCCACCACTTATTTCCATGAAGTTGCCTGGGCCCATGTCCCACACAATGCCGCCCTTCATCTTCTCTTTGATCTTTGGTGTCCCAATAATTGGAGACCCCAATTTTCGAATCTTCTTCAGTAAATCGGGATCGAAATGATCAGCATGTTCATGTGTTACTAGAATCAAGTCCGCAGGTTCCATATTCTTTGCCTTTAGTCCAGTGTGCTTTGTCGATGGATCGATATAGATGACTTGGTCTTTTGCTTTAATCAGGAAACTAGCATGTGCTAGACATTTAATCGTTATAGCCACGCATTTTCACCAGCAAATCATAGTGCGCGATAGTGTATATGTCTTTCATAAGGTATTCAAATTCACTAAGAAACACTCCAATCTAGAATATCACAGATGCTTTGCTATCCCATCGTGTGTACAGTTTTGCATCCGGCTGAAGAATGAGATACCTTGGATCTTCCTGCTCTCGAGCGATCATACAATCGTCATTCCAGACTACACCTATCCCTCGCGAATCGTATTTCCAAAGACCTAAAGCAAGAAGTTCGAGTTTCTTGTTCTCTTCCCTAGACTTGAACTCCTTGGCAAGATCCTCATACCGTCCAGATGCCATATGATTAGCGCCATAGATCTTCTTGAATGAAACTTGATTGGGCTTCCATTCATTAACCAATTCATCCATGATATGGTCAAGTGAATAATCATCAAACCAGCTGGTCATCGCAATGGAGTACCTCAGAGTAAATCCCTTGGATCTTATCATTTTGGAGAGGACGACGGGGTCGTATTGATACTTCTGTGGAACCTTCATTATCTCGATAATGGCATCCCGATCTAGAGCAGGCAGGGACAATGAAATAACACGAACACCATACTCATAGAGTCGATCCAACTTCTCATCAGTCAAATCAACCCCACTAGTCTGAATCTCTGCCTGAGCGAGCTCGGGAGTGACTCTATTGACAATTTCCATGATATCCCTGATGTAGGTCATGTTGATGGTTGGCTCGCCATGACTAGTTATCATGATAGCAGCTACCCTGACAGCTGCATATCTGAGTCTTCTTTCAACCTCTTGCCTCCATCGCTCATGATCACTTTTCCAACTAGTCTTGAATTTTGTAGCATGTTGTCTATATACACAGAAGCCACAGTCATTCATGCATCCTGCAGGTACTGTTATTTGAAGAGACCCTATCATTGATTTGACTTCCTTCATTCATAACATATGATATTGGCCAATTTAATTGTGTGAGTTGTGTCAAGTTTTGCCTATGAAAAGATTTCATCGGCAATGAATCGCAATCGAAAAAGGGGGAGTTGGCTTTTGCCAACTCACTAAATGAAGGAGAATGCTGCTATCAAGAAGGGTATATCCGCTCCAGCATGAATGAGGATAGAAGCTAGGATGCTGTCAGTCTTGAGCATAGCAGCACCGCATAGGAACCCAATTAGAAATGTAAGAAAGAATAACATAAGATTCCCAGTTAGATTCAGTATCGATATTGGAAAGACCAAGTGTGCAGCTCCAAAGATCATTGCTTGAAGGAAGTTGCTCGGGTCATTTCCGAGAAATGAAGTGTACTTCCTCAGAAAGATACCCCTAAACCACAGTTCCTCGCGAAGGCCATTTACAAAAATGAAAACTGCCATCCAAGGAGTCCATTCAATAAGCTGCTCTGTTGTCACGGGGTTTGCCCCAAATAGCTGAGAGGCGGGAAGTGCCGTAACTAGGAAGAAGAAAAATATAATCCACCCAAGGATCAATCCTGATCGTAAATTGCCTTTCTGGAGGAATACCGATTTGAAGTCCCCACCAGAGAGTTTTGTGAGAATTAGAATTGAGCCAACAACCAAAATGGAACTGATAAGAAGATTGTATGTGCGATTATCAACCGTAGTCCCTCCACCAAAGGGAGCGGCTAGAGCAGTGGCAACTGCAGCTATGAAGAAAGCATAAACAACTGGATAGTAGATGCTAAGATTCTCACTTCGTTTCAACCATAATGCAGCTAATAGAAAGAGAATGGGGAGACATAGCTGATATGCCAATTTGATGAGGTCTGTTAGCATCAGAGGGAAAATCCAAGTTGCTAGACCGAACAGCAGAAAAATAATGAATAAACCAACACGCTTTGGTGCCGAATTCTCGTTCATCGTAGGTTCCTCAGTTTCTACTTCGTCATATCTGTGAAACGGATATTAATTTGCTTCTCATTGCATAGAAATCAGAATTCTCTACAGATAGTGACAAGCAGAACATTGCGCCGTATCCGAACTTCATTTATATCGGAGAGCTAGTGGACTCGAACAGAGGCGACGAGAATCTATGGCGACTATTATGGGATTCACGATAATTCAGGAAGATGGTGCACAAGTCTATTCGTATGTTCGCACTTCAGAGGAGCAAGTCGTGCAAAACCTCATTCCAAACCTCATATCGGTACTTCAGATGCTAGCAAAGGATGTCATCAAGTCCTCTGGACGGAGTGAGATCAAATCCTTGACACTAGCAGATACTGTGTATACCATCAGACACCTTGATGTGAAGACCCCTTCGAGGAAGCAGAATAGATTCCATTTCGTCCTTCTTACTGAACTTACAAAGAATCTTGCGGAAGTAGAGAATATCCTTGAATATTTGATGATAAGCTTTCTAGGTTATAACAAGGGAGAGTATATTGTGAAACTCAGGATAAACGCAATATACCAAGATGAGTTCACTGACTTCAATGATTTCCTCTCGCCGCTTCTAGACAAGAAGATTGAAGATGTCAGAAAGATCAGATCTCCAATTCCACCAGGATCCTTCATCCAAGGAATGCTCAATTCATTGAGTGAGTATATTTCAACATCAGAGATAGTATCATGGAGTGACAAATTGATTTCTTTGGGCCAGTCATACGTATGGCTTTCTGAAGAGCTTTCAAAGGGTGAAACTGATCAAATTATTGAGAAGATCAAGGGCAATCTCTCTCCAGCGCTTTATGGAACACTGGAAGAGAGAGTGAACAGCCAGCTTCAATGATAAGTAGTTGCTGCAAGAGAGAAATCTCAAAAAGAAAGAAGAGAGTCGGTTTCCCAACTCTCAATGTTGAGTACTCACCAACTTGACCCGGATTTCAGCTTTTCTTCATGTTGATTATGAAAAGAATAAGATAGAGAACCACCCAAATCCCTTCGATTATCATCGCTACTATGACGACAGGGTTCGTCAGTGAATGGTATAGTACATGCAATACTACCATGAATAGAAAATACAGGAATAACGCAAGAAACACGAATTGTCGATCAGTCGAATGAGGCACATTCCGATATGAGAATACAAAGGCTGCTGATAATAGAAATCCTAGTCCCATGAATTGCGCAGTTGCATACCCTTGTGCATCCGTCATTATTCCCATTAGATTTGCAGTCATCTCAGGCATGAGAAAGAATGTGATGCCAAAGAATGCTGCAGTGATGGTATTACCCAAGAATACGTATTTTGGCTCGAGATTCAACAACATCCCACCTTATGACAGCAAAGAAATCACTTTGCTGTAAAGCACTCTATCATTCCACTTTAATATAAAATCACTTTTTCAATTTATTACCATTTTATATTAAAAACACCTCTTTTTGAAAACAATCGCTTTCTCTCTGGGCACCAGAAGTTAAGGAATCGGTGCACGATATTTGAGTGAATATGCTCATATAACACCCATTTTATTAGCAAGTTAGTTGTATTATTGCCTATTGATTTAGTTAATCAATGAATCAAGGAGTTATTAAACATGAGTCGTGGTAAAACGGGGGAACCAGACGACTTTGAAATTCCCAAGTATATACAATCTGATGAGAGGTATATCAAAGTCAGAGAGACGTTCGCCCATGCAAAAGAAAGAAAGAAGCGATTTGATATTTTATCGGTCGATGTTGAAGAAAGTCTAAGGCGTGAAAGAAAAGGTCCCAGACGAGCATTACCGAGAGTGGAAAGAGAAATTCACAATGCTGAGAGGGACTGGAAAGCATCTAAACAGAAATTAGATGATTTTAAACTGCGGAGTAAGATTCGCAGAGCAGAGATTGCAAGAGCGGAAGAAGAATTCCGTCACTCGCTTCACAAGGATGTCGACCTCGAGAATCCTGTAGAACTAGATGCTGCTAAATTGGAGTCTGCAAGGAAGAAGTTTGAAGAAAAAGTTCAACAGATTACCAAAGATATTGGATTGCTTGAACAAGAAATTCCGAGTTTGATACAGCAGGAACTTTCTCAGCGAGGACGCTTGGAACAGCTTAGAATTGAGAGAGAGTCAATTAGATCAGGTTTCCGTGATATGCCAATCGAGAAAGACCCTAGAATGATTAGTTTCCTTAAGGAAAGGAAGAGGATAGACAAGGAATATGATGACAGTAGGGGCGAGATGGAAAAAACCATTTCAAAGGTAAAAGCAGAACGAAAGAAGAAGCAACAAAGCCGAACAGACAAGAGTCCGATGAAGAAAGGGGGTAAGTAGGAGGTGGGAATAATATGAGTCTAGAAATACTAGAAACCCAAATCCGTGAAAACATAAACACCAATGATGGTACTCTTGTTCTATCTGAAATTCAAGAACCCGCAGTAATTCACATCTTGGAAAATATCGCTGCTCAACTAACCCTGAAAAATCCGAAAATAACAGCTGAGAACAATACGCTGAGAATCGCCGGAACAATTGATTTGCTAGGCATCTCAGGAATTCAAGTGGATCTATCTTTTGAAATGAGTGATGAAGGAATTATTGAAGTCTGTACACTTCAATGCGGAATCTCTAATGGAGGAGACTTGGCAGTTGAACTCGGTGGTCAGATTCTCAGTGCTTTGAAATCCGATGCAAGTGGATCAATGATACGCTTCTCTGAAACTGCATTTAGATGTAATTCTGCAAAAAAGGAAATGAAGTTGGATGTAAAAGCATCTGAACCATGGGTGATAGCAGGAGATACATTGGATATTTCGATTCACGATGTAAGCATCAACGTCAGTAGGTCAGGAGTAGATCTCGAAACGAGTGAACCTTCTACTGGGACACTCAAAGAATTAGGATATTCAGGTAATCTGTCAGGAACACTTCATGTAGGACCAGTATCTATGGCAATTTCTGTATCATTTCCGGATCCGGATTTGAGTATCGATATCAAGAATTTAGATTTCACTACTTTATTCTCAGATATTGGTCTTGTGGAGGTGGCTGATTTCCTAAAGTCCTTCACTCCAGTTGAAACACCAGCTTTCGACATCCATATTGACTATAATGCAGGCACGAAAGTTTTCACATTGGAAACCTCCACTTCAGGCGAGTGGAAGATATTAGAATCCCCAAACATCTTTCTTAGACCAAACATCAAGGTCAAGAGGGATATTCCTGCTCCGGGTAAGCAACCAGTGTTGAGTACAAGTTTGTCTGGCGTGATCCGGATAGCGGATATGAATGTTGAAATCTCAGCAACTTTTCCAAGTCCTGAGTTCTCTATCGAGTTGCACAACCTTGACTTCGCATCCATTTTATCAGATTTGGGTCTTACTGATGTTTCCGATTTCTTCGATAGTCTATCACCAACTGGAGAGGCACCTAAGTTAGATATTTACTTCTATTATACACCCAACACACAAGCATTTGCTCTCAAGATAACGACAAGTGATGATTGGATGCTATTGGAGCAACCTGCAATCTCACTTACTCCAGTAATTACCTTAACAAGAGAACCAATCGATGAGGAGAACCCATCCCAACCCATTGTAACAACTATGCTTGGAAAACTAAAGATGGGAATGATTTCTGCTGAAGTATCTGCAACATTTCCAAATCCAACACTCACTGTTGATATTCAGGATGTGGGACTCACATCACTGATCTCAAGTATTGGTCTACCAGAGGTATCGGATTTCATTAATTCTGTAAGTCCAATAGAGATTCCCCTTTTCGACATAAACTTGGAATATGTGCCTAGTACAGGGTCGTACACATTGAAAGCAACTACTGATGGTGACTGGGAGATTGTGGAGAATACAAACATATTCCTAACTCCAGAGATTACGATTAAGCGTGATCCCAAAACAACCACTGTCCCAAGTCCTCAAACAGTAATTATGCTTGATGGGAAAATAAAAGTAGGCTCAACAGTGATTGATTACTCGATCGCTCCTAAAGATACTGATCAAATACTCGAAGCGAAGACCACTTTGGATTTCCAATCAATCGTGAGCGACCTTGGAATAGCATCTCTCCAAGACCTCTCAAGTAACTTTTCTCCGCCATCAGATCTTGAAGTCGATTTGTCCCTTTCATATAATCTCAGGACCAAAGAATTTGCCATTGACATTGAATCGGATAGTGGTTTTGCCATACCCACATTCAATTTCTCAATCAGCGATGTTAAAATCAATATCACTCAAAAACTGAGTGATGAAAACGTAAGAGTCTTCTCAGTTGACATGCACGGAACTTTCAATGTAGGAAACCTACCCTTAATCATCGGATGTAAATTCCCCGGTGATTTTGAGTTGACGGCCAGTGCCCCAATATCAGTTAATCTAGGGACTTTTGCAGAAGATTGCCTTCAAGCTCTCAGCCTTCCAGTACCTCCGGGTCTGTCAGAGATTGGAGCATTGAAGATAACAAATGTCGAATTAAGAATCGCTCCTGGCATTCCTTTATTCTCAGCAACGATTACGACCGAAGCAACCGTGATTGAATTCGTAATTCACAAAGATCCTGAAACAGGAAAGTGGGCACCTCTTATGGCGACACCTATGGGAATCAAAAAGGCTCTCAGTTTGCTGAAAGTACCTGCGATTCCTAATCCAGTTTCGGATTCGTTGACCAATGAAGCATTAGTTCTGTCGAATGCAGATTTAAAGGTGCCAATGGATCTACTCAGAAAAGTGAAAGTAGCTGGAGAGATCAAGAAAGGAATCAACTTCCAAGCGACTTTCCAAGATGACCTCGTTACGAAACTATTGAATGTGGATTCTCTGAGTGTCGCAGGAATTATAGCGACAAGTCCGTTCTCGCTTGAATTCCTAGCAAGTTCTAAGTTGAATATCAACCTAGAGGATGTCATCATACTCAAAGGATTCCTCTTCGGAATCAGATATGCATCTGAAGGTTTTGGTATTCGATTGGAATCGGACATGGATTTGCGGATTGGTGAAGAATATCTCCCTCTGAAGGGTGCTTTCATCCTAGAGGTCGATCCAGATCCTTCGCTAAAGCTATCAGCGTACACGACTGGTGAATGGAAAGATCCTATGGGTGTTAAAGGAATAACCGTGAACAGATTAGGAGTGGACATAGGTGTTAGCGTGCCCTTCATGCCAGAGTTTGGTGTCATGGCAGATGTGACTATTGGCTCCTTCACTGGAAGTGGAGCTATCAGTCTGAAGGGACCAACACTTCAGTTGCTAAGTATTGAGTTCAATCAGCTGAATATTGGCACAGTTGTCAGGTCACTCCTCTTCGTTGTTGCAGATATTATTCCTGAACAGTTCTTCGCATTCTTGGACGGAATAGAAATGCGTGATGTAAAGTTCCACTATGCTCTAATGGATACTATAGTTGGAGGAGTAAACTACAATGCAGGATTTCATATGAGAGCTCTACTGGATATCTTCGATTTCAATATCTTTGCAGAAGCGCTATTGGATCCTGATGATGGAATTTACATCAGAGCTGCAATAGATCCAATTGACATCTCAATTAATGGGTTTGAATTGATCAAGCTGACTCACGCGAGTGACACAAAGAAAGGCGCAATGTTTGACCTTGATCTACGACGGTCATCAAGCAATCTTCAGCTTGTCGTATCCGGAGCGATAAGCATCCTCGGAGGACTAATGAAAGGTTTGGTGGATATCAACATCGATGAAGATGGATTCTACCTGTTGACAATGGCAAAAATCTTTGATTTGTTTGAGGCCTCTCTAGAAGTATCTGGTCCTAGTCTGGACGAGCTTCTCAAAGGCTCAGGAGACGGGGTCTATTTGAGAGCCTACATGAAGAATGATCTGCTGGACTATGTGCGTGAAAATATCCTGAATTTTATCAAAGATATAACAGACGCAGCTGTATCTGGACTAAATGACGCCCAGAACGCATTAGTCGCAGCACAACATGATGTGGAAAGCTGGGACATCCAGATATCCAACATGATAGCAATCGTGCAGAAGGAACAGGACGCAATAGTCGCTGGCTTGAAGGACGCCCAAAATGCAGTAACGGCTGCCCAAAATGAAGTAAACAAGATCGATTCACAGATACGATCTATTCAATCTAGGATAAACACGCTCAACTCTGAAATAGCATGGTGGAACAAATGGTATAATTCTGCACCTTGGTGGGAGAAGACGTGGAAATGGACCAGACTGGTCTATGAAGTTGGTTGGCGTTCTGCTGAGATAACTGCTCACTATGTGACGATTGGAGCATTACAAATTGCGCGTGCTGCAGCCTGGGCAGTTCTTGAAATTGCAAAGACAGCACTGAAAATCGCAGAGGCGGTAGTTGTAATAGCAAATCCAGCTCTAGACCCACGTGTTATCGCACTTGTGACAGCAAGAGTCGCTGCATGGGCTGCATTGAAAATAGCTGAAGGAGCTGTGGTCATAGCTAGAGAGGTGATTTCAGGATTCTCGTCACTAACACAGTTCGTTGTCGACTGGGGTTTGGGAGGAGTATTCAATATCACAGAAGCAAGCTTTGCAGCTGACTTCAGTGATGTGAATAGTCGAATCCTATCTCTCGATGCGGATATCGTGTTTATTGGGCAAACATACAATCTGGCATTTGATTTCAACTTTGATGATCCTCTTGAGAGCGTCAAGAACTTTGCAGTGGCAATGTTGAAGAATGCAGGGATAGACATCCCTCTCTAGAAAACGAGATTAAGAAAATCGATAGAGATAGGAAAATGAGCTGGAGAATCATCCAGCTCATTCAATATATCAGACTATTTCATTGACTTGACCCATTCGATAACAGGGGCACAAAGCTCCTTCATGCGCTCCTTCTCGGGGGTCATACCTACTGTGGGTTTCCAGCCATCAGCAGGCTCAAAGTGCCAATCCGTAACAGTGCCTTGTCGCTCGTCCTCGGGTTTCCAAACAACCTTGACAGGCATACCGAACTCGGTGTCCCAAGGATCGATTCCTCGAAGCTCGTTTGCGATAGCTGTCTTGCAACCGTCAACTACGACATATGCAAGCACGAATGGTAGCCTCTTCAATGAGGACTTGCCACTCCATCCAGCGATGGTCCAGGTGTGGACGATTCCTTCTTGCCTGAGTTCGATCCAATCGCTGCGTTCCATATTGCAATCAAGATTCCAGCAGTTCACACGGGGCGGGAAGAATTTGTCACCACACTTGGGACATTTGGTTCCCATGAACTTACCATCAACGAATCCCTTACCAAGCTTGGATACCTCTGCATACTTCCAGTAGTACAACTGGTCGTAGTGGAGATAGACTTTGAACTGGTCGGTTTCGGTGTCATAATCATAGCCCATGAAGCCAATACCTGTTTCCTTGACATTACCTCGGAACTTATCAGACTTCTTGACATCCCACTTCACACGAAGGGGAATCTTGTGCAATCGCTTATCTTCCACCATGATTATGGCCTCCTGAGAATGAAGTTCGAGATACTGGTTCCAGTACCTGCGTGACTGTTGACAAGACCTGTGTTCGCGTCCTTGACATAGGTCTGTGAGCTCAAGTGCTTCTTAGGAGCGGTGTCGTTCAAGTGATACATACACTCGATAGCGGACATGATTCCTGTGGCACCGACTGGGTGACCATAGCCCATAAGACCGCCGCCGATATTTGTCGGGACCTCACCATCGAGGAAGGTCTGCTTGTCGCGGATAAACTCCCTCATGTTCTCCTTGTCGCACCAGTGGAGGGCCTTATAGATTTGCACTTCAGAAGAGCTGAAAGCATCGTGGATCTCAGCGACGTCGATCTCCTTGGCGGCCTTCTTGTACTCGATACCAGCCATGTCGTAGGCGACCTCTCCAGACTTCCTGCAAGCTGCGAACTCAGTCATGTCTGGGTAGCCCTTGCCGTATTGCTCGTTCCATCCTGGGAAGTCAATACGGTCACCGGCACGGATGGTACAGCTGCTAAGACCGGCACCATCGATGACGACATAGTTGTTCGGAGCGTGCTTCTTTGCCCACTCCTCACTGGTAACGAGGGCGAACGCACCACCACGGCTCATCAAACAACAGTCAAGACGCTTCAGTGGATAGCTGATAAGTCGACTATCAATAACATCCTGAATTTCCAAGGTCTTCTTGTAGTAGGGGGAGTCAGGATTGGTATAGTCGCTTCGATACCACTGAGATTTCTCATTGTCAGCTGCATAGTTACGATTCTTCATCGCGGCCATGGCGAAGTCCTCCTCTGTGAGGTTGTTCTCCTTCATGAACTTGTATGCCATAGCTGCATAGTAGATTGGGTAGATTCCGCCGGCGAGTGCCTCGTAGCGGGTGTCTGATGCGAGCGCGATGAACTCAGAACCCTGAGATTGGGTTACATTGTCCATGGTTTCCCAACCAGCGACTCCAACTACGTCGAACAGGCCAGACTTCACAGCGAGGAACGCACCATAGAGTGCAGAACCACCTGTGTTGCCACCGTTCTCGATTCGCACATGCGGTAGACCGACTAGACCCAAGTGATCGTGAACGATCCACTCCGGACAGAGCTGCTTGCCAAAGTGTACTGAGAAATGAGAATAGACCATAAATTGGAGGTCTCTCAAGCTGAAATCAGGAATATCATGCTGAGTTTCAACAATACAGTTAGCAATCATACCCTCTGGGGTGATATGCATGGGGTAGTCGAAAGGAGTTACCGCACCGCCTGCGATACAAACTTTACGACTCATTGTGTCATCCTTTCCTTTCTACTCCTCCCCAACAAGCGGAAAGGAGTTGAATTATCTAAGGTACGGCTTCGACTTCCTCTACTTATAGGTTACCTCAAATCCAAATCATCTTATGTTCTAGAGCAAATCGGTAACTGATGCGCAGTTTCGAGCATCTTTCCGGAGGCAAATGCTTTGAAATGTCGTTCCCAAGGAGAGATGGGGTTTTATTCTCATTTTCCATGCATTCTTTGGCCTCTACTTCCTGTCCCCTTAGGAGTTCTATCTCTACTCGATAACGTAGAAGTACTTGGTCCTATTACCATCGCGGTCATTGATATAATCTCTATCACCAATCTGTGTATGACCAAATTGGTCATTAGATATTATCTGAGTCATTTCTATCCGTACGTTACGTGAAGGTTGATAGCTGGGATTTAGCTCTAGAGAACGGTCAATGTTACGTTTAGCAAATGTCAGATTCCCATCAATGAAATAGAGGAGGCCCAGATATGAGAAAGCTTCGAACTTCCTAGTATCTAGCTGGATTACTTTTAGAAATGAATTGAAAGCAGCTTGCACATTTCCCAAGTTCAACGCGGTGAGACCTCGGTTATACCAGTTTATCTCATCATCAGGATCTAACTCTGAGCAACGAGACATTGCATCAAAAGCTGATTCCTTTTCCCCTCTTGAGGCCCGAAGTGCACCAAGTTCTCTCCAAGCCCCACTCAAAGTAGAATCGAGCTCAATTGCTTTCTTGAACGTTTCTTCAGCTGAGCCATAATCATTCAGGAACTCATATGTGAAACCCAGATTATTCCAGTAGTTGCCGTTATCAGGAGCCATTTTGATTGCTTTCTTATACATCTCAACAGCTTCCTTGAGATGCTTCTGCTCTCTAAGAAAATTCGCATAATTGAAGAATACACTCGGATGATCCGGGTCATTCTTTACTGCTTCTTTGAATGCTTTCTCAGCGTCCTTGTATTTACCCATATGTTTCAGAACTGTTGCGTATTGGCCCCAACACATCCCATTCTTCTTGTCGACTTTCAAACATGCTTCGAATGCTTCTAAAGCATCCTTGTAAATTCCCCTTGCAACCAATATTCCAGCCAGATTGAACCATGCTCTAGAGTTCTTCTTATCCTTCTTTATCACCTGACGAAGCTTTGCTTCAGCTTCCTCTGCACGCCCTGATTCAAGTAGCGCATCAGCTTCGGTCATGATAGCATCTAAGTCATTCCCCATCTTCTCACATCCACAATTCTCAATGTAGTATCGAATTATCTAGGGAACGGCTTCGACTTCCTGTACTTATAGGTTACTTACCAATGAATTCTTACTCAGAGTGGTATTGTTCCACTTGAACAGGCCAATGAGTGGAAGGTGATTGCTAGCTCACTAGAGAGATGCACCGCATTTCTGACACTTGGCTAAACCTTGCTCAGTCTTTGCCCCACAATAAGGACAGATAACGAGCACCTTCGCCTCAGTCGCATGGGTCATTGCAGCGGGTCGTGAATTGTTGAATGTGTCCCCCTGAATCGTACCGCTGAGTTCTCCACTTCCGATTGCATCATACACAATGCCTGACACCTTGTCAATCGGAATTCCGGATTTGACACTAATCTCCTTTAGAGTGATCTGGTTCTGGGATTTTGCGATAGCGACCACTCGGTTCCAATTCTTTGCAGAAGCGAAACCTGAATAGACCAATGAAAGACCTACTATCGCCACGACTATGCCAACTAGCAAGACAAGTAGTGTATCATCCCCACCAAAAAGACTCAGCCAAGCATTCTCTTGAAAGAGGAGTGGCGCAGCATATAGCGCTGCGATTCCACCACCCGCAATAAGTAAGAATCCAAGGCATACAACACAATTGCAGGAACTCTTCATATAACCACCCGAATGCTACTAAATGGACAAACTTGTATTTAACAAGCTTGACTTTCATATGATTTATTGACCTTTTGAATTGTGTTTTGAGTCAAGCAAATCCCTGAAATCTTTCACCCACCATATAGTAGTGTACACTTCTCATCTCTGACTCTTTTCTCTCACGAATACGATGTTTGATTCCTTATCTCATTCCTCGCTCCGCAAGAGATAGACTATCAGTACCTTTTTCACTGAAATTGCACCATTCTTATGGAAGGTGCCCAAACTGGATAAGCTGGATAAGCAAATCATCTACGAACTTGCAGGCAATTGTAGGATGTCATATCATGAATTGGCACAAAAGACAGGAATTACAGCTAATGCAGTTAGAAAACGGATAGGAAAACTAGAAGATTCCGGTGTTATCGATTACTATACAATTGAATTGACATATACAATGATCGATGCTCATTCCTTGCTAGCTTGGATACTAACAGATGGCACCCGCGATGAAGAAGAATTCTCAAATGCCTTGGGAAGTAGTGAATATATTTTGGATGTCACTCCTCATGCTGGTGGCTACTATGCAGTTTTTGCTGATTATATAACTGCAGAAGACATGTCAAGGATTACTCGTTTGATACGAGCTCAGAAAGGAGTGCTCAATGTTGAAATCCATCCCTTGATATTGTACACTTCGCTTGCTCCTCCAATGAGCGATTCTGAGCTAAAGAAATTGCATTTTAGAATATTGAAACCGCTGATTAATGATCCGAAGATGCCAATAAACGAGATAGCCTTGGCAGCAAATCTTTCGTCGCGGACAGTTAGAAGAGCTCTGAAGGAAATCATGGAGCATGGTGGCGTTAGATTCACCCTCAAATGGAATCCAGAGGTTTCGACCGGCACCCACTTTTCCGCTTTGATAAAATATGACCAATCGAAATCAGAGCATAGCAGATGCACCAACTGGCTGATGGAAACATTCCCTGTGGAACTCTGGGAGGTCTTTGAATCGACAATTGAACCTATGATATTAGCATATTTTGTGGTACCAGCCATGGGTGAGGTCGAATCGATCACCAGAGCAATTCGTCAAGCAGATTTTGTGACTGCAGTGGTTTCTCATGTTGCAACAAAGACCCGATCTTATGATGGTCTAAGACGAAGGATACTGCTTGAATTGATAGAATCTTCTTGCTTGTAATGGACAATGAATCACATGCAGTAAGCATGGGTCATAGTGCATTGTTGCAATTATGACATCGTGGCATTCCTTGTTCGTTCTTGGCTCCGCAATAGGGACAAACTATCAGTACCTTCTGGGTCTCTGAAACTCGTGTGATAACGGCAGGTTGTCCCCTTGTAAAGGTGTCACCAGCAATTGTACCAGTCAATTCTCCTTCTCCAACTGCCTCATAGATGATCGCTTTCGCCTTCTCAGGCGTAACGCCTACATGCTCGGCAGCCTCTTGCATTGTTATTTCGCCCTTCATCTTGGCGAACCTGACAAGATTGTTCCATTTTCGGGCTTTAGAAAATTGATAGGTTGTGAATACCGCACCGATAATTGCAATAATCACCCCAGTGGTGATCAGTGAGAAGACCTGAGCTCCTCCATCATCAAAGGTTTGTCCAAGTACATTCAGGATATAGAAATACGCAACAGTGAAGAGTGCTGCCATTCCAGCCCCTACTATTAGCAGCAGGATACCTAGGCAGGAGATACAGTTCCATATGTTCTTCATCAAACCACCCGATTGTGCTTTATCCAGCAAACTAGTATTTAACAAAAGCTGGGAGTAATGAGAGCTGTCTCCCTATACAAAGCAGAGGATTGAGCTCTGCCTATGTACTCCCAGTACAATGCTTTGCTATCTTGCGTTCAGGTTGGCCTACCATATTGTGAATAGATCAGTGGGATTGCCATCGTATTCCTGAGGATGATGAGCTCCTCCACGGTATGGATAGACCGATTCTGCAACGAGAAATGCTGTCTCCATATCAAGACGTGGATCGAATTCAAAGACTCCAATGAGGGTATACTCCAAGAAGAAGTAGGTCCACAACCCGTTGTTGTATTCACCCGCATCCCAACCCATGCCCATGATATCGCAGGTCACTGCAGCATATATGTTATCTGAGTTGGGCATAGCCATCAGGTCGTCCCCAAACCCACCTGCAAAGCAGTGATCAAGAAAGACAAAGATGCTTTCAGATTGGGCATATTGCAGGATCGAAGCGACCTCATAGTCCCAAAGATATCCATCCTCGCCATCTTCTCCAGCGGTGATATCCCACATGCAAAGAAGGCTAGAACCTCTGCTATCTCCAGATCCATGACCAGATGAGATGAACGCTATGGTGTCTTTTATGCCAGCATTCTCGACGACATACCGGAGTGCATTCTTTACATTATACTCGGTTGCCAGACCATCATACTGAGTGTAGATATTTGTGTGATCACCAAGGACAATGATATTCTCATATCCTAGGACGGTTAGATATGCATACCAATCATTCGCATCATCGTCACAGAACCGCAAATCACCAATCGCTTTGTAGTCACTGATCCCAACAACTACAGCCCAATGCACTGATTTCTGTGACACTGACTGGCCATAGCTCGCCTCTGTTACTGAAATCATGAAGTCCTGAGGGCCAAGATCTACAGCCCGTTCTAAAGGGTCAGCTGAAACTCGAGGTGTTGCTGTTAGTAGCATAGAGGAAAGTAATAGGAATGAAAGCAGCATTAAGCGACCATGTTTCATTGTTTTCACCTACGTCCGGAATAGGTGATATCAATCAGGTCTGTACCCCTGAAGGCAATCCCGTCGTTATAGCTACCCATGATGTGCATAAGATAGTCATCGCATCTTTCAAATGGAAGCACACTGATGATTGCATTCCTATCGAACTTCACCATTAGCTCACAAATTCCATCTTCATTGATATCGATGAATCCGTACCTATATGGTAGGGCAGATACTCCTTCAAGGACAATTGTTGAAATGTCGATATCTCGAGCATCGTATCCCTCAGATGGTGTGATATAGCACATGATGTACCGACCTTTACTCATAAGATTGAGCGTATCGGGTTTAACGTCAACGACAACCTCAGGCTCTTCAATTGCAATTGTTGATGCAAAGGAATTTTCAGGCGATATCGCCTGAGCTGAAGGTATCATCAAAACAAGAACAAGAAATCCAAACAGGATTGTGAGTGTTCTCAATTATTCTCTCTCTCCTTACAATCAGTGTATTCTATGAACTACCACACTGATGCCAAATCCTGCAGAATCTGAAAGATAATCACTCTTTGAAAGAATAATGGGTATGCAATTGAAAAAAGACGGTTTGAGAGCTAATTATAATGAAATTAAAGTCCATTTTGGCACGTATATAAGCATTCTTTGAAACAGTCCCAAGTATTTCACATATCAGTATGCATTCTATTCTATAGGGATAATCTTATTAACTATTGTTAATATTCTGTAATAAAATCGTTGAAGTGATTGGAGATGAATCAAGAATCTAATTCGTTATTACTACAAATTGCAATAGCACTATCCATTGTAGTCACCATAGTTCTCAATGGACTGATTGAAGCTATCCCTGTGAATGGAGCGACATCTGGTCAGATATCAGACTTCTATCCAAGCCTGTTTACTCCCCCAGGGTATGTCTTCGCCATCTGGAGTGTCATCTACACTCTCCTCATTGTGACAGTCTTATTCCAAGTAAGGTCTAGTCAGAGGGATAAGCCTTACCTCAAGTGGACAGCCTTCTTCTACATCATAGGCGGAATCATTAACACAATCTGGCTGTATCTCTTCCACTTAGCATATACTGATGTGACATTGTATCTGGTTACTCCAGTACTGATCTTTGCATTCCTAATCATCGGTCTCTTTACCTACGTCAAGCTTGGAATCGGATTCAAAGAAGTACCTCTCTCAGAGAAACTCGGAGTACATCTACCAATCAGTGTGTATGTAGGGTGGGTATCATTGGCATCAATAGCTAACACAGCATCCGTGCTAAATGTTGCAATCGCAGGAATACCTGTAGGAGTACAAGAAATATGGACAGCTCTGGTCATCATTATAGCATTGCTAATCACCCTACTGATGCTTCTACTTAGGAAGGATTTCGCATATGGACTAGTAGTGATATGGGCTACTGTTGGAATTGGAGTGAAGCAAATTGGCGCACCATTGATCAGTTTCGCAGCGTTTGGTACCGCGATTGTGATCACTCTAGCTATTCTTCTTATCCCGCTTGTCAGGAAGAAGAATATCGTGGATCATTACATGGTCAGAGCCCCTTCAGATAATTAGACTATAATAATACAAGGGGCTTCAAAAGCTCCTAACCCTTCTTTTCGGCAGGTAGACAGACTAAGACATCTATTGAAACAGAGTCAGGATTTGAATAATCATTGCAATGACCAAACACATGAGCTGAGACCTCACTAAGCACATCCTGCAAACTAGGATTCTCATTGATGCCATATGAGAAATTCAGCCAAGCAGTGACAGCATAATGATCGGATGCTGAATCAGCAACTGAACCATCAACTACGGAGCAGTTGAGGAACATTCCATCAAAGAATGAATTGGCGATGATATAGTCTATCCTCATATAGGGAGTCCCGTCTTGACCTCCAAATGTGTAACCGGGGTCTTCGGGGTTCAATTCGCGAAAAACATCCGTGAAGTTATGCAACTTGGAGGCATAGATTCCGTAATTTGGGTCATCTGGATACAGCAGCATTGTCATAGGACCATAACCAAGAAGCATCGTTGTGGATGGAGCTAAAGATCCATTGTCATCTGGAGAAAAGGAGTTCTGGTCGCCCATGTAAAGAACAGGGACATTCCCGAGTTCATCAATATAGTTGAGGATTCCTTCCATCTCAGCCTCCCTTCGTTCTTGATTGGCCTCACCTCCTGAAGCTTTCAGGTGAGCACCAAAGACATGAACGTCGGTTCCGTTGATATCTAGCACAGCTTCTATGAAATCATGAGTGACATAGTATCTGGTTCCATCATCAAGAGAAGCAAAATCAATCTGGTTGAAGGCAGTCACAGGGAATCTGCTGAGTATCGCCTCACCAGTTGTGGAATAAATGACGTTTTGAGCGGTGTATGCATCATACGGAGATTCATCCTCGAAATAGGCATTCAATTCACTTGTAGCTGCGTTTAGAAGCTCATTTGAAGTGTCATCAAAGGTGCCAGTTTCTACAAGCACCGCGATATCTGGATTCTCCTGTTTTATAATCTCTATCCAATCATCATTGAGTCCAGACTCTTTGATGTTGTAGGCCATTATCTTCAATAATCCATCAAAGGAGGGTCGCTCTTCTACATTATTGATGCTTACTTCGAAATGGTCGCTGTCAGATTGCCCAGAGCTGTCTTGCACGAATACCCGAACAGTGTGGCGTCCGTCTGGGTCTAGGGATGTGTCCCACGCATAGTCATTTGAAGATGCCCGAAATTCACCGTTTATATAAACATCCGCCGTTAGATTCTCCTCGTCGGTGATTGTTACATCGAAGACTACAACGCCTGAAATAACAGTACGTTCCAAGGGTGCTGAGATAGATAGTATGGGAGGAGCATCAGTTTCCACCGGAGGTTCTAGCGTAGCCATTTGTAAGGCTATGACAAGACCTGAAGCGATCAAACCAGCCAAGATAATGCCTATCAATAACTTCCTCGAGCTCATCATTCTCATTCCATAGGGAAAGTCACCAAAGTACTCTAGACCTAACAGTCTATGGCATTTAATGATTGTCCATTACGAATCGAAGTCCTCGAATCTCGTTATGGGTGATTTGATGCGAGTGGGCATAGTCACCACGGAAGGTTTCTGTGAGAATTGCATCGCGTGATCAGGATTGAAGAGAGGTTCTTCATGAATGAGCTGCTCAACGATGTCCTTCCCATCCGAGAACGCTACTCGGAACCTCCATTCCAGCACGGGAGTGTATAGTATCAGCGGTGCAAAGATCAGAATCATGACATATCGGAAAGGCCACAGATCATAGGTGAATAGGTGATCAACCAAGGTATAGGCTTTGAAAGCGATTTCTATGATTCCCCAAATCAACCCAAGTAGGAGGCTTGCCTGTCTAATGTATTTCATTCTCTTGAACGAGGTAAAGGTGGAACGTACCCAGTTGTCGTGATAGGAACGACCTACAGAGTACTTCAATACGCCACCATTCCGAATCAAGAGAATGGCCAACTTACCAAGGAATTCTCTATTCTCTTTATGGATCTCAATAAGAGTGCGATATCTTCTTCGAATGAAGCCTCCGAATGTTACAATCGAGAATGTAATCATTACCGCGGCCCAGACAATTGCAAAGACCGACATCAGGACGGCAATGACTATCAGACATACAAGCTCACCTTCTCCACTTCCAGTTGAGCCGGGACATACTAAATCACCCCCACATTTAGCGGTTGAATATATCTCGGGATCAACCAAGACTAATCCTGTTTCTGGCGAGCGTACAACATTCTTGCCAGCTTCAACGCCCATGATGGAGTCACGTTGAGACCTTACACAAGCTGCAGAAGCTCCGTACACTTGAAGAACTAAATGAGATGATAACGAACCATCATTTTCAGCGTGCATACTGATTTACCTCCAAACCCGCACTAAAGATTGGCCTTTCAGATAAAATAAAACTTTGCAGAAATCATCGTATCAATAATACTATATCAATTGGTATCGATGATTGAGATTATGACAGATGAAGAGTGTCTTGAGGAAGTGACAATCATCGTCTTCCCGCCAATTCCGGGAATCGGAATAATAGAAGAGGATCCGGCTTTTGAGGAATCGGATTCTTGTGGTGATTCGTCTACTCCTCTGAATTCATCTACATCAACAGCTGATGAAATAGTGATACCTATTGGAATAAAGGATCCAATGATCAAAATTAAACAGCTATTGAGGAAAGCAGAAGAGAAATTTGGGAACAGCATCTGTATCAGAATCGCATCCTATGGTTCTAAAGATGACATCGAACAGGCGCGCGAATGGCTCAATGCGGCACTTCGAGGTAGTGGAAATCCTTCAGCACTTGACGAACCAGCATTCTCGGAATTCATCGGTTCTTCTGCGCCTATATTCTCAATCAACAACAGGCTTTCTTTCGTTGGTTTGCTGCCGAACGAAAGTCAATTTCTCTCACGGATTGGAGCGAGTCTGAGGATGGCAACGGATAGATAAGAACACCAGGAAAGCAGACTCATAGCAAATATATCCATGTTCTCCTAATTCGTGTGTGTGACTATTATGAGAGGGCATGAGAAAGAATATCTACTGACTATCATATTCTTAATAATTTTGGCAACACCGATTTTTGCAAGTGATTGGAGAAATTCTGCGATCGAGGGGGAAGATCAGCAGCTTGAAGAGTCATTCCATCCAAGCACGAACACTTGGCATGATGATTGCTCATCTGTAGATGGTTGGATTTCGCAGGATGAAACAGCTCCTTTCGACCCCAAACACGCAATCCATGAATCGGGCACACTGGGTACATCGGGGGGTCATCTTCGAGGATGATATCACATACTACAGCAATTCAGACAATCCCTGGCCCGAGAATAGCTTTGTAGCAGATGATACATGGCACAGAGTTGAAGCAGCTCAGCAAATGTCCAATTCAACTATGTGGGCTTGGAAAGATAGTGCACTTATGGGTCAGATTACTATGAGAGAGGTCTATGATTCTTGGACCATCAATTCTACAACACTAAAATCACTAGTTTTCTATGGCAATAATGCGTACCAATCTTGGATTGATGATGTTTACATCAGAAAATGGATAGCCAATGAACCAAATCATGGAGTATGGTACCCCAACAGCCTGTCATGGTATCATGACTGTTCGAATACAACTGGATTCGTCTACAATGAAGACTGGAATATTTCATGGGTGCCATGGAATATGGTAGGAGGAACACTATCTTCAGATGGATCCGTTCTATCAATTTCAGACATCCCAACAGGAACTGGATATCATGGTCCTGTATTCGAATACGAATTACCAAACAAACTACGTGTAAGAGATATCAATAACCTCTCAGCTATCTTCGAGGTAGATAATTCAGTTGCATCATACGTGGGATATCAAATGGTGATGCTAGGGGACCAGAATAGAAATCCTGTTTTATTCTTCAGCTTCTCCGATGGTTGGGTAGATTATTCTCAAGGGGCATATGGGATTAGCTATGTCTTTGAAAATGAGTCTCGTACAAGCTATGGATCAGGATATCCAGTAACGTGGACATACTTTGGAGGAATGATGAATGTCAGCTACACAGAGCTTGGATTAATGGTCGGTGTTGAGGGAGTTGGACAAGATATCCTTGCTGGACTCTCTGACGCAGATTTTAATCGAGAGATCTTTTACATTGCCATAGCAAGTTCTCGCTTTTCGTCTGATCCACTGTCCCCAATGTTTGTTGATGAGATATACCTCAACTACCAGTGCATTTCACAAATCGAATCATCACAACCTGCGATAGACTCACCAGAGGATGCTGAATATGAAGCAGGTACAACGGGACATGATCTGATTTGGACAGTTGCTAAATTTACTCCTACATCCTTTGAAGTATACATGGAAGGAGGTCTCCTGCGATCAGGACCATGGCCAGGTGGTACTCAGCTTGTGCAAGATATCGACAATCTATCTCCAGGCGTTTACAACTATACAGCTGTTGTAAATGGTGCGGGCGGCATAAGACTCGTAGACACCGTGTTTGTAACGGTGCTTGACACCACAGAACCAACATTGGGGCATCCACTGGATATTATCTATGAGTATGGAACCACAGGACATTCTATTATCTGGACATCTTCAGATATCTATCCAGATGAGTATACCATCTACATAGATGGATCTCCCAATCCCAGCATTTCGTGGTCATCAGGGTCTATAGTGCTTGATATCGATGGATTAGCCATAGATGAGTATAATTTCACAATAGTTGTGACAGATACTTCAGGCAATTGGGCTAAAGATACAGTGATCGTGACAGTTGTAGACACCACTGAACCAGTGACGAGCTCGCCGGAGAATATCGAATATGAATATGGTTCATCTGGTAATGGTATCTCTTGGACTCTATCAGATCTCAATCCGGATACGTATTCCATAAGTTTGGATTCAGAGATAATTCAGACAAGTACTTGGGCAGATGGAACGATAAGCATCGACATTGATGGATTGGACATTGGAACGTATATCTATACCATTGAGGTCGTTGATGATTACGATAATGTGGCCATTGACTCAGTAACTGTTACTGTCGTTGATACTACAAACCCGATACTCAATCATCCACCTGATTTCGAAGTAGATATCAGTACACCTAGCATTGATATCACATGGCAACCAACGGACCTACTTCCGTTCAACTATGAGATATACCAAAATGGCACTTTGGTTTCAAGTGGTACTTGGACAAGTGGAGAGAATCTTACCTATGTTCTGTCTGCGGACTTAGTCCCTGGTATCTACAACATCACTGTCGTCGTTTGGGATACTTCAGGAAACTATGACTCAGACACCGTATATGTGAGTCTGCTAGAGGTCGCACTTCCATTTGGAGGTGATATTCTAATAATCAGTATCACAATCGGTAGTCTAGTGGTCATTGTAATTCTCAGCAGTATAATCTGTAGGAACCGTGCTGGAGGAGCACCATCAAGTGTGTCTGACTATTACTATGGATAGTATAGTAGTTCTGAAACGATGGCGGGAGCCTTTGCTCCCGTCTGTACTATTCCTCAGATAATCTAGACAAAATGAGATATTATTTCTTGAAGAAAATCTCCCTCATTCGTCTTCTAGCATTGACCCATTCATCAGATCCAGAAGCATCTGTGGCAATAACTGCTCGAAGTAGGCTTTCGAAATCCGGATTTGCAATGTCACCCTGGGCGAGGGGAATCACTCGCTGATATGATTCATGCTCTATCTCAGATGTCTTCATTGCTAGTTGTATGAGTTCCCTCCTCTCAGAACCAGTCACATTAAAACCAAAGACTTCTATTGTCTCGTCGATTATTCGAGTAAGCGTTTCCTCAAATTTCTTCCAATCATCTCTAGGAAATGATTCAAAGATGAAAAGATTTGCAGTTCTCCGATAGTAGTCCGTACTCCTCTTGCCTGTGCTTACAGATCCATAGTGCACAACATAGCTATACTCAATCAATATTGGAAGATGATGATAGACTTGACTCTTGGTCAGGGGATTCTTTCCTTCTTCGAAAGTCTTTGATATTTTGACAATCTCGGACACAGATAGAGCATCTCGAATCACTTGTTTCTGGATGATGGTCCGTGTTTTGGTAGAGGGGTCAACATGCTCTTCAGTGAGGGTGTCTTCGATTCCTGCACGTAGTATACGAAGGATAGTACCTCTAGCAGCTTCAGCGATAACGTCAGCCTTCTGAGGATTGGAGATACGAATAGTTTTCTCCATAGGCTTCTTTCCTTCCTTGGTCAGGTTGATACCTCTAAGAGTGTCAGGAAGCTCGCTAGTCATTGAGTACATCACTTCTTCAAGAATCCACTATCCTCTTTGGGTCTATCCTATCTTAAACGATTTGCTCAAAATATGGCCGAATATTTATCCTCAAGATAATTCAAGAAGGGTTTTCCTGTCAGTTTTTGCCCCGTAACATCGTATACCAAGTCACTGGGATCGTAAAGATTGGCCTTATACATGACATTCTCTTTGAGCCATGAGTACGCAGTATCTATGATGCCTTCCTGCAAATCCTGTTTCCAACTTGGTCGGTCTTGGGACATCTTGTGATACCACATCCCATTGTATAAATTACCAAGAGCATAGGTTGGAAAATATCCAAACATTCCTGCGGACCAATGTGAGTCTTGAAGTACTCCCTCTGCATCAGTCTCTATGTTAACTCCCAAGTACTCTGAATACTTCTCATTCCAGATTAGAGGAAGCTCCTTGATTTCGATTTCACCATTGAAGAGAGCTTGTTCGATTTCAAACCGGATGATGACATGAAGCGAATAGGTGACCTCATCTGCTTCGACGCGAATCTTTGAGGGTCCAACATTATTGATAAGAGGCATCAATTCATCAATCGAGATATCTCTGAATGCTCCATCTGTAAGGTCGTTAAAGCGTGGTAGATAGTATGTCCAGAATTCTTTCGAGCGCCCCACCATATTCTCATAGAATCGAGAGATTGATTCATGAATACCTAGACTCGCCATTGTGCCAATTGGTTGGAACATCCAATCAGGATTGAAGGATTGCTCATATATCCCATGTCCTGCTTCATGCATGAGAGCAGCAACTGCAGCTAGGGGATTATCTTCAATATATCTCGTTGTTATGCGTAGATCATCAAAGTAACCCATGGTGAACGGATGGGCGGCTTCATCAATTCTTGCCCCCGATGTTGCAGAGGTTGTGTCAAAGCCAATAGTATCAGCCACATCTAGTACAACCTTCTTTTGAATCTCCTTCGGAATCGACTTCGAAATCTTGGACCTTTCCAACTTGGAGCACTTCTCTGTCAGGTCTCGCACCAAAGGTACTAAGCCCTTCCTAAGTTCACTAAATGCAGAAGCAACTTGTTCCGAGTTCATCCCAGGTTCGAAATCATCAAGAAGACTATCATATAGAGTTGATGCGCCTTTCGCATCCATAGTGAGCTCTGCTGCTTTCTTTGAAAGCTCAAACGTTTTTTCAAGTTCGGGTTCAAATATCTTCCACTTAGATTCCGACCTAGCTTTTCCCCATGCTTGATTTGATATCGCTCTTTGCTTCGCGATTTCAGCTACCAAATCTTCAGGAAGTGATCTGGCAACTTCGTAATTCTTTCGTAGAATCTTGAGGTTTCTCGATTCTAGTGCGTTGGAATCGTCGACTTCTTTCTCAGACCTCAACAGTAGATCAGCGTATTCAGGGGAGGTTTGCATTCTCTGAATAATCCTTGTCATAGCACCCAACTGCTCACCTCGAAGTTGGGCTCCACGAGGAGGCATGTATGTGAGCATATCCCAGTTAAGAAAACCTGTTGCGGTTCCAATTAGTGTGATTTCTTTTACGCGTTCCATAAGTTTCGTGTACGATTCCATCAATAGTCCCTCTGATATCTAAATATCTCCATGGAACTCTTGTATATGTATGTTTGCAATAAGGTAAGTTATACAAAGGTATGTATCATGTATGCTTTGTTAAGCAAACTTATATCCATCGTACCTCGCTGGTATGTGATTATAATGTCAAGGTTCGCTAGATTCTTCGGATTGGAAGAGGCACCTACGAGAGCAATCAGGTTTGCAAAAATCCTCGCAGTTCTAAATCCAACCTATGCAATGACATTCTCAATTAGCACCACCTTTTGGCTAATCTTCATTGCTGAGCAGCTTGGTGGTGGGGATTATGTTGCAGGTCTCGCCAAAGTAGGTATATTGGTGGTCATTCAGCTTGGGCTGCAAACACTCTTGGATTATCCTACAGGAGCTTTGGGTGATCACATAGGGCAGAAGTATGTGATTGCTTCTGCAATGTTTTGCTATGCCCTCATGTTCTGGCTTTCGTCAGCAGTAACGCCAATGTCACCGTATCCCATTTTCGTTGCAATCTATGCCTTGTTCGGTATTGCGCTTTCCCAAGAAAGTGGTGCATGGGATGCATGGTTCGATACCAACTTTCGAGAAGCTTATCCAAATGATGAAGGTAGGAAACAGTATGGTGTGTTTCAAGGAAAGCTAGGAATGCTCTTTGGACTAGCCAATACCATTGTATTGATCCCAGGGAGCTGGCTGGCCTATACATTAGGCAGAACTTGGGTGTTCCAGCTGCAGGCCGTAGCATACATCATCTTAGCAATCATTGTTCTTCGGTTTCTGAATGATCTCCCAGAAGTGCAAGAGAAGCGTCAGGAAAGCAGAGATGAAGGAAATTACATCGCCCTGCTAAGAGAGGGTGCCAGATTTATGATATCAGATTCATTCATCATCTATATAATGGCAGGTCAAATTCTCATGGCAGCTGTAGGTATGGTATATGGTTCGCTTATTCTATTTCCATTCTACTACCTATATCTCATTTCAGATATCGCAACAGCCTCGTTTCGAACGTTCATGTATGTCCCACAGGTACCCCTACAAGACCGTTCGGGGATATGGGCAATGAAATTCGAGCCAAGCAAATGGATTCCTCGATTTCGTTTGCTTCAGATAGGAAGTACTTTTCCCCTACTGATTATGGCTGGACTACTCATTCTTCTTCCACCACCACTCGATGCGACAAACCTGCTCCAATTGACCTGGCCAGGATCAAGCTTCGTTTTACTAGAAGTGCCTGTAGAATCAATACCAGCTCTAGTTGTAGTATTCATCCTCTTTGTATTTGGATTTCTAATGGGCACCTTTGGTGGCATATTGACACAAAGAGTATTGATTGATGTCATTCCCAATAAAATTAGAAACAGTGTATATTCACTTCAGCCAACTCTAATAATGATCACATCTATACCACTCATGTTAGCAAGTGGAGAGATGCTATCCAATATTGGATTTCCAACGACGTTTTTGATCCTCTCAGCGATATCACTATTTGGGGTGATATTAATCAGAAAGTCATTCAACTATCCGATTCCGACATCTGTCAGTACACCTCAAGATTATCCAGGAGAGCAAGTTGAAATCATAGAGGGAACACCTGAAGAAATCGAGTAGAAAAATGTGAGTGAATGGCTTGTACATTCACTCCATCTGTTCGTTCAAAGTGATTGTCTTGGAAAGTCCTCACTCAATACGATGTCGAGTTTGGAAATAACTTCATCCACATTCTCTTTAGTGAAACATAGTGGAGGTTTGATCTTCAGAACATTGTGGAGGGGGCCATCAACACTAAGCAATACTCCCATTTGCTTCATTCTGTTCACAATGTAATAGGATTCCTCTCTTGCAGGAGGCAGCTCATCACCAGGTCGAACTAGCTCGACACCCAGAAAGAGTCCATACCCTCTAACATCACCGATTAATTGATGTCGCTCTTTCAACTTGATTAGACTCTCTTTGAAATATGTCCCCACATCTAATGCGTATTCTTGCAGTCTTTCATCCTCTATGATTTCGAGGACAGCAAGACCAACATGACATGAAACCGTGTTACCCCCTGTGGTACTGAAGAACTCCATTCCTGTTGCAAAGGATGCTGCAATTTCTGGTGTTGTGACTACAGCTCCGATCGGGTGACCATTACCAATAGGTTTTCCAAGTGTGACAATATCAGGAATCACATTCTGAGTTTCGAATCCCCAGAAATGAGTACCCATTCGTCCGAATCCAATCTGTACTTCATCAGCAATGCATACGCCTCCTGCATCTCGAACAATCTTATAGACAGATTCGAGATAGCCAGGAGGGAATACAATTTGTCCTCCGCAACTCATAACAGGTTCGCACAAGAAGGCAGCAATTGGATGTTTTTTCTCTCCAAGTCGCTTGATACCCTTTCCCACATCTTCAGCGTGCATATTGCCTGCAGCCTTATCAGATCCATATGGACTCCGATACATGTCTGCATTCGATACGACTTCCACATTAGTGGGAGTACCAAGCCCTCCAGGACCACTGTGCTTGTAGTGACTGAGTTCAACAAGAGTTTCAGTGTTGCCATGATACCCTCCTTCAAGAACGATGAACCCGTCACGCTTTGTATGTGCCTTTGCCAGTCGAATGGCCAACTCATTCGCTTCACTTCCGCTGTTTACAAGGAAGCACACGCTTAGAGGTGCAGGGAATTTCGCACAGAGCGCTTCAACATATCTGGCAAGATTGTCATGTAGGTATCGAGTGTTCGTGCAAAGGACCTTTGCTTGATCCTGCAATGCTTCTACGACTCGTGGATGGGAATGTCCAACCGAGGGAACATTATTGACTACATCAAGGTAGGTGCGACCATCGTCATCATAGAGGTACTGCATGAATCCTCGGACTATCTTCAAGGGTTTATCATAGGATAAGCTTAGATTCTTACCAAAGTGCTCGTGGCGAATGTCAATTATCTTATCCTTCGTAAGGAGCGGCTCGGGTAATTTACTGGAGGGTATTCCCATGATAAGATTGGGATCTGGACAGAGTCCGAGCCAAAGAGGTCTTTGGTTTGGAGAACAAGAACCATAGTAGTCCCCTGTAAAGTCTAACATATCCAAGATTATCTGAAAATGTAAATGAGGAGGCCAACCTCCATTCTCAGGATACTCGCCAATCCGACCAAGTGATTCACCCTGCCTTACAATCTGACCGGGAATCAAATGTTCAATCGAATCGACTGATAAATGTCCATAGAGTGTGTAGAACTCAGTCTCTGCATCGATCTTATGTAGCAGTATGATGGTTGGTCCGAAGTCAGGAAGCATATCGTTGTTTCGAAGTGTATGGACTGTTCCATCCAACGGTGCATACACTGGAGAACCACTTGCTGTAAATATGTCAATTCCCAAGTGTATGCTTCGCGGCTCCAAACCTAGCTTTGAGAGACCAGTCTGTATCAGTCGTGCTTCATCATATCGACCTATTCCGATAGCTGCATTCTTCTTTCTCATCTTGGCTTGTATCCACTCTGAGAATCTGTTGAAATCTTCTACCTCAATGGGATTTCCATAGTCAAGGCTACCTACACTTTGATCTATTATCACACTATTGTTCCAGTTAGTATCAAGCATTCGTGAGAAGGATCGTTGATTCTGCTCGAGCCAATGAAGCAATTGATCACCTTTAGGATGTGGTGACAATCCACAGGCACTTCTGAATGCATACCATGCAAGGCGAGGATGGATATCCTTTAGTTTATCGAGAGCCCTCCAAGCTGGGGCTTCTGATACTCGAAGATATTCATTCTCAGGCTCTAGAGTGATCTGGTATGCTGACATACAGACGCTAGTAGTGAGCCGCATACAGACCATGGGAAACAGGACTTGTAGTTCATCCTCAGTGAGAGGATAGATACTATGATATCCTGCAACTATTCTCATGGCTGTAGAAAGGGGATCTTGCTTATCGAGAACTGCATAGGCAATACCAATTGCCAAATCAGAAATAGTAACAGTGTGGATCATGTCACCAAAGTCAATAATTCCGAATCTTCTTGTCTCATTGGACCAATGATTGTCAACAAGCACATTGTAGTCATTTGCATCATTGTGGGCAACGCTTGTTCGTAGGTATCTGAAGTGAGGGACAACTTCCGAGTCGAAGAGGGAGTATATCTGATCTACGATATGCTTTCGTTCTCTGTCATGCACTAGTTCTCTTCTTTCTGCGACGATTCTAGGTGCGTTCTTCAGGTCCCAGACAAAGTCACGGTGCGTTTCAGGATGGTCGAATCCATCGAGAGCGAATGTTAGGGAACCAAGGAATCTACCATAGTCAAATAGAAGATCATCAGTGTGAGGATTGGCTTTTGCAAAGACCCGCCCTTGAACATAGGTGAGCAGGCGAACGTAGTGCGGAATACCAGCAGAGTCGTCAACAGTGGAGATAAGGTCACCATCGAGTGACGGAACTACAAGAGGAGCTGAGAAATCGGGATTCTTTGCCAGAATGTATGCAATTGCTTTGTTCTGAAAATCGATAATTCCTAGTGTGTCAAAGGCCGCAGATATCTTAAGGATATATCTTGGCGTGGCATCGATATAGATGAGGAAATTTCGGTCCCTCTCACTTGGAAGCTCGCTGAACGATCCAGTGATGCCAAAAAGATCATTGGCGATCGTTCTTGCTTGACGCTCGTCGAAATCAGGACGCTCCTGCTTCTTCACTGTCATATTCTCAACCACTGAGTCATATCCAGCTCATGTGTCCATAAATAATGAATGGAATCAGGAAGCTGTTTCACAATCTGTTGAGGACCCTTCCATCTCTTCGATTTCTTCCTTTATCGACTCCTCAATGAAAAATGCATAATCATCATGTTCACTATCGCTGGATAGTGCACCTTGTTCCAACAGCATATTGCGATTAAGGTACATGTAGAACAAGCCCCATAGCGCAAGTATCCAGAAGTACACAAAGCGATACCAGAAGAAGACTGCAAAGGTCATAACGAGAGTGAAAAGATAGAATGGATGAAATCTAAATGAATCATTGGAGGAGAATTGGAAATCTTTGATGTCATAGAGAACCGCAGCAAATGGCATCAATGTTAGAAGATAGAACTTGTATGAACCTCTTGGATAGAATAGCTGGACACATAGCACCGCTAGAAATGCCAATATGATGAGCTGTGTGAACAGTCGCTTACTTCTGAGCTTGAAATCATCCGTATCGTTGACGGATGGTTTGAACAAGATGTATCCGCCATACAAACCAATGGCACAGACAATCAACGGGATATAGTAGATTAGTAACCATGCCATGATGTCAGTGAACCAAGCGGGTACTCCCAACCAGAGGAAGAAGGTATTGAAGTGAACGGGCATCCAAAGGTCTGGAATGAATACCATCAACCTCTCGACCGATCCAGTATTTCCGAGTATCATCCAAAATAAATAGCCTTCAGCATCGATGATTAGGAAGGGGAGTGAACCTATCATCACAACCATAGTGTAAATGATCGTGTATTCGAAGAACTGACGAATTCCTTCCTTCATAGTGGCTTGATACTTCTTAATCAGGTACAAAGATAACAAAGGAAAGAAGATGACTGAGAACTGCTTCATAAGTGTTGCAATAGCCAAAGTTCCGATGGCATATCGGTTCTTGTCCTCCAACGCGAAGAGGAATGATAGACTACAGAAGAAAGTGTATATTGTTGGATTCAACCACATGAAACTGCCATATATCACAGTGATAGGATTGAGTAGATATATCATCATAGCAAAGATGGATTTCTTTTCATCACCTGATAGATTCAGGACTATTTTCTGTACGACCGCACCTGTAGCCATATTGAAGATGAATAATGGCACACCAGGTAGCCACGAGGGAATATACCCAAAGATCGAAACGATGTATATCCAGAGAGGTCCATAGATATAGTAGTACAAATCACCGCCGTAGGGATATGATCCTTCGAGGAGCTGGGGAATCCATGACAAGTAGAAGTACTGGTAATCGTTATACATCTCCACGTGAAAAGTTGTATTGAAGATATCTGGAAGGCCTAGACTATAGCTAACTAAAGTGAATGTTCGAATTATGAAGAACACTACATTTATGCTGACACCTAGACAGAAGTATCGCTTCCATCCTTCGAAGAAGATTGCGCACCCCACCAGTATTACGAGAAGTCCAGTGAAACCAATGAGTAGTGTTGGAAAATGCGTATCTGGAGTCAATGAGTAATAGGCATTCCACGAATAGGTTTTATTCTCATAGCTAAGAATCACAAGGTAGGAATCGACAAAGGTGACAGTATCAGTATAGGTTCCTCTAGATTGATTACTGAAGCTGAACAGTATATCCAAATCCTCTATTGATGTACCGCTCTGATAAAGACTGTACTGACTGAAATCTATTAGGAAGACTTCGAATTGTGGAGTGCGTCCAATTTCTGGTCCCAAGACATCCAATCTAAAAGCGTAGTTACCTCCAGTAGTATAGGCATCAACATGAATAGCAGCAGTCCCATAGGGTGAAACAAGGGTTCCAATCTTGCTATAGCTACTCCCAGGATTAATGAAGTGCGCCCCAAAACCTACAATCGAGATTATCAAACCAATGACGATTAGGGATTTCTTAATTGAAGAGGACTGCATTAGGACTCCGACCCCGGTGATTTGAGTGGAATCCTAGATATTATCCTTGGGGTACAAATCTTCAACTGTCATCAGTTGGCTCATAATCCAAGGAGAAGGTCCGCTCGATCCATTCGCGGACCTCACTTGGGTCTCTAGGTTGGGCGTCTCTACCTGGATCTTCTTTTCGCATCCTCTCCATGCGCTCTGAGAGATCCTCCACTTTCGTGATATCACCATTGACCACAGTTAGCTCATAGACGGTACGATATGCCATAGGTCTTTGATAGCCCATGTGTACGTACATCTCCTGAATAAAGTTCCTTGCAAGTAACATTGTTCCAGTAAACTTGGTCTTCAATCGGAGATCATTATAGGTGTATTTCATGAAATTCTTACCCTTACCAGGCATTACGCCGTTGACCTCGTGAAGCTCCTTCACGTTTGCATCCATTGAATCTAGAATCAGCATATCATCAACACAATCATAGTGCATAATATAGCCTCTCCAGCATGCAGTACAGCTAGAATAGGTTTCCAGACCAAAATCATTGGGAGTATACAGACCTGAACCATCAAGGCCAACCAGATCATAAGTCTCACCTTCATACCGAAACTCATCAGGTATCTGAGCAGTCATCTGAACATCGAACCTATCCCTATCATGAAAACAGATAAGGAATCTGCGTGTGTTTGAATGTGCTCAAAATATCACTCCAATTGATGCCTATTGTTTTGATTGAGCGCTCTTGACCTTTGGTATTTTTGCATTCAAACGGATTCTATTCGAGTCAAGATAGGTATCCATTACAAACATCGTAAGCGTCCTGTCGACTGCAGGCATCTGCCGTAGAAAATCCACGATGAATCTATTCATCTCCTCAACATCGTGAGTTCGTACTTTGAGAAGAACATCAAACTCTCCGCTAAGAACATGAACGGATTGTACGAAAGGGTGTTCTGCTATCTCCTTGCAGAATTCTCTTTGAGATATGACATCTCTTCTTCCGGGCACTCGATACCTGACGGTTATCAAAACCATGGCGATTGTTGGACGTCCAACGGATGCACCATCGATTAAGGCAGTATATTGCTTTATGACTCCAGCTTCTTCAAGTGCCTTGATTCTATTATGCACGGTTGAGATGCCCTTGTTGACCTTTGCAGCTATATCCCCAATCTTCATCCGGGCATTCTCTTGTAAAAGATCGATAATCTCAAGATCAATTTTATCGAGTTTTACTGAAAATCTTTCAGTCATGACCATAGAATATGAAAATTTACTGAAATCTTTTCCGATTTTGTTGGAATAATCTTATACCACGATTGTGAAGAGTTGCTACATTCTATATGGTGAACGAGATGGAAAGAAAACAAGACCACGAATTCGAATTCATACGAATTCTCTTCACATCAATCCTAGGGAAGACATACTGCATTGAGATTTCCTCAGACAGACTAGAAGAAGTGTTTCAAGAGGGAATCTGCTTTGATGGATCATCGGTACCCGGCTACGCAAATGTGAACTCTAGTGATCTTGTCCTTCGACCAACTGTCAAGGAACCCCTTTCAGCTCTTTGGGATACATCGATGGTAATCGTTCCCTGTGCTGTATATGAAACATCGGGGAAACCTCATGACTGTGACCCAATACAGGTTCTATCAAAGGTCGTCGCTGAAGTGCGAAAGCAGGGATTTGAGCTTATAGTTGGCTTTGAACTTGAGTTCTTCCTTGTAAGGAAAGATGGAGAAAGTATCGTTCCTGCTGATCGAGGAGGATACTTCTCAAGTGGATCAGATGATAGTGGTCACAAGGTACGAAGGGAGTCAATTCAAGCCCTCAAAGGAATGGGCATAGAAACGACAACACACCATCATGAAGTTGCCCGAGGACAACATGAGATTGGTTTCAGGCACACGACTGCAGAGCAAGCTGCACTCTGGTTGATGCTTGGGAAGCATGTAATCTCCGAGGTCGCTCATAGGCATGGATTAATTGCGACCTTTATGGCTAAGCCATTTGAAGGAATGAATGGCAGTGGGATGCACATTCATCAAAGTCTTTGGACTGAAGACTTGAGATCAAATGTATTTGCATCAGGAGAGGCTTCAAGGATATCCTCACTCGGAGAGCGATACATTGCAGGAATTCTGAAGCATGCAGGAGCCCTATCTGCAATCGTTGCCCCAACTGTCAATTCATTCAAGAGGTTGGTACCAGGCTTTGAGGCACCAACAAGAATTGCATGGGGTCCTAAGAATAGGACATCCATGCTTAGAGTCCCACATTTCAATGGATCTCAGGCAGCTGCAAGAATCGAGTTCAGATGCCCGGACCCTTCCTCAAGTCCTCATCTTGCATTAGCTGCGATCCTTGCCTCAGGTATGGATGGTGTAAATGCTCAGCTTACACCTCCAAAGCCCACAACAAAAGACCTGTTTCACGAAGATGCAAACGTCGATTCTCTCCCAGCATCACTTACATCTGCGTTGGATGAGCTGGCGAATACAATAGCGATACGAAGAATCCTCGGGAGCAGAATATTAGACGAATTCCTAGAACTCAAACGTACGGAGTGGGAACGATATTCTGAGGCTGAGAATAACTCCGATATTACTCAAATATCAAAATGGGAAATTGAGGAATACCTCACTTTTTGATAAATAAATGCAAGGTGTCTGGATACCCTCCAGACGACTTCTTTTTTTCGAGCGTTTTACGAAAAATCGAACATATAGATTCAAGATTAGCTTATATTAGCGCATAATCATTTCTCTTAGAGACTGGGACCGTTCTATATGACAGTATGTCAGAGTAGGTACCCTGAACAAATGTCCAGTGAATCAGAGGTTGTATGTAATGCGAGCTACACAGAAGACCCTCATTGTTTTGAGCCTATTAGTGCTATTCTCACTCTCAGGTTTCATCTCACCTGATAATCCTGCAATAAAGGAGTCGTCTAATTTCGGTGATGATGAGTCTGTATTTGATGAAATCAAACCAGCTGAGCAATCATTCTTATCAAATATTCCGACAAGTACAACTGGACTAGGTTCGCTTCTTAGCGTTAAAGAGTATGCAAGTGGAACGTTTCCGGATAGGACAGCTCGCGCAAATGACTCAACAACTTTCTACTCCCAGACATATGATATACCGGAAGGATGGTATACTACTCAAATCACCGCAATAAGCTCGCAAATGTACCACCTTACCGATTGGGTTCAAGAGGGCGATTTCTCCTCTATCAATTATTGGGCATATGAGAATCAGGATACACCAAATGTTCTTTCTGAAGCATACGACACAATCAACGATTGGGTCAGCATCACACGAGTTTCTGGCGGAAAGGTCAAGTACGACTACTGGGGTTCATGGAATCAAACGGTATCTGTTTCCGAGGGCGGAACGGCTTCAGCTATTCTAAATGTCACCTATAAGATTGATACGAGCTCAGGTACCAATGGTCAGAATGCACAGCCATACCTCTTTGTGAATGGGACAATCTGGGAACTCCCTACTGGAGGTGAGCGGTTCTCAGTCAGTCAAGATTGGCAAACCTATTCAGTACCGCTCCCCTTGAGTCAGTATACGTTCCCCGGAAATCTTGTGATCGCACTAGGCATTCAGGGATGGGCCGAGACACAGTTCCAGACTACAGCTACCCTGACATGTGATAATGTTAGTTTGACTCTAAAGACATCTCGATTGGCGGAAGTGGTTGAGCTAGAAGCCAGAGATGCAGATCAGATCTCTAATCAGGAGTCCTTTGTGACTGGTGGCGGAGGCAAAGGATATGCGACCCTAACAGGGAATTGGAGTGATAGTATAAGACTTGAATTCCTCTCAAATGAAACGGGCACCGAATTTAATCTTGAGTTGCTCATGCATCTACAGAAGAATAGTCATTTAGATCAAAACATCTATACTGTATCGAATGGGACCTTGGCAAATTGGAATGCAGCGTTCACTGCACGAGAAATGGCATATCCATTCACATACCAACATTTCAACGTATCAATCCCATATGATTGGACGATGTCGGAGGTACGAGATGCCTATAACGATCTCCAGTTGATTGGAACTACATACTATAATGCAACATTCTACAGCTCTTTGGGTATACTGTTCTGCGATGTATATTCAACTGGGGCATCTGGAACTCCACACTATGGAACTTGGACCTTGGCAGCAACAGCACCCAATTATGCCGATGCCATGAGCTTTGAGAAATACACATCATCGTGGGCAGAAGACTCGAATTTCTATCCGGGATCGTTCCTAAGGGTCAATGTGACATATCTTGATGGATTCTCCTCTCCACCAACCACAGCTGGAATAAGCTCCATTAGTTTCTATGACACAGAGGAACAGCTCATATATTCCGAATCTGGACAGGCACTTAACTCAGAAGGCTTGGTCACTTTCCAGAACACCACAAATGGAAACATTACAATCCAACACACTTGGTTGGCAGGACCAGTTACTGCTGTTGCGGTCTGGTCCAATGGTACAGCAGTAGGTGAGATGCGAAGGTACTTCTACATATACCATCACACTGAACTAGAGATTGAAGCCGCAGTCTATCAAGCATTCAGAGGGGATACTGTTTCAGTTCGAGTCAAATATATCGATTCAGAAACAGGATTGGGCATATCTGGTGCAACCCTATACTTTGATTGGACCTATGGTTCAGATAATATGGGATATGCTGGAAATGGATGGTACGCAGGATATGTGGATACTTCACTCGCGGTGATCGGAGGATATTCAGTTAATATCAATGCCACCAAATCATACTACGATTACGCAGAAACTTCAGGTATTACTATTGAGATTCAGGAAAAGACAACCCTATACTCACCCAAGAATCTACAGACTCCAACCACAGACTATGAAATTGCGTGGGGAAACTCAAAGACAATCTATATCGCGTATGAAGACACTATCGCAATGAATCCTGATGGAATCTCTGCAAGTCCTGGAAGTCCAGCATCACCAGATGAAACCAATACGTTCACATCAAATAATGTCTATACAGTTGTTTCTAGTGTGGGAAATCAAATCTCTGTTACTCTTACCACTGATATAGACCCATACAACTTTGCTGTAGGTGATATCAGTACACTTACTTTCAAGATTGAAGGAAAATTCAGTACGACCATCACGTCTGGCTCTGTCTACGCCTACAATGTAACATCTACATCATGGGTCGAAATCATTAGCGACTACCATCCAATAATCGATACAACACTTACTTGGAGAACTACAAATCCAAGTCACTTCATAGATGGCTCAGGAGTTATCAAAGCCAGGATTGATGCCTCTCATAGTAGCGCATTTAGCTATAGCATCGATCTCTTCGATTTTGTTGCAAACAGACCTATTGATAATACAGCACCAGACATCTCAATCACTTCCAACTGGCCAGCTCAAACAGTTGTGGGAACTCAGAGTGGTCCAACATATAATTCATCTCTTGATATCTGGCAAGTAACCTTCAACACAGAAAGTGTGACTCCTGGTGAATACACGATTCTCATTCAAGCATCTGCAACTGGGCATCAAGAAAAGAATCTTGAACTCACTGTCACAGTAAGAGCACATCATACTCGAGTTTCATCCATTCCACCCAGTGAAACTCCATGGGGTTGGAGAACTTGGATGAACATTTCTTTTGTTGACACAGACAATTCATCTATAATCATATCACAAGGAAACATTAGCACAGTGGAGATAAGCTCAATTTACGGAACCTATCTATATGCAAGTGCTAACTGGACTTACGATGACAGTACAGGTGTAGCATCCATAGCATTTTGGATGGACACGCGAAGCTGGGATGTGGGAACCTACTCGGTCACAATAACTGTCACAAGCGCAGGCTCAGGTTTGTCCAAGTATTTCGATGATGGCTTGGGTGCTGCACAAATCGTGATTCGATCACATGACATTGGTATCACTGCAAATCCCGTTGGACAGACTCCTTGGGGATGGAAGACGAATGTTACAGTTTCGTTGACAGATCTTGATAATTCAACCTTGACGGTTAATCCTAGCAATGTAACTGAAATCATTGTGGACGGGCAAGTCTTCACGTCTGCGGATTGGACATACAATGACGGCGTTTTCAGCTTCTTCGTGGATACTTCATCATGGACCATTTCTAGCAATTCCTATGTGGTATCAGTAAACTGCTTGGATACACCGGCACGATACTATAATGATAGATCAGGAAGTGTTCTAATTACGATCAAGGCACACTCCATGGTAGTTTCAGCAACTACTTCATCTGCAACACCATGGAGTTGGAAGACCAATGTTTCAATCACATTGATTGATGGCGATAACTCCACATTAGATATTTCGCAGGCGAATATCACGCAGATCACCATAGGAGGTGTCATCTACACTTCCTCAGAATGGGTATATTCAGATGGGACATTCTATGTGATTGTAGATTCCTCTTCTTGGAATATAGGAACCACAGTACTACAAGTCAGTGTAACAACAAGCTCAACACCCATTAAGTATTATTTCAATGGTGTTAGTACATTAACAATTCAAGTTCGAAGGCATATCCTATCGGTATCAGTCGACCGTCCTGCAGCAACTCCTTGGAGCTGGAAGACGACTCTAGATATCACAATCATCGATCTGGATAATGAATCATTCATCGTCAATGAAGCAAACATCACACAGATAGTGGTCGCAGGGTATGTATTCACTTCATCATCATGGAGCTACTCTGCAGGAGTCTTCACAGTTGTTGTAGATACCAGTGATTGGGTGATAGGTACAGGTTCGTATGCAGTTGCGGTTACCACTGCAATAGCACCAATCAAGATGTACAATGATCGAACTAGCAGTGTAACAATCGAGATTCGAGCACATCTCATAGGCATAACTGTAACAACCCCATCTGCTACTCCATGGAGTTGGAAGACAAATATTTCATTCTCTTTGATTGACCTTGACAATACTAGTCTGTCCATCAATGAAGGCAATGTATCTCAAGTGATCATTGCAGGTCAGACCTTCACATCTGCCAATTGGACATTCGATGCAGGTACATACATCTGTGCACTTGACACTTCAGAGTGGAGCATCGGCACCGCCTTCTATTCCCTTTCATTAACAACATCATCCTTAGGATACAAGTACTATCAGAACAGTGCCTCCACAGTATTGATACAGGTTGTAAGCCATGGATTATCAGTACTAGCTACAAGACCACCAGCAACACCCTATTCTGACAATACAGCAATCTCGATTACGATACAAGATCTGAATAATGCATCACTGATTATTGGTGAGACCAATATCACTCAGATCGTCATTGGAGGACAAGTGTTCACATCAGCAAACTGGATCTATGCCGGTGGAGTCTTTTCCGTGAATCTCACCACTGATGATTGGTCCATTGGCACTTACACAAGAACAATCAGTGTTACTACTTCGGGTTCAGGACCTACAAAATTCTACTCAAATTCTGCTGGAAGTGTTACCATTGATATCAGAGAGAGATACACTGAGTCCTATGCTCCCACTCCGGATCCCGTACCCTCAGGTGACACTCTTATCTTCTATGCGCAATTCAGGGACAGAGACCTAGGTGGAGTACTGGTAAATGCTTCGACAATCCTTCTCAATGGAACAGATCTCGTCGAGGATACTGACTTCACAGTGATGTGGATTAGTGAAGGCTACTACAGGATTACAATGGTCACAACAAGCCTATCACTTGGTGACAATATTGTCATCCTCACAATGCAAAGAACGAACTATGAGGACGCTTCTACGACAGTAAGGTTCAGAATCAGAGTTACAGATACAGAGGCCATAGCCTCAGGGTATCGATTTAATGTACCTCTTGGGACAAACATAGTGTTCACAGTTCAATATTCTGATGTAGATCACAGTGTTGGAATCAACGCAGATACCATCCTATCCAATTCGACCTTGACCATTTCAAATACATCATCTGTTACCGGAGTCTATGAATTCACGCTAGAAACAATTGACTCTACAGTATTAGGCTCGTATCCAATTCGAATTAATTTCACCAAATCTGGATATGAGGATGCGTATGTGATCATAGTCATTGTTGTAATCACACATGATTCATTCCTCTCATTCGATGAGGCAGTGGTTCCAACAGACATTGGTTCGAATATCTCAGTTTATCTGTTCTACGAGGATATTACTGTTGGATCGGGCATTTCCAATGTCACTCAAGAAATTGCAGTATCGGTTTCCTACACATTCCCGAATTCGACCACTGGATGGGCTATCTTCTTTGTTAGTGACAACCTTGCACTGGGAACAGGACACTACATTGTTAAAATCCCAGCAGATCAATTTGGCGGAATATTCACCATGTCCTTTACTGTCTTCTTCAATTGGACTGGAGTCGCGAAATATGAGAGCTTGTATCGTACATTCTCGGTAGAGCTGCAAGGTACTGATACGGACCTAAGCGTATCAATAGCTCCTCAGGCGGTATACTATGGTGATTTCATCAACTTCACCTTATACTATGAGATGACACAAGCCTCAGAGGGCGTGGAGAATGATACAAGCGATGTATACGCCTTTGCTTTTGTTCTTGGAACTTCAATCGATACATCTGATTTCAAGATCACTACCGTAGGTGGTGGACTATATCGCTTCGAGCTGAATTCCTCGTTGTTTGGAGCAGATGGATCGTATACAATCAAGGTCTACTTGAATTGGACTCCAACTGCAGCACCATACAATGAGAATCAGACACTTTCCCTTACAGTGACAATACTCTACAGAACAACTCTTGTCGATGTCACTCCACCTCAAAACACTGCGTTTGACGAGAATGCGACACTCTCATTTTCATACTTTGATTCACCCACTAATACAAAGATACTGAACTCGACCCAGCTGTTTGTGCAACTTAACAATCCAGGGTTGACATATTGGCTTGAGTACGATTCAGGAACTTGGACGGTGATTGTAGATACTTCATCTGTTGGTACAACTGGTACTGTATATCTGCAGTTGAACGTGACTTGGATTGGTGCTCCGTTCTACCAGAATCAGACCAGACTGGTATCCTTGACTATAACTACAAGACCCACTCAATTACAATACACCCCTGCATCACCAACCTACTTCAGCTCAAATGTCACCATGACATTTACCTACTATGATCTAATTGATGATGAACATACAACGATGTTCGGGAACACTCTTACTTTGACGAGTGCGGGACTGACTCTCACAGGTAATTACACTATCATAGATAATGGTGATGGGACATATGACGTTGTACTGAATACTACTGCTTTCCTAAAGCCTGGAACATATTCAATTACAGCTCAGATGACCTACACCGGCGTGCGTTTTGAGAACAATGCACAAGTTCAGTTCACACTACGAGTTCTCTACCGAGCTATTGTTGCAACATACGATCCTGTTGGGAATATAGCATTCGAAGAGGATGTTGAAGTAGTAGTACATGTTACAGATGGAGAAACTGCAGCCGATGTAATGAACTCAACAGGAGCTGTCAGAATCCAATTCGGAGGTGTAAGTATTTCTGACCCCAATCTTCTGGGAATTTCAGTTACTTGGACACCCGGATCTGACACCTATAGCGTTAGCATAGAAAACACACTTGCTATAGGCACTCATTATGTCTACCTGAACATAAGCTATGACTACACCTCTCCATTCTACGACTCTAAAGTAATCAAAATCACAGTTTCAATCAGGAAGCATTCGACTGAATTGCAGCTCACCGAGCCATCTGCAAGAACAGGATTCGGTCTAAATACAACATTCCAGCTGACATACTATGACCTAGACACAAGTCTTGCAATCAACGGTGCGTCTATCATTGTTGTAAATGCAAGTCTCACAGGATTCTGGTCCATCGCTGAAGTAGGAGGAAATCTCTATGAAGTACGTATCAACACAACAGCATTCATCAAACCAGGAACCTATTGGGTGCAGCTTTCAACTCAGAACGCCGGAACGTATCCAAACTATCAGGATGCTTCGATCTACGTACGAGTGTATGTTCGTGAGCGTTATACCTTACTCTCATATGACCCCGTTGGAACAGTTGGATACACAGATCAGGTGACGATCACGCTTTACTTCAGTGATACAGATCTTGCAAATGCACCTATAACTAACAGCACACAGAATCTCTTCCTCACAGTGAATCAAACAAATTACTTAGTATCAGAAGGAGCTGCTGCAGGATCCTATGTAGTCACGATGGATGCGGATCAATTCATCGCTTTCACTTACACCAATGTTCAGATCAATATGACCTTCATTGGAGCCCCATACTATCAGAACCACTCAATCTCAATCAGATTCCAGATTACTGGTACTTCTACCGAGTTCGTATGGGATCCAAGTGATCCCGTACCATACGGAGACCGTGCCAACGTCACATTCTACTGGGGAGACCTCGATGCAGGAGTTCCAGTGGATTGTGAAATAGGAGTTAACACCGCCATTACCGTAGTATCAGTAACTCAACCCGGACTAGATACAGGAGACATAGCCATTCTTCGAATCGTTCAAGGAAATGACGTGAATGGATATGCAACCTTCTTCTTACTGTTGAACACTAGCTATCTAGATACCTATGCTACCTACAACTTCAGGATCACAATCAACTGGACAGATCCAGGTCTTGCACCATACTACGAAGATCAAGTAAGCAAGTTGATTTCCATCACAGTTCGAATGCGTGATACTGCCATTCCGCAGATCGTAGTGGATCCTGTATTCTATGGCGAGAATGCAACGATTCTACTGAAATATGTCGATCTCGACAACAATAGCGAATTGATTACTGGAGGCAGTTTGACTATTTCGGTTCTGAATGGACTCACCTACGAAGTGAATCCAACTCCCGTTGGCGGCTTCTATGAGGTATATGTCGTCACAGATGGAACGGGTCTCTTGGGAATAGTCCGTATCAACATGACGGTTATGTGGAGTGGAAGTCCATTCTTCGAGAATCAGACTGCAGTATCTGCGATACTTACAATAAACATGAAAGTCGCTACACTGGAGATTGACTTCCCTGATGTAACAGCATATCTTGAGAACAGTACCTTCTACATAACATTACAGGATAGTGTGACGGGAGAATTCATCAACAATAATGAATCATACATTTCTGCAACCTTCGTGATTCCTAGTATCGGTGACAATCCAATCATATCCTTTGTACTAGGAAGTGACGGACAGTATAGGATCACTTTCAACACAACGATACTTGGAATGGTCAGTTCTTACAAAATAACCATAAAATTCGACCACTCTGGATCTTCACCATACTACAGCGTACTTTCAAGGAATATCACCGGAAGCGTTAGAGATCGAGTCACATCCCTTGATTACGAGGCAATACCAGCTACACCCTATGGCAACTTCACATTCTTCAATGTAACATACAACGATATTGAAGGAGCGATTCCAGTTGCCATAGCCTCAGGCAATGTCTATCTTTCATGTGGAACCTCCATTGAAACACTTGAAAAGGACGCCAACTACTGGGTTACATACTTGGGCAATGGTGTCTATGAAGTAAAAATTGACACTAGTGCTCTTGGAGCACCTGCAACATATGTTTTGAGCTTGAAGGTCAATTCGACAGATTGGTGGTTATCTGATAGTCTACGTAGCATCAATCTGAAAGTTGCATATCGATCGGTTGAGCTAAGCACTACTTCACCCGATTCTACATACTATGATGAGGTTTCCTTCTTTATAGTTACAATTCTCGATATCGATAACGGAACGGATGGCACAGGACTTGAGGGAATGATTTCGTATATCGTACTTACCTTCGTTACACCATCCGGACTTTCTACTGCATCAGTCAATGTGCTTGAGATCGGTAGTGGACAATACAATGTGAGCTTTGACACAAGCATTCTGAATCAGCTTACTGATTATACGATGCAGGTTTCCTTCAATGCACCAGACTATTGGTCGGATGCTGGACCCCGTTCAGTGACTGGAAGAGTAACTGCAAGGCCAACACAACTATCTTATGATGTCGAGGGAGCTGCACCATATCTAGATAATGTAACGATAAGTTTCACATTTGAAGATACTATAACCGCCTCAGGAATCACTGGTAGTACTATCACACTTAGCTGTGCAGGAGCCGCAGAGTCTTTAGTTCTGAACACTAACTACTGGATTACTGATCTCGGAAATGGTGAGTATATTGCCGAAGTCGATTCTAGTGCTCTTGGAGATGTTGATACATTCTCATTGGTTGCACAGATCTCATCGTCTGGAGAGCCCTTCTATCAGAACAAGACAAGATCACTGCAAGTAGAAGTAAGAGAAAGAGCGACTAGATTGACATACACACCACCTCAAGAAACACCATTTGGTGACAATTTGACGGTGATTCTAAAGTACTACGATGTAGATGCAGGACTTCTGGCAATATCAACCTCTGTTGCATTCTTCTCCTTGGATGCCGTAAACGGAACCGCCGTTGATTCGAGCTACTACTGGATTGAATACATCTCGGGAGCAACATATCATCTGCACATCAACACAACAAAATTCGGTATTTTCGGAAGATACAATCTGACTATATCGGTTGCAGGAGACCCTACCTACAGATATGACGATCAATCCCTAGTGATCGATGCGGATATCCGAGCTAGGAATACACAGCTTACCATTAACCCGATCGCCCAAACAAGTTACACAAGCAACATCACGATTGTGTTCAGATACATCGACTTGGACAGCAGCACTGGAATATTCAATGATACAGTCCTTGGAGGTGTGCAAGTATCTCTGAATAGGAGTGTAGATTGGTGGATTACACAGACTTCACCAGGAGTTTATCAGGTCCTAGTCAATGCCACCTCACTTGGATCCACCGGTGATTTTGCATTTGAGGCTTCATTCATTTGGATCAATGGAAAGCCATACTTCGAGAATCAAACCATAGAATTCGTCGTGACGATCACAGGGGCAGGTTCAGTTCTCTCATATGAGCCTCCTGACCAAATTCCTATCGGAGATGACATTGTCATCGTAGTCTGGTACAGAGACAGCTCCACCGGAGCAGGTATTGCAAATGATACCTATGTACACGCCTATATCACACCCCTGAACACAACTCCAGGAGGTCCATTCCAAGTATCGATCACGAATCCAGAAGATGGCAAGATAGTGTTCACTATCAATAGCACTCCATTCTTGACCACTGGAGCACTATACTTCGAGATTGACATCACATGGAGTGGAGGACTACCATTCTATCCAGATGCAAATGGTACAATTATCAGAGCTGTGATCCGAAGCATCTTCACTCAAACACTGGCAGACGCTCCCGATCCAGGAACGGTCCCAATTGGAGACTCGACCTTAGTGAACATTACATTTTATGATTTGGATCATGAGGAGATTATTCTCGGAGCTTCGATATCATCGACGTGGCCAGGCGGGTATTGGTCATACGAAATTCTTGGAAATGGAATATTCAACATTACCTTGGATACTTCGTGGGTGACAACCACAGGTAAAATCAGTGCTCAGTTCACATTCAACAAGTCGTTCTACTTGACAAAGACGGCAACTATCTACATCACTATTAGACTAATCAGTACAAGTGCTATTGCATCATCTCCTGATCCATCAGTCGTTCCAGTAGGAGATACAGTTGCTGTAACAATTATCTACTTTGATACTGACCATTCTCTCAACATTACAGGAGCATCGATTGGCACCAATTGGCCATATGGATGGTCGTGGGCAGTGATTCCGGGGGATGGATTCAGTGTCACCCTCTATACCGCCAGTGTAACAAACCTAGTCAACTATATTGTATCCTTTACAGTCACTAAAACAGGGTATTCATCTGCTACTACTTCTGTGAAGTTTGAGGTTCGAAGGATTCAAACTGCAATCTCTGCAAGCTTCGCAGGAAATGTTGTTGCAGGAAGTAATGTAAGTGTGATAATCACCTACGAAGATCTCGATCATAATACAGGCATTACTGGCGCGACCATATTCACGACCGCACCAGGTGGTACGTATTCCATCGCAGAGCTGGGTGGTGGAGAATATAATATTACTTACTTCCTCTGGCAACAACCTGCTGGAACGTACTCCTATGACATTACTGCAACACGCACTAGATATACATCCGCATCAATGATCGTCGATCTAGTTCTTCGACAGACAAGAACGGAACTCACAACAGAAACGTCATTGATTCAGCTAAATTGGAGTGAAACCATTGACATCTCCGTATACTATGACAACTTAGATCTCGGTGGTATGGTTGTTGGAGCTGATATCAAAGCTACTATCTCAGGAATGGAATTCGCATTTGATGAATATGCGCTCAACTACACCGTATCAATTGATTCCTCAATTATTAAGGCTGGAACCTATATTGTCACAATAACCGCAAACAAGAGTAATTTCGAGGCAAGAATCATTCAAGTTACTGTAGTTGTTTCAGTTCTAGAAACAGATTTCTCAAGCTTGAATGAAATCTATGCATACTCGGTCGTTAGTGGTCAATCTGTCAATATCACGGTATACTTCGAATCCTTGGCGTTCGGACCGATTACAGGGGCGACAGTCGAATACCGATGGGACCCTGGTGATGGTGAACGTAGCGGCACATTGACTGCAACATCCCAGACTGGATACTATTCAGCATTCATCGATACAACCGATGTGAATATCAATGTCTACACCCTATATGTACGAGCCAACAAATCAAATCACGTTGAAGCAAGTATCTACTTTAGTCTAGACATTGGACTTGTGGAAACCGACCTAAACCCAATTGGAGAAGCTACTCTGAGGGTTATATTCGGTGAAAGTGTTGTGCTTAGGGTCAATTATTCGAATATTGACCTGAGTCTACCTATCCTTGGCGCATCAGTGGTCTTCAGATTCAGTGATGCGGATTACAACGGAACATTGGTAGAGGAAGGTAATGGCATATACAACATCACACTGACTACTTCAGACTTGTACGCTGGAACATTCAGCATGTACATAGTTGCGACCAAAGCGGGCTATGAAACATCGACTCTCTCTATGCTATTCGAGGTACAGAGAATAGATACAACTGTTCAACCCCTGAACGCAACGTTGTCAATCTTCTATGAGCAGTCCATCTGGATGTTCTTTAGCTACTATGACGTCCACAATGAGGTGCCAATCGAGAATGCCACTCTCCAGTACGTATGGACAGGCGGCTCTGGTGTGTTGGAAGAGGTAGGAAATGGTATCTACAAAGTACTACTTGATAGTACTGAGGTAGCTCCGTCCTCATTCGACATCCGTGTGACAGCAACAAAGAGCAACTACATCACAAGGACGACATCTGCAACCCTACAAGTACGTTCGATTACAATGGAAATCATCGTGCTGAATGTCATTCAAGTTCCTGTCGGAGATACCATGATTGCCAGTGTCTATATCAATGATACAGTCTATGGCAGACCTGTGACAGGAGCGGATGGTAGTGTCCTATGGGCACTAGGCGCAGTGCTTGTAGAGGATTCTGAGAATCCAGGTAACTATACCTTCGAGATACCAAACACAGCAATACTTGGATCGTACGATGCGACTATCGTAGTCAACAAGGAGAACTATGCACGTGTATCAACAATAATCACTATCATAATTCGTCCTATAGATACTGATCTCAGAACTCAGTCAGGGAACACTTTTGCAACTGCATTAAGTGGAGAATACCTACAGATTGTGATCGAGTATTGGGATCTTGACCACAACTTACCAATAACTGATGCAGATATCTACCTAACACAAGCAACAGGTGTCATAGGTGAGAGTGATTATTCTGTGATGCCTGGTGAGGCGGCTGGACAGTACATCATAGGATTCATAGTTCCATCTGCTGGAGAGTTCGAAATTGTAATTCATGCCTCAAATGGTCAGAATTACGAGCAACTCACTCTTGCTTTCACAGTTATAGTGACTGCACCACCAGCGGATCCACTCATGACGATTGTTATGTTTGGCGGTAGCTTTGGCATCATCTTGGCACTCATTGGAGCCTTGCTCTGGGTGAAGGTGTACAGTGTGCCAAAACTCATCCGAATCATGAATGGAATGATCAAGTCGCTTTCAAAGGCGAAAGTTCCTGAAAAACCAGAAGTTCGAGAGAGAAACCTCATGATTCAAGGAATCATCAATGAGGGCCTCAACGCAATCAACATCTCTAAGCCAATCGATGAGATACCAATGTTGACCATCGAATTCCATGTACCCGAAACAGAAGCACTTCTCTTGGAGCTTGCTGAAATTACTGGACTTGGCGAAGATGATATTGCAGCATTTCGAACTGATCTTGCAAGAATGAAGCCTAGTGAGAGACCTGGGTTCCTTAATGAGGTCATCAAGCAAGAGAGGGCGAGGAGAGCTCAAGAGATTGCCGAGAAGAGACCTGAGAAAGCAGATGCTACAAGAAAGGTGACGGCTGAAGAACTCCAAGAAGTAGGTGAGCGACTTGCTAAGCTAGGTCTTCCTAAGGAGCAGATCGAGGAAGTTCTTGAGAGCGCGAAGGATATGACCAGAGCCGAGCTTGATGCTGTCCTAGAGCAGATGGACAGAAGTATGGAAGAGTAGTTACGAGCACAATCTTTGGGTGGGTAAAAACAGTCCCACCCAAAGGACTCTTTTTCATCCAAAAGACTTCTATCCTCCTTTGGGGACTATCCATATGGAGGAATGGATGCAATGCCCTTCTATGAGAGTACTGAACAGCTAAAGCAGGTATTTGAGAAATTTTGGCCCAAAGTCTTAGAGATGGAGGATGTTTTCGAGAAGCTGGTGAAATCTGGAATTGTAGTTAGATTCGATATCGAGAACCCAGAGATTCATGTTACAATCGACTTTGCGAATCCAGGACCAGATGGAAAGGTAGGTACGCTCAGCTTCGACTCAAACGTAGAACCTGAGATAGTTGTATGGAGCACATCCGAAACAACGAACAAGTTCTGGCAGGGAAAGTTGAACACAACAATTGCCATGGCAAAGGGCGAGGTCAAAATGCAAGGTTCTATTGCAAAGGCTCTAGGACTTCTCTCAAAAATCAAGCCGGTCTTCAAAGTCTTCCCAGAGGTACTAAGAGAGATGGGCTTGCACCATATGCTGCTGTAACCTTGGATTAAAAATCGGTGCCAAGCATGGAATTCGCCAACCTGAAAGCATTAGATAGTATTGAAGTTACAGCTGTAGTTGACAATTCAATCGAGCTCTGGTCAAATCCTAGGAGAGATGATGTACAACGATTCTTCCAGTGGAAGAGCATAGAAAGCGTCAATGATGATGTCCCCTTGGTAGCGGGTGTAGGACTCTCGCTCTGGATCAGAATGAGCCTCAATGGAATGGAATCGAACATCTTACTGGACACAGGTGAATCGACAATCCATATGTCAACGAATCTGCAGTCATTGGGTCTTCCATTAAATGAACTTGATGGGATTGTCCTCTCACATGGACATGATGATCATTATGGAGGACTAAGATGGGTGTTAGAGAATTGCCACCATCCTGTACTTTTGTATCTGCATCCTAGAATGATCTACAAGAAAGGTGCTACTATGAAGACGAAGGAAGGTGAGAGAATAATCGAGAATAGACCTATACTCCCTATAGAGGAGATTTCCAAGCTTGGTGGCATAATTATCTCGAATCCGAATCCTATTCTTCTATCTGGGGGGATGCTTCTACGAACAGGTGAAATCCCCAGAGTTACAGACTATGAAGAAGGAAGACCGGGACATCTGATGATGATCGATGGCAAATGGGAAGATGATAGCAAAGTCCTGGAAGACGTTAGTCTAGTCGCAAAGGTGAAAGGAAGAGGACTAGTTGTGATATCAGGATGCAGCCACGCTGGAATCGTCAATATAGCAAAAGAAGCATCACGATTGACAGGGGAAAACAGGATTCATGCTATCATTGGTGGTTTTCATCTTGCAGGTTCAGAGGTTTCAAAGGACGGTGGTATAAGTAAACTTTCGAGGACTGTGAGTGACCTGAAACTCATGGAACCCAGCCTTCTCGTCCCATGCCACTGTACTGGATGGAGAGCGCGTCATGAAATGAGTGTGCAGATGAAAGAAGCCTATGTTGAAGGGAGCGTAGGCAATCGGTATAGTATCAAAGCTGGTTGACACAACCTAAAGTATAAAAGATTAGAATATCCGATTTAACATAGTTAAGCCGAATAAGGTTGATTACTATGGCTGAAGCGATTAAGAAATCTGATACGATTGCAGAAGTGGTAATGAAGTGGCCTGAAACTGCTGGCACCTTCATGGAATGGGGCTTGCATTGCTATGGCTGCGCAGTTGCCAGATATGAGAACATTGAGCAAGGTGCATTGGCACACGGTATTGATCCCGATAAGCTTGTAGAAGCACTCAATGAGTCCATTAAAGAGAATTAAGTAGAGTCCTTTTTGGGACTCTCTCTACTCTTTATTTGGCTTTACGCGTCCGTAGAGACGACCAGACTCTTCTTCTGACATCTCAAAGCTGTGTTCCTTTGCAGGAAAAGTCCCATCTCGTACCTCACTTGAATAATCCGCAACAGCGGTACGGATGACCTCTCCTACATTCGCATATTTCTTGAGAAACTTAGGCTTGAAGTCCTCAAAAAGTCCTAGCATATCCCAAAGAACTAGCACCTGTCCATCACAATGAGGTCCGGCTCCGATGCCTATAGTGGGAATATCAATAGCTTCTGTGATTGCTTTTGCTGTTTCTGTTGGAACCAGTTCTATCACAAGAGAGAATGCACCTGCATTTTGCAAGGCAAGAGCTTGTTCGACAAGCTTCTCAGTTGCATCAGCTGTTCTTCCTTGAACACGATATCCTCCTAGTTCATAGATGGATTGAGGTGTAAGACCGATATGCCCCATCACAGGAATTCCTGAATCAACAACAGCTGAAACAATATCAACAACTCGCCCTGCACCTTCGATCTTGACAGCTTCCGCACCTCCTTTCTGCAACATCATGGCGCAGTTCGCCAGAGCCTGCTCGACGCTTACCTTGTAGCTCATGAAAGGCATATCTCCCACAATGAGACTACTTGGCTTTGCTCTTGAAACAGCAGCACAATGATGGATAATGTCATCAAGAGTAACAGGGACGGTACTTTCATATCCTAACAAAGAGTTGCCTACTGAATCCCCAACTAGGATGATGTCTACACCTACATCACTTAGAATTTTAGCGGTCGGAGTATCATAAGCAGTAAGCATGACTATCTTTTTGCCTTTCTCTTTCATCTGACGAATCTTGAAGGTTGTTGTTCTAACCAATGATGGATCTCTCCAGTTTGATAGATATATTCATCACAATATATAGGATTCCAATATCAATTTGAATCAATATATATTATATATGTCGGATTAGGTCTTTGTGAAATAGCTATCATTAGATGGAAGATATACCCCCTGTAGGAGTGCTCGAAGAACACAGAGTGCAGATTTTTTGGGAATGTCTTGAGAGGCGGCAAACTTTGTCACATCTATAGAGCCCTCCTCCTTTGCGAGATTCTTTAGAATAGCGATCCACTTTGCTGCAACAATCACACCACAGCTCTCCAGTAGCCTGTCGTCTTCAGACAAACGAGATTCAATCTCAGAATGGACTATGTCATAATTCAGTTGCATGCCTTCACACAGAGTCGTAAGGTCAAAGATACCTTTCTGCTTCAATGCTTCCTGTATCTTCCTCAGAAGCCAAATCTTGCTTACCATTGCATCTTCTTCGGTCCTAAATGATGCAGATGTAAGAGGTTGGAGGGTCTTCTGGATATCTGCAATGTCTAATCCCCTCTCTGATGCAATAGTATATGGACGAAGAATTCCCATATTGTGGAATTGGGATTCCAATTCATTGTATAGAGCATTCCGAGATATCATCATTCCCTCTCCATCGATCAGTGTGTCTGTCTGGATGGTTGCGACAATTGATTCGATGACATTAATCTCAGTATCGTATCGTTGTGCCAGCTCACTTGGATTGAGTGCCTCTCCGACCTGTAATGAATCTCCCAACCTTCTCCGAAGCCACGATATCGAGAGGTAGTTCCCTGACTTTGTAAGAGTGATCTTAAGTCCAAATCGTTTTAAAAGAGCAGCCAGCTCAATTCGATTCACTAGCCAATCTTTCTCCATTTTATCTGTATAGATGATTCCAGTCTTCCTTACTTCTTCCAAGATGTAGCTCCTGAGAGCGCGATAGGAAGCATATCGGCCGTCCTTTAGTTTTCTCACACCTGAATGATTCCCAAGAATTCTACTCGCTAGGCCCTCCTCGATTCCAAGTCTTCCAGCAGATTCCTCAGCAGAGATAATACCTGCAAGATCAGCATCATCAAGCAATTCCTGCCTAATCTGCTCAAGTGTCATAACGGATCCATCATGCGTGGTAATAAGAGTGAGTCCCAGCTTCTTTAGTACTCGCTGTAATCCCTCAGGAGAGATCTTTAATCTGTTAGCTTCTTCATTTATGTTCAAAGATCCGAATCGTTCAAGACGTGATAGCAATTGCTCTTGAAGTAGATGCGCAGGGATTATTCGATTGTCAAATGCTTCTACAAAATCCCACTTGTAGAGACTAACAACCCTCATGATATCATTTGGCGTCAAATCTAACCGTGTGGATTCTGTATCAAGATCCAGGTATCCGGTTCGTGCAACACTTCTTTCAAGAGTATCAAGAAGCCATTTTACTGAGTAGAGGGAACCTGCTGAAGATTGCCAAACATACCAACCCCAACTCCTAACAAGTTGAACCAACTCATCAACATCAACACGCAATCTCTGAGATTCAGCGATAATGTCAGCTCGCCCCTGTAATTCCAGAGACTCACGTATTCGATCTTTCAAATCCGGAACTAGTAGATAATCGCCATCTTTAGTAAGAAGAACATCAAGACCCTCTCGCTGGCTGATATCCCCCACAATTCGTTCAATCTCATTTGGAGCAACATCCCAGCGGTTGGCTTCCTTGTCAACATAAATAATCGAATTGTTCACGAGATTCTCCTTTAATCGTGCACTCAGAAGAATTGAAGATATGACTGAAGTCTTCGAGAAACTCATAATTGCGGCATTGGATCTTTGAATGAGCCCAGTCAGAGTTTTTCGGTCCATGCGTTTTGTGTCAAGGTGGTGAATAAGCTCCGTTAAGGACACAGATGGTCTTGATAGCAGTAGTTGATTGATTTGCTCGACCATTCCATCCCGTTTCCGAGTCTGAAGCTTGATGAAGCTTCCAACGACAAGTAGGAATATTGCCAATGCTATGAGAAGGGGCCAGAATGGATCATCTAGAAGAACAAATTGCAGAATCATCACACTACCCTTGAAATGCTCTATAGTGGCTCTCCTCGTCTTCGATACGATGCTTTGTATGCCTCAAGTGCAATCAACGCAGGAAGCGTAGCGAGAATGCAAATCGTCCAATCAAGTGTGGTGAGGGGGAGGAAGTAGAATTCAAATCCAGGTAAGGCTCCTACAAGTATCTCCTGAGCCACTGGGACGTACATTAAGAGTAGGAATGCAAGGACTATCAAACCCAGCAAGACAACATACCTGATTATACCAGGTTCAGAAACTGACTTGTGGAAGGGCAGATTTATTCTTCTGATAATAAGCACCAAAGTGCTTTCAAAAATCAGTATGATTGTAAGTAACATAGTCGTAGCTTTTGCAGTTTGAATGGTCCAATCATCAGGTAAAGTAGTTGATGCTTCATTATACCACCCAGTGAGGTTCTCAGGCACAGCATAGAGGAGGTCACCAGGCTGAGCGTTGAAAGCAAGAGTGTAAACGATAGCAGCACCAATGACCATTAGGAAAACACCAATTGCCATGAACTTAGCGAGTTTTCGCGTTATTATATCCTCACTATCACGAGGTTTCTCTTCCATTGCCCTTGGTGAGGTTTTGTCAAAGACAAGCGCGAGTCCGGGGAAAGAATGGGTCGTCGCTACTAGAAGCAGACTTTGCCACGATGTGAGCATATTGAACCCTGCTGGTAAGAGGAAAAGTGCACCAAAGAAAATCACTGATTCGAAAAGGTTGATGGCAATATAGAAGAAGACCATCATTCTAATTTTGTTGAAAAGACCACGACCTTCATGAACCCCAGTGACGATGGATGAGAAGCTATCATCTGTGATTACAAGATCAGCAGCTTCCTTCGCTACATCGGTCCCTGTGATACCCATCGCAATCCCTGCATCACTCATTGCAAGAGCTAGAGCGTCATTCACGCCGTCGCCTGTCATTGCGACAACCTTTCGCTGATCCTGATATCGTTCAACGATTATCTGCTTGTGCTCAGGATTGACTCGGGCAAATACATTGACTCGTGCGAAATCATCATCAGAAAGCGTACCAATTTCGCCACCTTCGACAGCAATAGAATTTTCCTCATAGATATTCAAATTCTTCGCAATCGTCTGCGCTGTCGCAGCTGCATCACCAGTGATCATAATAACATTAATTCCCGCACTGTGACATTCATCCACAGCTTCCTTGACTCCATCTCTGGGTGGGTCAACAATGCATGCAAACCCTAGATAGACAAGATTCTTCTCCACCTCATCCCGTAAATGATGAGTTGATGGCAAATCATCCATCGAGCGATATGCAAGTGAGATTACTCGATATCCCTTGGATGCAAAACCTTCAGTGAGCGTGGTGATCTGCTTAATCATGGGATCGTTTATGATTGCAGATTTTCCAGAATTATTGAAATGCGTGCAACGAGGTAACACTACCTCTGTTGCGCCTTTAGTGAATAGAACATACTTTGTTTCAGACCCAGTGATTTTCGACATCCGCTTCAATTGAGAATCGAATGGAAAGTCCATTACTATGGGATACTTCTCCTTTGCTTCTACCTCATCAATACCACTCTTTCTGAATAACGTAAGAAGAGCTGCATCAGTTGGATCACCTATTGGGATATATGATAAGCCCTGACCGGGAATCTCCTTTACACTAAGTGCGGAATCATTATTGATCCCTCCACAAAGAAGGAGTAACCTCAAATTATCATATGATTCGACTCCAACTAGGGGCGAAGCGTTTTCCAAGCTCAAATCCTCACTATTTGCATTTGCTTTCAGCTTCAATATTTCCCCACGAGGTTCGTATCCATCACCAGTAATAGTGTAAAGACGCTCAGTATCCCAGATATATTCAACCATCATCTCATTCTTCGTCATTGTGCCAGTCTTGTCTGAGCAAATCACACTAACCCGACCTAGACTTTCTACTGCCGATAGATCACGAATAATCACACCACGTTTTGCCATTGCCAGAACGCCAGTTAGGAGAACAATTGTTGTTAGGAGAGGGATGTTAATTGGCATGATGGTCATTGCTTTTGTTATCCCTGCTGCAATGGTATCAATAATTGCGTCGAATTCAGAAATGCCTGCAGAACCCGTAAACAATGGACTAAAGAAAATTGCCCATGTTATGGAAATAAACATCAAAACCAAAGCGGCAATCCCTAGATATTTTGCAAGTAGATTGACCTTCTTTCTCAAGGGAATATCACCAGTATTTAGCTCCTCAAGGGTGCCCTGTATCTTCCCTATCTCGGTTGATCCACCAATAGTAGTGGCAACAACCTTTGCGACTCCTGTGGAAATGTATGTGCCAAAGAAGAGCATATTATGCATATCTGTCAGTGGAGCACCATCTTCTGCAAGTGATGAGGCACTCTTGACAACCGGAACACTCTCACCAGTGAGAGAAGCTTCATTTGCTGATAGATTTGAACTTGTAATAATCCTGCCATCCGCAGGGATTCGATCCCCTTGCTCAAGTTTCAGGACATCACCAGGCACGATTTCTACAGGGTCGATGGTTGTTTCCTCACCATTTCGAAGTACTCTTGCATCACCTGCAGAGAGTTTTTCCAAAGCTTCTAATTTCTTCTGTGCGCGATACTGCTGGAAAATGGCGACAATAGCATTCACTGCAACAATTGCCAGCCAGAATATCGCCTGACCAAGCTGTGATTGATCTGTAGGAAAGGCGAGGGCTAGGAAAACAAGGGCGAAAGAGCTGAGCAGGTAGATTGTAATCAGCCAGTTAAGAATAGGAGCTATATAGATCTTCCAAATTGATCCTTTGATTTTCGGAATCTGATTAGGACCGTATTGCGCCTGTCGTGACCGAATCTCTTCATCTGTGAGACCTATTTCAGGATTCACTGACAAAGCCTGAAGAACTTCGTCTGAAGTCATCGCATGATATTTCATAATCTTTGATTCATCAACAATGGTGGAATGCTGTTCAGACAATGTCAGTACCTCACAAAGTATACTATGCTTGCATGATTTGGCATTGATAAATAATCTTGTAATCAACCCTTCCGTACCACTAGCTACTAGATGAATGGATGGAATACCTTTTGAAGCTTCTTAATAAGTCTTCAAGAGTACGAATTCCGTGTTCGACAAGTTCATCAATCTTCCTAGATTGGGCTCCTTGACGGGATAGACAATTCATTGAGGAATCACCATGGCCTTATACTGGGATACACCACCTGAGCAATCCACTAAATCTACTGGAACAAAGATTGCTGCAGTAATTATCATTTTACTGATCGTCATCTCAACAGGAATAGTTGCGATTTTCCAGCTCATTCCATTCAATATCAATCCTACAACTGATGGAAACATTCGAGTCGCAATTGTTGATTCAGGACTTGACCAAGATTTCTCCACTTCAGGGAGAGTAGTTGCTGAACGGAGTTTCATTCTTCCACAGTATGGCTATGAAACCACGGATACTTCTACTGCGGATTCGAATCCTGATGATGGAGCTGGGAATAATGTCAGACATGGCACCATGGTGACTCGTGCATTAGTTCAAAATAGTGATAGCGCAAGGATCGTTGTCGCAAAGGTCATCGACTCATCGGGATACGCTACTGCAGAGGCGCTGATCGCGGCAATCTATTGGGCGATTGAGCAAAACTGCAGCATCATTAATCTTAGCCTTGGTTCCTCGCCAACTGTAGGAGACCCACTTGAGTCGGTTGCTGAGTACGCTTGGTCGAGAGGGGTTATTGTAGTATCTGCGGCAGGCAATGAGGGCGATTCTGGCCTTCCAGGAACAAGCATAAGCTCTCCAAGCGTCTACTCCAAGGTAATCTCAGTAGGAGCTTTGGATGAGAACGGAGTCGCAGCCTATTATTCAAGTTGGGGTCCAACAGCGGAAAGGTACATGAAACCAGACATCGCAATAGAGGGTTATGTCGAAACGACAAGTGCGATATACTACGGTACAAGCTTCGCTTCGCCCAAGATTGCAGCATATGTTGTAGAACTCATTGAGCATTGCATTGCCAATGATTATTCATACACACCGGGATCGATAACAGCAGCTCTTCTGGCTGGAGCTACACCTCTTGATGAACCCGAATATGTTGTGGGAGCTGGAAAGGCGAATCTACAAGAATCAAAGAACGTTCTGGATGATGCAGCAATTCACGATGATCTGCCACGTCTTACATATCTCGATGTTGAGTCCCTACCACTGGATTTTGAAACTCTATTCTTGGGTGATAACTATACATTTGAGGTAGAGATAACAACATCGACCATTGCGATATTTGATATCTCCATATCAGGGATTTCAGAGGATATTGTCGAGGTGCCAACAAGTATGGTGATAAACCAAACGGCACTAGTTCCTATCACTATCCATGTTCCTGCAGCATCAGATCTTATTATTGGAACCATCACCTTCGCTGATCAGTACTCAAGCGATTCTTTGGCAATCAATATATCTCCACGAAGTCCAGAAGCACGAATCGCCTTTGATATCACTCATACTCCTTGGACAATTGATACTGTCTATGGACAGTTCAAGGAACTCTACATTCATTTTTCTGAGAACGATATTTCTGTGACAGAGATTAGAGATAGAAGTTACCTTACAAGTGACTACTTGTCTAATTTCGATGCAGTATTTCTCTTGGACCCATGCGCATGGGATACAAATGAGACTGATTATACCAATCCAACAAGATTCTCAATTCCCTTCACTCCAGATGAGATAGACGCTTACGAAGAGTACTTCATGAATGGTGGAGGTATCTTTGTCACAGCACTAAGCAACCGAACCTTGGATATATCATCACTGAACGAGTTTCTGATGTGGACTGGAGCATCCATGACTACGAACACGATTCCAGCAACAGGCAACGTAATCGAAGTAACCTCAATAGATGCACACGCAATTACGGCGGGAGTAAATTCCTTCGACTATCTGGGTGCTTCTGTGATAACGAATGCAAGCTATACCCGATTGGCAAGTTACTCAGGACATACCGTACTTGCATGCTATGAAGGAAATGCAGGAGGTAGACTTGTCATAACTGGAACCAATTTCTTCATTGATAATTGGGGAATTCGAGGTAATTATGCCTCATTGGATGATGACTTATTGGCGCTTAGAATTGGTCTTTGGCTCTCTGATATTCTCTAGAGTGCCATTGTGCTTCCCTGCACACTTTGATTGCTTTGTTTCGGAAGTTTAAAAGGGAGGATGTACAAGCCTAACATACAAAAAACCGAGTCGAAGTCGGATGTGCTGATGATTGGGTTTACCTAGTCATCAGCTTTCCGCATATTTCCTTCTTTTTCCCTATTCGTCTTCGATATGGACCTTATCATCACATTTACATATCTCAGGTGCTGGCTCTGGCTCCAACACAGGAGACTATTGTGATTTGTCCAAGATAACCAAGGCTTCCTATGGTGTGCTCATCGCATGTACATTGTCACATCTAATTAATCACATGTACACGGGAGCTCTCTCTCCATTTCTCCCACTGATTCGAGATGAGTTGTCACTCACCCTGACAGAGGTAGGCACTCTTACTAGTGCTGTTATCGTTACTATGACCTCTGCACACCTAATTGTAGGATATCTTGGAGATAAAGGTCTACGAGATCTCTTCATATCCGTTAGCGTCATTCTATCAGGCTTGGTGATGCTTGTTGAAAGCTTCGCCACTAGCTTCGTGTTCCTTCTAGGTACGCAAATAGCTCTTGGTTTGGCAGTTTCGGGCTACCATCCATCCGCATTCCCTGCAATCTCAGCGAAATTCCCAAAGACAGCACGAGCGAAAGCCGTTGGCTTCAATGCAGCAGGTGGACTGATTGGAATGGCAATCATCCCCTTCCTTGGTGTTTCCCTTCTCGTTCTCTTTGGCGGATGGCGAGAACCTCTCTTCACACTTGGTCTGATGGGCATTGCCATATTCTTCCCAATTCTCGTACTCATGAGATACGCCGATAATCAAACACGAATTGATATCGCCAATGGAAATGACAATGAGCAAAAGGAACAGGTTGGCTGGACGCGTAACTTCTTCGTCGTAATATTATTCATGGGCCTGAGAGGTATTCCATTCAGATGCACTACGCTCATGATGCCAATCTATCTTGTTGATAGTTATGGCTATGAGCCTGTATGGGCAGGGTCTCTTACAGCAATCATGTTGACAGCAGGTCTCTTTGGAGAGCTTGTATCTGCTCCAATTTCTGACAGGTCTGGAAGTAGAGTACCATATATGTTCCTGTCAGTACTAAGCATGGTCCCTCTGTTCTTATTGCTAAACCTCTCACTTGATCCGTTACCTCTCATTCTAGTACTGGTCGGAATAGGGTTCATCTACTTCTTTGGTGTTCCTCCGGGGCAAGCATTTGAAACCGAGGTTTCTCCAACTGAAAAGCAAGGACTTGCTTTCGGACTCCTCTTCTCAATCGGTGCCATTCCTGGAGCAGTGTCTCCAGCAGTTTTTGGATGGATTGGAGATGTCTATGGACTAGCTACCTCAATAGTATTCCTGGTTGTTGTATCAGGTCTAGCAGCCATTACAGCACTATTTCTGAAGGACGCTCCCAAGACAAGTGAATCCCCTGTTGTCCTAGCGATTGAAGAGTAGTACATTCCCCGAACAATAAGTAGAATAAAGTAAATGGACAGGATTGATCTTCCAATGATCGACTACCATATTCACCCGAATTATTCCTTTGATGCCATTGGCTCAATCGAGGAGTTTTGTAGTGAGGCGGTCAAAAAAGGTCTGAAAGAGATCGCATTCACAACTCACGTCGATACGGATCCAGTAACAGAAGATTGTGTCATTTCGGTCAATGGTAGAGCAATAGATGTCCATTCTCAAGAGTGGATTGAGGATTATGAAAATGCAATACGAACTGCAGGAGACAAGTACTCGGAAATTGGGCTAGTCGTATTGATGGGTGCAGAGTTGGATATCTACCCAGGGGTCATTGACAATCTATCAGAAAGTTTCATGCGGGCGGAATGGGATCTTGTTATTGGTTCGATGCATCTAATTGATCACTTAGCCATATCCAAGAAAGAAGATGCAGAGGTAATCTACTCTCGATATACCCTTGAAGAGATGGGAAATCTTTACTTCTCAATACTACAAGACACAGTTGAAACCTCAATGGTCAATGTCCTTGGACATCTAGACCTTTACAGGAGATATGGTGAAGATTCGTATGGCAGGCCTATCTTTGATTTATGGAAACCACACATCGACGATCTCGCGAAGAAAATGCTGAAGTATAATGTAGGTTTCGAGGTCAATACTTCTTCTTGGAGAAAAGGACAAGTTGAGCCACATCCATCGAAAGACCTCATTCAAAGTCTGGTTTCAAGGGGTATAGATACTATTACCGTTGGATCTGATGCACATTCTCCACAGATGATCGGAGATGGAATTGACAACGCGATTACATTGCTACGCGATTGCTGTAACTTGGTTCCATCGACATTCAGAAGAGGCAAGGCGTACAGCAAGTTTGATGATATGGCGCCAGAAAGATAAGGTAGCTCCAATATTTCTCTGCGGTGGCATTTGATTTGAAGAATAAACACTCGTTTGCCTTGGCAATGATTGGAGGTATCATCCTCTTCTTAGAGGGAATAACAGGAAGCATAGGATTCTTTGCATATTTGGATTTGATTACAGAAATCCCCGAGCTTCTAGCGATGACTCCAATTGTCAATGGATTGATCTGGATTCTAACTATTCTAGCATTGAGTGGAGGCATAGGAGCCATAATTGGAGGCTATATGCTAACGACTGATAGAATTGGGACTGGAAGGTTCATTATTGGAATCGCAGTTGGGATGAGCTTAATCGGATTGATAATCAAATTGGTCGAGCTCATATGGCTCTCAGGAGCTACAGCAGCATGGGACTTTCTTGTTATCGCCGCTCAAACGATGGGTTGGATAGGAATTTTCCTCACTATTGCTGCCCGTAGAACTGCAAAGACAGATTAGGTACGATTCCAAAGGCTTATCCCCTCAGAAAGAGGGGGGTGCCTAATGATTGACAATAATCCCATTGATAATGCTATTCTTCTGATAGAGAAAGGAGAGCATAAAGAGGCAGAGAAAGTACTCAAAGACTTCCTCGAGTCACATCCTGAGTCTCTTGAAGGATGGTATAACTTGGGATATGTTTTGAGTGAATTGAATAGGGACGAAGAAGCCGTTATTGCATATGATGAAGCTCTCTCAATCGATAATGGAATTTTCGAGATATGGTTCAACAAAGCGAATTCACTTTATAATCTAGCAGATTTCAAGGCAGCACAAGTATGCTATGAGAAAGCGCTCGAAATCAACCCAGAGGATCCAGAAGGATGGAATAACCTGGGCAACTGCTACTCCCGACTTACACAAGGACAAAAGGCTCTGGAAGCATATACACGAGCAGTAGCGCTGCATCCTACATATGCGGAGGCTTTCTATAATAAGGCTAATTGTCACTTCATTGAAGAAGATGATGAGAGGGCTATAGCGTATGCGGAACTCGCTATGCAGTTGAAACCTCAGCTGGCACATAGAGTGTTACAATGGATTGATGTTGCACGAGATAGATTGGAAGCAAAGAAGGCAGAAGAAGAGCATCTCAAGAAGATTCAGAAAATCAAAGAGGATTTCGACAAGGATTTTGTCGATGAAAAGAAGAAGATTGATTGATTCATTACATCTAAAAGGCGAATCTCGCAGGAGACATTGGATGTGTTCATTTATGATGCCTGAACCAAATGGCACTCCTGAACAAGGAGGAACCAGAAAAGCCAAACGTGTGGGTTTGGCAGGATTACTTATTATTCTGGGATCAGTGATTACAGCTTGGGCAGTTGGCTGGGGATACTTACCGTATTTTGCTCCGCCAGCGACAATTCTAGGACTTGGAGTTATCATCGGTATGATATTGATATGCTGCACATCCTCCCTATTCACTATGTCAGTAGCTATGAAGATTCCAGAATACGGAGAATTGGAGATTGTATTTGAAGAGGGGTTGGACTTCTATAGCAACGAAGAATGGAAGGAAGCCCTGCAGGTTTTTAGGAAGGTCATGGGCTCTGAGATGAATCACAAACGTGCACTGTTCTATGCTGCGAAATGTAGTGAGAAGCTTGATGATTATGAAGGAGTGAAGATGTACCTTAGCTATTACATGAAAATGCAGTCAAAGGATAGAGAAGCTTGGGAGATGCTGGCTAATGCTCACAAGAAGCTTTTCGAGTATTCTGAAGCAGATGTGGCTATGCAGAGAGCACAACAGCTTGAATAAGCCTGCCTTGACCTCGGGTAAAGCATAAGAGGACTCTGGTCCGCCAAATTGTAGACTGGAGGCATCTTTGAATGAATGAAGACCAAGCATGCAAGGTCGACGTGGGTGAAAATTCAATCCATCTTACCAATGGAATCGTCACAGTGATTTATGATACACGTCTAGGATACATCTCTCTCACTTCTAACAATGAGAATGTTATTTGTTTCTCAAAGGGTTATGTACTGATCCATACTGATAGGGAGGTCTTCGATTCACGGAAGATGGTCTACAAATCATTCAGCGCGCTCGATTTTCAGGAAGAAAGAATCAAGGGAAAGTCGGTCGTACTTAAAGTTCAAGATGTTGAGAAGACTGCCGATCTTAGCATCAAACTCTCAGTCTATGACAAGGTCTCTGGTTTCTCGATAGTGGTTCAATATCGAAATAGAGCTAATGAGGTTCTCGTAAAATCAATAGATACTCTAGTAATAGATGTCGATGATGCATCTCGAATAGTGACAGGTTGGAAAAAGAGCGACCTACGATTCTTCAGGAATGGATTTCATTCATGGGAACTGAGCCAATCGCATCCAATAGATGTAGGAGAGAATTTGAGTCATTACTACTCAATCCTGAAGAATACTGCTACAGAGGATGCTTTGGTAATTGGCTTTACTACAATGGCGGATCAGTTATCCACAGTATCAGCACGGGGAAGGAATGAGGAGAAGTCGAGATTGGCACTTATTGCAGCAACATCCCATGCCGATAATCTTCCCGTCACCGAGAAGGATACAATCGTGTCAGAAGAAACACTTGTTCTCTACAGCAAAAATGCGTATCAGAGCTTGGAGGAGTACATGGATTTCGTATCACAACGGATGAATGCAATAAAATGGAAGAATGTTCCTGCTGGATGGTGCAGCTGGTATTTCTACTACACCATGCCAGACGAGGGAGAGATTATTGAGAATACTGACTTCCTAGCTAATCGATTTGGCAAGGAAATTGAATGGATACAGATCGATGATGGCTATCAAATGAAGGTTGGAGATTGGGATGAGAATTCTAGATTTGGGAGCGGTCTTGCTGCTCTTGTCAAGAAAATAAAAGAGAAAGGATACCGCGCGGGAGTCTGGACAGCACCCTTTGTTGCTTCTGAGCACTCCGAGATTTTCAAAGATAAGCGAGACTGGTTCGTCCGGGACCATGATAACAACCCCATTGTTGTGGGAGAGAATCCCCTCTGGCTTGGAAACTATCACGCACTTGACCTAACCAATCCTAAGGTGCTCAAGCATATCAAAGGCATATTCACTAAGCTCAAACAGGATGGATTTGAGTATTTCAAGATAGACTTCCTATATCATGCGGCACTTCTTGGGCAACGACATGATTCCAAGATAACACGGGCGCAAGCAATCCGTAGGGGGCTTGAAGTTATCAGAGAGGCCGTAGGTGACGATATGATATTAGGATGTGGAGCACCCTTAGGTCCATGTATTGGTATGGTCAATATGATGAGAATTGGAACGGACATCGCCACTCACTGGAGGTATGACTGGGGAGGCGGGGTCTATGAGTGCTCGGTGAATACTATGACACGGGCAGTCATGCATGACCGACTCTGGGTAAACGATCCCGATTGTGTACTTGTAAGGCAGGATGATAATGAGTTAACTGAAGAAGAGGTCAAGCTCTGGTTAAACGTCGTTGCTCTTAGTGGCGGAGCTATCCTGCTTAGTGATAGAATGATGGAGGTTTCCGAAGAACGACTAGCATTCATTGATAAGGTACTACCACCCTATCGAAAGACTGCAAGAGCAATTGATGCATTTGAGAAGGAGAACCCATCGATATTTGCACTAACTCTCGAGAATCCTAGTGGGAAGTGGGTGGTTCTAGGACTCATCAATCTGAATGAAACACCAATCGATATTTCTGTTCTACTTGAAACAATAGGATTAGACCCTAGTGTTCCTCATCATGTGTTCGACTTCTGGAATCAGGAGTACCATGGACTCTCAGAGGAGCAGATTGCGATATTTGGCCTCAAGCCGCACACCAGCAAGCTACTTGTGATACGACCAGAGAGTGAGATCCCCTCAATCCTTAGCACCAGCATCCATTTCACCCAAGGCGCAGTCGAGCTTAGCGATGTGGATTGGAACGATGGAGGCAAAGAGCTGAGTATGAAAATCAAGAAGAACTCCAGACAAGAAGAGTCAATCTTCTTCGTGTTCAGTGATCAATGGATACCATCACGCGCATATGTTGATGATGAGAAAATTGGTTTTGAAGAGATAGCTCCAGAAGTTGTAGCTGTGAAGCACAAATTCAAGAAAGGACAAATTCTGAGAGTGGTATTCAAACAGTAAAGAATCCTAGACAACTGTGTTACGAAGAATCCCAATCTTCTCAATTGAAAGCTCCACAACATCGCCATGCTTTAGATACTCCGGAGGATTTCGTGCAAAACCAACACCAGAGGGGGTTCCTGTCGCAATGACATCTCCTGGTTCAAATGAGAATGATTGTGAGAGATAGGCGATGATTTGAGGGACATTGAACAGCAGCTCTGAAGTACTAGAGTCTTGCTTAATCACTCCATTCACCTTTGTTTGTAGTCTTAGTCCTGAGCCATCTCCAAGCTCATCAGCAGTCACAATGCAGGGTCCCATGGGACAAAAGGTGTCTATTGATTTACCTCTGACCCACTGTCCCCCATCGTGCTTCTGTATGTCTCTTGCAGTCACATCATTGAGAATAGTGTATCCAGCAATGTAATCCAGAGCATCTTCCTCGGAAACAGCCTTACAATTGCGACCTATTACTATTCCAAGCTCGACCTCCCAATCGATCTTCTTACTTACTAATGGGATAATAATCTCATCATCAGGTCCAATGACTGAGCTCGGAAATTTTGCGAACATGACAGGAACCTTGGGAATCTCCCGTTCAGTTTCCTCGATGTGATCCTTATAGTTCAAACCTAAGGCTACAATCTTGCCAGGACGTTCAATTGGTGCGAGAAGCCTTACAGATGAAAGTCTGTAAAGAAGAGGTTTCTCTTCTGGCTCAGATTCATTATATGTATCCAGAATCTGCTGAACGACTTCGACCCCTGCAGGCCATTGGAGTAGATCCATCATGGTGCTTGGAAATAGCTTCCCATGCACATGATGCATACGACCGAAACGTGAAGCGGCCTCAGGAATATCCAAGATACCTTCCTCAAGCTCGACTCCGATTGAAGGAACTCCTAACCTGGAATACGTAACCAATCGCATAGTATACCATTGTAGACAGGTTCATTTATCCGTAATGGTGATTGAGTATCAGCTGGTGAAATCTTTGATTGAAGATAGAACACTTGACGAGCTACCAAATACTGTGTTTGTAGCTTTGGGAAGAAGGGGAATGGAAAGTATCCCCCTCAAGGAGTGCACATATGACTGTGATGGAAATGAGTTAACACTTCTAGATGTATCGTCAAATCCAGCAGAGATTACCAGGAATGGAACAGAAGAAGTGACAGAGAATTGGAAAGTCAAATGCGAGAAATGTAGGAAGGATTTCACCATCAGTTGTCGAATTAGGTATCATGATGGAGAGAGAATGGATACAATGGTCAGTCTATTCGATGACAAAGGGAAGAATTTAGGATGGCTCGGCAGCTACTAGGTGATTCTTTTGCCAAGATCATACAAGATTGCAGCTCTTCCAGGGGACGGGATTGGACGGGAAGTAATACCGGAAGCATTGAGAGTCCTCAAGACTTTGGAGAATGAAGTTCCAGGTATTCAACTTGAAGTTCACGAGTTTGAGTGTGGAGGAGAATATTTCCTTAGGAATAAACGAGAGTGGTCTCAAGAAGCAGAGGACTTCACAAAGAATGAAGCAGATGCCATTTTGCTAGGTGCAGTGGGAGCTACAACACCAGAAGGAAACTCAGTGCGTAGACCTGATGGACATCTTGCAGGATACAGTGTTGTGATAGGTCTCAGGATAGAACTTGAGCTATTTGCGAACGTCAGACCAGTCAAGCTCTATGAAGGCGTACCAACACCTCTTGCGGGAAAAGATCATCGTCATGTAAATATGATAATGGTCAGAGAGAACACCGAAGGGCTCTATGCTCCTCAAGAAGCTCCTTCAAGATTTGAGGATGCAGAGGTCGTAATAGACAAACGAGTGATATCAAGAAAGGCGAGCATACGTGTGAGTAAGTATGCATTCGACCTAGCTATGAAGAGCACTGGAGCTCCAGTAGATTCCGTAAAGCGAGTGACTTGTGTAGATAAGAGTAATCTACTTGCAGGATGTCAGCTCTTTAGAAGATGCTTCAACGAAGTGGGGGAAGGCTATCCAGAAATCACCAGGGACTATGCCTATATTGATGCCTTCACGCAATGGCTAATTCGCAAGCCAGAGTTCTACAATGTCGTAGTGGCACCAAATGCATTTGGGGATATCATCACAGACCTAGGTGCTGCCATTCAGGGAGGATTGGGAATGGCCCCAGCGGGAAGTATTGGCTACGACAAGGCTGTGTTCGAACCTGTTCACGGTTCAGCACCAAAGCACTATGGAAAGATGATATCAAATCCAATAGCAGCCATCCTTTCATGTATGATGATGTTGGAATGGTTGGGTTCACAATATAATGATCAAAGCATGCTTCAAGCTTCTCGAATCATAGATGTTGCTGTTGCCTCCGTTCTCAGAGAAGGAAAAGTGAGAACCTATGACATCTGTACGGATAGATGGAGTAATGTCACTCCTGCTTCAACCTTAGATGTCACTAATGATATCATCAGAATAATTGAAGAGAGATCAAGAGGATGATAGGTAATGCCACAAACTCTAGCTGAAAAGATCATTGCTTCACACACAGAAGATGGTAGGGCATGTGCGGGAGATATTGTAGATGCATCAGTCGACCTCATCATGGTCCATGAGGTCCTAGGATCTAGAATCATTCCGATCCTAGAGGAGATGGCATTCGATAAGGTATGGGATCCTGAGAGAGTCCTAGTCGTGAACGATCATTGGGCACCGCCCCCAGATACTGAGAGTGCTCAGATTCACATCAGAAATAGACAATTCGTTAAAGAGCAAGGAATCAAGCACTTCTGTGATGTCGAGTGTGGAATCTGTCATCAGGTTCTAGCAGAGGAAGGTCTTGCGTTGCCGGGGATGCTAATCATTGGTAGTGACTCCCATTCAACCACCTATGGTGCCTTTAATGCATTCTCAGCAGGTCTTGCTGCGACAGATAGCGCAATGATACTGGCAACGGGGAAGATATGGCTAAGGGTTCCAGAAGCGCTAAGAATCGATATCAATGGAGAGCTTCCAAAGAGGGTTATGAGCAAGGACCTCATGCTGAAGATTGTGACCGACCTAGGTACAGATGGAGCAAACTATCAATCTATGGAATTCTTTGGATCTTTGATAGACAACTTATCGGTCGGATCCAGGATGACGATGTGCAACATGACGGTAGAATCTGGAGCCAAATGTGGCATTATGCCAGTCAATAGGCATGTTGAGGAATGGATTAAGCGGTACGCACCCGAGAAGAGATGGAAGGCCACAATGCCAGATGTAGGAGCTGAATATATCGAATCTCTATCATATGAAGTGAATAAGAATTCATTAGAACCAATGGTAGCTAAACCACATAGTCCGGCGAACAGTAGACCAATCCCGGAGATAGGAGATATTGAGATAGATCAGGCATTCATCGGTTCCTGTACAAATGGGAGACTCGAAGACCTATCGATTGCAGCTCAGATATTGAGAGGAAACCAAGTTCATCAAGATACACGACTTATCATTACACCCGCAAGTAGAGCGACTTACATAGCAGCCCTTAAGGACGGCATTATTGAGATACTACTGGAATCAGGAGCGATCGTTACCAATAGTACATGTGGTGCATGTATTGGTGGGCACCTAGGAGTGCTTGGACCTAACGAGGTGTGCATCTCTAGCACAAATAGAAACTTCCAAGGAAGGATGGGTGATCCTACTTCAATTGTGTATCTTGCGTCACCAGCGACAGTTGCTGCAAGTGCAATCACCGGAAGAATCACTGACCCCAGGGAGGTGTAGGAATCATGTCATTCTCGGATAACATTGAAGGAAAGGCTATTCTCTTTGGAGACGATATAAACACAGACCAAATAATCCAAGGCAGATACCTGCAACTCCTAGATTACGAGGAAATGGCGAAACATACGTTCGAGGTCATTAGACCTGATTTTGTGAATAATGTGGAAGAAGGAGATGTGATTGTGGGAGGGAGAAATTTTGGCAGTGGCTCCTCCCGAGAAGAGGCACCAATGGTACTGCAGACAGTAGGCATTCGGTGTGTCATCGCGGAATCATTTGCAAGGATTTTCTATCGTAACGCATTCAATATTGGAATCCCTGCACTTGTGGTCAAGGATGTGACCAAACACTTGAATGATGGTGATAGGATACGAGTCGATCTTCAGAGCGGTACTGTCATTAATCTCGCTACAGGGGACACCCTTTCTGGGGGAAGGATTCCTGTTAAGATGCTGGAAATCCTTCGAGCAGGTGGTGCCGTACCTTGGTATAAGGCACAGAAATCAATGTAGAAAATGCTAATAGGTTCCCTACATCTGCTAGAATAAGTCTTAGCAGCGATGAGGTTTCTACATGAATGTAATGCTGTTTCTATTGATTTCACTAATTGTACATGCAATCCCGGTTCCATATGAACCAGGTATGCTTAGGTTCAATCGCCTATTGAAGTGGCTTCCTCTCAGATTGATCTGGGGAACTGGCGCATGGGCGATAATATGTGTCCTTAGCATGATGGTCCTCCCATGGGCATTAATCAGTTTGATTATGAGCTTCGCACTTCTGATGCTATTCTCCGGAGGCTTCAGACCAAACCAGATAGAAGATATTATGGAAGGAGCTCGAGTTCCATTCATTTGCTTTGGGCTAATAATCATCATAGTCATGCCAATATTCTCAGGGATAATTGGTTGGACAGCTGATGTCGCTAATGCTGAATATGTCGATGACATGATCTCTCAGAGTTCAGATCCATTATTTGAGTCTCCAATCGAAGACAACCATGTCAGACTTGTGACATCAGAGTATGCCCAATTTGTAGCGAGGCAGCAGTTCGCGTCCATTGGTTCGAATATTGAGATCGCAAATGCACATATCACTACACGGAATGACAGGTTGGTATGGGTATGTGTGGTGGTCTCGACGAACGTGCTTTCCGAGAACTTTGTTAAGGCATTGATAGTTGTTGATGCAAATGATCCTTCTTTGATTGAGTTAATCACGGATGTACAGATACCAGTAGGAGAAGGCCTCTTCTGGGATAAGAACATCCAGTTTGGCAATTATCTCAATGACATGACCAATTCCTATGAGTATGCATACCCGACTTGGGATCCACTTGGTAATCTCGTGTATATCCAGACTCGAACTCAGTTAGGATGGGATTTCGTCGAGAGACCTTTGGGACCAATAGTATACTGCCAGAATGGTACTATTGTCACATATGATACAGTAGATACAACGCCAAATTGGGTAACCCAAGTGTATAGTGAAGAGTGGCTTGAACGAGATATCATGCGTTGGGGAGGATATCGTCGTGGAGAAGGATTCGACCTCTTTGCAGGCGGCTTCCTCTGGGTAATCCCACCTTCGAATGATCGTCTTGAGATGACTGAGGATACTCGATATATCATCAATCCAGACACAGATCGTGTTGAGGCACTGATAGCCATTAATCCTCCTGGTGCTTCCAACCTTGCTCTTAGCGGTTTTATCAGAGGAACGAATGATGGAATATTCTATCATGATCTTAGTGCCGCGGGCTTCTCGAGTGGTGATGCAGCCATAAATGAAGTGATCAAGCAATTTCCAGATCCTGTATCAGGCAGCTACTTTGGCGCAATGCCCCTCCTCTACCCAGTACAGGTCGATGCTACAACATACAGATTCGCATGGTATTGCCCAATCTATTGGTACGATGGATACTATGATTCTGATAGTGAGGAATTCTACATATCAGATATTCGTCTTCATGCATTTGCTATGGCTGACGCCGCAGATGTTACCATCTCATATACACTTGAGCGATCAGGACCATTGACAGGAGCGAATCTGGTCAAGACTGTGAGAGAGGGCTACATCGGCGAAGTCGGCGGTGAGGTAATTGTGGAGCCAACTGATAACTTCATTCTTAGCGCAAATGTAACGGGTATCACTTCCTACGTCGACAATGGAGACACCCATATTGTCCTCGGTACCGATAACTCAACATACGAGTACATCGTCGGTGCTAAGGCATGGATGAATCTTACAGATTGGTACACATTGCTCAATTTGCAGATTGGTGATGAATTCACAGCAACCCTTGAAATGATTGGTGATGAATTCAGAATCATAGCAATTGTGAAAATTTGAGTTGGGATAACCCAACTCTCACTTTTTCTTTTAGAATGAAAGAATGGGGGTTTACAGCCCCCATTGATTTTATAGCATCTCTTTGTAGACTTCACGTTGGATAAGGAATCTGAGGATCTCAGCAGTTCCGCCACCGATGGTCATAAGCCGAGCATCACGCAAGAATCTCTCGACAGGATAATCAGTAGTGTAACCCATCCCTCCAAGAATCTGCAATGCATCGTTCGCGATCGCTATCGCTGCTTCAGTTGTGTACAACTTGGCGATAGACGCCTGCTTTGTGATTTTCATTCCCTTGTCGTACATTCGTGCCGCAGTCAAGGTCAAGGCACGTCCTGCCTCAAGTCGCATCGCCATGTCTGCTATCTTGAAGCTAACACCTTCGAATTGTCTAATCTCTCGGCCAAATTGCTTTCGTTCATTCGAGTACTTCACTGCAACCTCATAGGGGGTTCTACCATATCCGATAGCTTCGGCTGCTATTGCAGTTCGCTCGCTGTCCAACTCGTCCATAAGTATGTGGAAACCCTGTCCTTCCTTACCAAGCAACATCTCAGAACCAAGTCGTACATCCTCAAGTTTCAACCAAGATACCCTTGCTGATTTCATGCCCAGCAAGTCATGGTCTTGTACGACACTGAATCCTTTTGTGTCTGTAGGTACAATGAAGGCAGACATTCCATCCTTGGACTTTACGGATGGATCTGTAATAGCGAATGCACACATATAGTCTGCTTGACTGCCATTGGTAATGAATCGTTTCTCACCATTGAGGACCCATTCATCGCCATCCTTCTCGGCGCGTGTCTTCATTCCTGCAGTATCTGAACCAACTTCAGGCTCTGTGATACCGATGCATCCGATCTTATCACCTCTGACCACAGGCTCAAGATACTTCTTCTTCTGCTCAGGTGTGCCAAAGACCTTGAGAGGCATTCCGTAGAGCGTGGTTGATGCCATTCTAGCCATATCCAGACCACCATTGGCAGCAGATATCTCCTCAGCCACGATTATTTCGAAGGAGAGACCCTTTGCAGTTCCACCTGACTCTTTGTCATGGTGTACACCCATGAAACCAGCTTGACCAATTTTCCTGATCAGCTCACGTGGATAGGGTCCTTTGTCAATCTCATCCGCAATCGGATAGATTTCCTTGTCACAGAATTCGCGGACCTTCTTTCTGAACTCAATCTCTTCTTCAGTCCATAGAACATTGCTAAGATAGTCAACCATTGTCAAACCCTGAAGTTCCACAGAAAACTGGCCCTTAAATTCCTAACGAACTACCCTATTCTTCTTCCTCTGCTTCTTTTCTCATGATTTGAATAGTCTGAACAGCAAGGTGCCTAGCAGCTTCTCGTTTCTTTCGGATGTCTACTGCTTGGCTTCGTATCTCGCCGAAGAGACGCTTCTTTGAGTGAATTGCATTCTCAATCAGAGCAGCAACTGCTTCAGAACGGCTCTTGAAAATCTCTAACTCAACAAGGGCATCTAGTATCTCCACAATTTCTGCGTTCATTCTTGTCATTACAGAGATCTCGCGTTTCTTGAGACCGAATTTCTCTTCTGAGGCTCTGCCCAGTAATTCCTCGCGAATACTCATCTGGAGCTCGTTCACTTCTCCCTCTTTTTCAGACATAGACACACTTCCAATCGTCGAAATCCGCTACACTTCAGGTATGGTAGAACACGTAAGTATTATATTACTTTCCATGTAATACTATTACACATCACGGTTACGAGTTTGGCTTTTTCGGTCCCCGAAACTCGTGTGAAAACAAGGGGCATTCTTCGGACTTGCCCCTTCCCGTGGTGTTCCTTCTATTTCTCAAGTTTGTAGAGGAAGCGTCCTTGGGAATCTTTCGTTATAGAAACTTGACTTCCAATCTTTGTGCCTTCGATCTCATCCTTCGATCCAAGGCAGAGAATTGTTGCTCCAGAATTTGTCTGTACTAGTGCTAGCACAACAGGCGGGTCAAATCCCTCCGGAGGTCGTTCAAGAGAAGTATAGCTTACAACCTCGCCAGTGGGCTCAACAGATATCTCAACCAATTCTTGCGATTCTGGGCCACAATAGGGACAAATGCTTCTTGGAGGTATGATGACATTCTCACAATACATACATTTCGAAGCTGCAATCTCCACTGCAATAACCTGGTTTATTGAGGGGCAGGATGTTTGAAAAAGCTTGCTCTCGATCTGATGTACTACATCAGTTTAGTGATTAGCAAAAATGGCGACAACCATATTGTTCCCAAATCCACCAATATTGTGGGTCAAACCAATTTCTGGGTCCGCTACCTGCAATTCCTTTGGAGCAGTACCCGTCAGCTGTTGAAAGATATCATGAATCTGAGCTAGTCCGGTAGCTCCAGTAGGATGACCTCGCGCTTTTAGACCTCCTGTCGTATTGATAGGAAGATCTCCATCAACAGAAGTCCGTCCATCCTTTATCGCTTGGATTGCAGTTCCTCGATCAACTAGTCCTATGTCCTCCATGTCCACAATCTCCAAGATGGAGAACGCATCATGTATCTCACAAACATTGATTCTATCTGGAGTCAAGTTCGCCATATCAAATGCTCTCTTCGCAGCTTCGACCGTTGCATTGAAGGAAGTCATTGAACGCCTATGTTGTACCGCGTGATAATCTGTTGCATGACCAATACCAAGAACTTTGACTGAGTCATCGTGTGCTCCTAGAGTTTCTGTCATCTTCTGCGAAGCAAGAACGACGGCAGCTGCTCCATCTGAGGTCGGGCAACAATCATAAAGGGTCAAGGGATCCGCGACAATTCTAGCATTGCTAACCTTCTCAACATCAATTTCCTTCTGAAAGTGTGCCAGAGGGTTCTTTGTTCCATTCTTGTGGGCTTTTACTGGAACCAGTGAAAGCTCATCACGAGTCAATCCATACTCGTGCATATATCGTCGCGTAATCATAGCTGCTAGCGCAGTAGGTGTCGCACCATACTGGGTCTCGTTCTCGTTCGACATCATCTTGGCAAGTATCCGAGACGCAATCCCTCGCTCTACCTCGGACATCTTCTCAACACCAACGACAAGCACGAGGTCTGCCATTGACGAGGCAATCATTGCACAACCCACCTCAAAAGCGCTTGAACCAGAAGATGGTCCGCTCTCAATTCGTGTCGCACCAGCCGGAATCAGACCAAGTCTATCTGCAGTCAGAGTTGAAAGATGGCCTACTCCTGTGAACTCATCAGAATTCTGACACGAAACAAGGACATGATTGAATGTCTCTCCAGCAGTACCAGAGGTGCTTATCGCTTCCATTGAGGCCTGCTCAACCAATTTCATGATTGATTCTTCCAAGACGCCAAAGCGGGTCATGCCTGCACCAATGATATGAACCGGCTTCACAAGATCACATCCTATTCGATTAGAATCAGAAGGTCATTTGGCGTGACAGCAGAACCTTGCTCTACGTTGACTTCCTTGACGGTTCCAGCCTTTGAGGACTTCAACTCATTGAACATCTTCATAGCCTCAAGGATGCACACTGTCTGACCTTGCTTCACCACATCCCCGACGGACACGGTGACTTCACTGATCTTGCCGGGCATTGGAGGATACACTCCTCCAGCGACCTTGGGACCTCCTCCACCCGTTGCCTTAGGAGCTGCAGTAACTTGATTCTTGACGATTCGCTGCCATTCTACCTCAAGCGGATGGTCATCCAACTCAAGTTGTAGCTTGGACCCAGTCTTCTTGACCAGCCTAATGGAAAAATCGTTCGTTGTATCATTAACAATGAACGTACCTTCGTCAGTTTGCAGAGTCTTGATGGTATAGCACTCATCAGCGACCTTTACAATCAGAATTCCACCTTCATCAAGACGTTCAACTGACACCTTGTACTTGGTGTCATCAAGTGTGATTTCGTAATCAGAACTCATCATGGACCCCCCTGAGTACGAGGACGCATCTGATGCTTTCTACCAGACACAGACCATGCAGATGGATTTTTCTCCCAGCTTCCAGCACGTGCGGCATGTAGAGCCTCACGACCACTCTTACTCCAGCTGTCCCCAGCCATAGTAATGCTCATGGGGCCGCCTGATGACTTGTTGCTTACATGAAGTATCGAGGCGATTAGTGCGACTTCAAGCTCAGGAGTCATAGTGCCACGATTGATCTTCTTTGCCTTGCGCTTCAGGAAATCTAACGCGTATTGAGGAAAGAGAGCATAAGATACGAGGTCGCGGGAATGATGAGGAATATCTTTGAGAGCCTCTCTTGCTGCGGGTAGTTCAGGTTCGAGTAGGTCTGCTGGGCGAACAGAAAGGGGTTCCTCATCACCAATAGCCTTCTTCTTGACCTCCTCATCGACGGGAGCAGGAGGTCTTCCATAGTATCCACGGAAGTATTGCTTTACTTCATGAGGTATGATGCTATAGCGTTCTCCCGTGATCACATTGAGGGTTGCCTGTGTGCCAACAATCTGGCTTGAAGGTGTAACAAGAGGAGGATAGCCGAATTCCGCTCGAACACGTGGAACTTCTGCCAGAACTTCATCATAGCGATCTAAAGCACCTTGTTCCTTCAGCTGGTTGTCCAAGTTTGAGAGCATACCCCCGGGAATCTGGAACACTAGAACTTGAGGGTCCACTCCCTTCAGGGCTCCTTCGAATTGGGAGTACTTCCTGCGAACCTTTCGGAAGTAATCTGCGATCTCAGATAAAAGATTGAGATTGAGTCCTGTATCGTATGGAGTGCCCTTAAGGGCTTCAACGATAGACTCTGTCGCAGGTTGGGAGGTCGCCATAGATAGGGCAGAGATAGCGCAATCAACCACATCTACACCAGCCTCCGCAGCCTTTAGGTATGCCATGGCAGCCATACCGCTTGTATAATGTGAGTGAAGCTGGATAGGTATATCGATTTCTTCCTTGAGGCCCTTTACAAGATCATACGCAGCCTGAGGAGATATTAGCCCAGCCATATCCTTGATGCAGATTGAGTCTGCACCCATATCGTATAACGTCTTCGAGGTTTCAATGAAATTCTGAATGGTGTGCACAGGGCTTATGGTATAGCTGATACTTGCTTGAACGTGACCGCCCTCACGCTTCACGAACTTCATTGCGGCTTCCATATTCCTGACGTCATTTAAAGCGTCGAATATTCTGAAGATATCTATGCCAACCTTGACTGCTTCAACGACGAATGCCTCAAGAACATCATCAGGATAATTGCGATAGCCAACCACATTCTGTCCTCTCAAGAGCATCTGCATCTTGGTGTCAGGCATAGCTGTGCTGAGGGTTTCTACACGTTCCCACGGATCCTCGTCGAGGAAACGCATCATTGAATCGAAGGTCGCGCCACCAAACATCTCCAATGAGTGATATCCGACCTTGTTCAATTTCTCACATATAGGGATCATATCCTCTGTCTTCATCCGTGTAGCAAGGAGGGATTGATGTGCATCCCTGAGAACAGTGTCAGTAATCTTCACTTTTGCCATGGTAAGCCATCTTCTGCATTGAGGAATGTGTATTTAGTCGTTCTGTTTGGTCGTTGCACGCTCAGAATGGATTTCATTTGATAGAGTCTGCCTCAAGAGTGCGATCCAGCCAATTCTCTACTAATACCTCAAAGAGATTGACTTGCTCCATCTGGAGTCCATGTCCAGCCTTGTCTAGAACTACAAGGGTCGCTCTTGGGTATTGCTCGATGAGATTCCAGGCATCCTCGTATCCTACAATATGGTCCTGCCGCCCCAACAGAAACAAAGTAGGTTTTTCGAATTTGGCAGGCAGCTGATCCACATCAAATGAGAAAGAGTCCTTCGTGTTGTCCAAACGTTGCAGGAAGGTATTGTCTGCGACCTGCACTGCAGGGGTTATCTCTTTTGAATACCGATTAAACACCCTATCGTTCAGAATCACTGAGATCTCCTCGAAGCCCTCTCTTTCTATTGTGGAAAGTGATGACAGAAACCTTTCATCCTTCTCAAATACTATACGAGGAGGAAGTATGCGTTTCAAAGGATGCGATACAATCCTTGGAACAATCAATAGTAATCCATCAATCAAATCCATCTTCTTGTATATCAACCCCCGAGCTAGATAGCCTCCATAAGACAATCCTGCAACAAGAAAACGCTCGCGGGGGATAGTGGCTTCAATGAAATCAATCAGCACATGCAACATATCATCTGAATTCTTGATCCATTCAACCCCTTTGGTCTTTCCATGTCCCGGTAAGTCAAGATAGATTCGTTGCCAGGCTTGGCGCTTATTGAAGATAGGCTCCATACACTCCTTCATTGATCGATGGTCCAATGTAAATCCGTGGATTATCACGATTGGAGTACCTGATCCTATAACCTCATAGTACATCTCTAAATCATCGATTTGATATATCATCTCGCAATCACGAAAGGATGAAGTAAGGATCCAGAATAAGATATCTCTTGGAGTAATCCCTATTTACCCTTCCAACCAAAAAGAAGAGAATCCAGATCTCAATGTTTTACAGGAGGTACTCTCTTCAGAATGACTTCTAGCATGCCATTCCGGATATCCCAATCGAAGTCACCAGTCATGTCGCTGCTCATCCCATATCGCCGGACCAAACCATTAACGAATGATTTGATCTCCAAAATCCGACGTTCATCCCGCTGTATCATTTCTATAGTCGTGTTCTCTTGGCTGAACTGGGGCCCGAGTTCCATCACTAATAGAACATGATCATCATATTGGATGATCTCCTCTGATTTAGGAGCGCTACCAGAGTGTCTGAATTTCTCAGGCGGCCTGAACAAGGCTCCGTCCTGCATGAAGCGCCTCATGTTCTTGAATAGTTCATCAAAGATATCATCTATATCCCAATCACTCACTGCAAGGCAACCTTCCGGCTATGATATGTTCTGAGTGCAGATTAGTCTTTTCAAACATCAATGGATCCAAATAACCGGAACCTAGTGCTCTCCAGCGCCTTCACCTACTGGCTCACTCTTTCCCGTTGCCAGTTGCCAAGTGTTATTCTTCTGTGACCACCAAAGAGCTATGGGCTTCTCATTCCTTAGTAGGTCAACATGTTCTCTATAGAATTGAGAGGAACGGAATATGTAGACGCATCTATCACCACTCTCATCGTCCCGGATATGGTCAGGATATTTGAATTCAGGAATGTGCTTCCCATCAACGAAGATGAAATACGCTTTTTTGAAGTCCTTGGTGTCAGAGGGGTGGCATGTGATTATCGCACTCACATGGATTGGCTTATCTAGTAGCTTTCCGAAATCCTTCTGCTCATTCTGTAGAAACAATCCGTAGGTCACGATGTTATAGCCGATGGGTTCTTTCACTATTCTCTATCCTCCAGCATTAGTGATATGGCACGGCAAGTATTGAAACTTTGCATAGTGCATAAGCATCTAAGAGTTATTGGCCCTTGATGTGAGTAGTTTTTGCTTTGAACTATCGAGCTTATAATCAAATTCTGAATCCGAAGAACCATGAGAGTTCTGACATTGGATGATTTGAGCTCTATCGAGAGCATTGTTTCAAGATACCAAGAGGGCATTGACTTCCCAAAGCCTTTCTTCGATATACTTTCAGAAGCAGTTCAAGCTGGCAATGTCAAGGTTTGCCTAACAGAATCGAAGGATTCAAGCCCCAATGGATTTGGAGTCATTGGTCAAGTTAGTGGCAGAATCATTGCAGTCTTTGTCGATGATATGAATGGAGAGCTCGACCAAGAAATCGTCAAGCTGCTCGAGAAGAAGATCATTGACTGGTGCTACAACGAGGTGAATAATCCTCCTACAAGAGTAGATTTTCCGAAGATGACGGAGAATCTAAAAAACGATATTCTAGCTCGAGGTTACAGGGAATACCAGCGAGCCGCTATGGATGTCAGTAGGGAAGTATTCCTACGGAATCAAGAGATAACATTACCTCAAGGATTTGCACTAAGACCATATCATCCAGATGAAAGAGGGAAGGTGGCCGGGGTTCTAGCAAAAGCAAACACCGATCACGTCGATGCCATAATCTATCCTGAGTTCTTCAGCTCAAAGGAAATGGGCGTAGAATATCTCAAGAAGGTAGAGGAGAACGCCTTTGGTGAATACATAGAAGGAACCTCTCGAGTACTTATGAAGGATAACGAGATTATTGGATATTGCATGCTCGTAAAAGGAGGAGACACAGTTACTGTTTCCGATATCGGTCTATTGCCAACCTATCAAGGGAGAGGTTTAGGAAAGGCACTCTTTGTAAATACATTACTTTCATACTTGGGTTCGGATGAGTCGATACGATCGATACATCTTGCTGTTACCCTATCAAATCCAGCCAAGTTCCTCTATGAAAAAACTGGATTTGAAGTAAAGGAAGAATTCTCAGCAATCGTTTATGTAGGGACTGACAGATGAACAAGTAATCTGATAAGGTAGAGATATGAATCGATTACAAATGAATCAAAAATCGTTGCGTGACATGATAGGTGAAGAGGTAGTTCTGGAAGGCATCGCAGAGAACGGAAAGGGCGGGGCCCTCATCGTCCTTCCTCAAAATGAGGTCATATACATCCGCCACCTTGGATCATGGGATGATGTAATAAGAGGCATGCGGATTTCAGTGAAGGGTGTTGTTAGGTACGAGAAGTATATTCCAGATCCAGAAGTGTCTTCTGATGGTGCAATTAGTCAAGGAGCGATTGGCTCTCAATATGTCCTAGACGATGCTCAATGGGATACATGATACTGCTTATGGAGCAATCAATTTATTTAGGCATCCAAGCGAGCGAGAAAGGGGTTGCATGAGGAGAGACACTCTCGGAATGCAAAAGGATTCCACCTATCGATGGTGTTTCATATTGGAGAGAAGAAAGGCAATAATCAGTGTCTTTGATAAGACAGGAATCGTTGACTTGTGTAAGAGCATCTCCTCTCATTTTGAGTTCGTAAGCACAGGAAAGACAGCTGAGATTCTTGAGACCTCAAGCATACCTGTCAGTACCGTTTCAAGCGTCACGCAATTCCCAGAAATTTTGGATGGCCGGGTCAAGACCTTGCATCCAGCTATTATGGGAGGAATCCTAGGAACTGAGAGTCATATGGAAGAGCTTTCGTCACTGAACATCAAGCCCGTTGGACTTGTCGTGGTCAATCTATACCCATTTGAGAAGGTCATATCAGAGCAACACGATCTCATGGAAGCCATCGAGAATATAGACATAGGAGGAGTGACCCTCCTTCGGGCAGCGGCCAAGAACTATCACGAGGTCCTAGTGGTCAGCTCGCCGGAGGATTATTTGAGAGTTTCAGAAGCAATAGTGACAGATACCATCTCAATTGAATTGAGGAAGGAATTGGCTAGGAAAGCATTCTTTCATACCGCAAAGTATGACATTGCTATCAGTAGATATCTCTCGATGGGGATTGAGGTCCCAGAGAATTTCCTCTTGGGATTTGAAAGACCCCAAGAGCTACGTTATGGAGAGAACTGGCACCAACCTGCGAGTTACTATCTGAATCCGGGCTCTGCCCCATTCTACCAGCAAATCCATGGAAAAGAGGTGTCCTTCAACAACCTTGTCGATTTCAATGCAGCAATCGGAATATTATCGGAGAATAGGGAGCCATCTTGCGCAATCATCAAGCATACCAGCCCCTGCGGTTTTGCCTCTGCATCAGACATCGAACAAGCATTCGATGATGCATTCGCGACGGATAACCTATCAGCATTTGGATCGGCAATGGGATTCAATCGCACAATCACAGCGAGCCTGGCAGCAAAGCTCAACGCCATGTTCGTTGATGCAATCATCGCGCCTGAGTACGATAATGTTGCCCTTGAGATTCTTACGAAAAAGAAGAATATCATTCTCTGCAAGTTTCAAGAGTATTCAATTCCAGAGCATTCAATCAAGCTAGTACCGAATGGTATCCTTGTGCAACCATCAGATCTACGTACTCTAACCCTTGAGGACCTGACCGTTGTATCAAAGCGTCAACCAACAGACGACGAGTTAGCAAGTCTGCTATTTGCATGGAAAGTTGTAAAGTATGCAAAGTCTAATGCTGCTGTCGTTTCTAAGGGTACAAAGACTCTTGGAGTTGGCATGGGACAATCCTCTAGAATCGCAGCAGTAGAGCTAGCATTACAAAGAGCTGGAGAACGAGCCAAAGGAGCTGTGATGGCTTCAGACGCTTTCTTTCCTTATCGCGATTCGATTGATGCGGCAACATCCAAAGGAGTAACAGCTATCATTGCTCCAGGAGGATCAATTCGAGATGCGGAATCGATTACTGCGGCGGACGATGCAGGTATCGCAATGATTTGGTCAGGAGTACGGTCATTCCTTCACTAAGAAATCGATAGTAGGCATCCGGTTAAAATATTCCAAGATTCTAGCTTGAGTTGCATTCATGGAGGATAGTCCCTAATGGCAGAAGCAAGAATAACATCCACGAAGGCGTTTCTTGGCTACATCATCTTATCTCTTGGAATTGGTGTCATTGGAAACCTGCCATGGGTGTTTTCATCGTATGGCTTGTTTCCTCAAGAGGCAGTTGGTATCTTCATGCTCATAGGTGGTGGTTCTCCCACTATCGCAGCAGTGATCATAATGTATTTGCAGTTCGGAGGAGATGGACCAAAAGCACTCTTTGGGTCATTCAAGCGCAGATTCTCGCCAATCTGGATTCTTATCGCAATACTCATTGTCGTTCTCACATTCTACTCAGCAATAATTGTCATGAATCTAGTAACTATGTCAGATTCGCTTCCGCTCTTAGACGGTATGCTACTTGTTCTATACCTGTTTCAGATGTTCATCTTGAATGTGTGGGAGGAAATAGGATGGAGAAGTTATGCGCAATCGACATTACAAGCCAAATATAATGCATTCATTTCTTCCATCATAGTGGGAATCATCTGGTCAGTATGGCATATACCACACTTTCTGGTATACGAGAGTCAGATGCTACAGATATACGGATCATTTATCCTGTTCATAGGGCACACGATAGCTGTGTCAATCATCTACACATGGTTGTTCAATTCCTCAAATGGAAATCCACTCACAGTCACATTCTATCATGCGGCTAGCAACGCCATGGGGGGGTTAATACTTCTGGGAGGGTTGATTATTCCGGAACAGTACACACTGCTCATCAATGGCATTATCGCATTGGCAATCATTCTATTGTTCAAAATCAAATCTCTCTCAAAAAGAGAATCTGTTATCCTGAATGACATATTGCCTAGAGCCCTGAATGAGTAGGCCCACAGTCAACAATGATACATGTGTGTTACTCTGAGGGGCGATGAGCTTTCAGAGTCATGAAATCCAGTTCATCACCAGTTCCTTCAAACCAATCTAGGATACGTTTGATAATTTCCATCAGCTTCTTCATAGTGATCACAAGGATACTTCTTGCCTTGATGTAAGTAGCATTCATAAAAAAAGATGGCAAACAACGCAAGAAAAGTTAGAGAGAAGAGAGTGGCTCCTGATCCTGTTCCCCCGAATGGATCAAGAGCCGGTGAAGAGAATCGCAATCGGGCTTTTCGAGATTGAGGAAACCCCCCTCTACATTCCCAAATGCAATCGTGATTACGGGGGCTCTAGGTCCCCCCCAACCACGGCCGTGGGGCGCTAGATATGCGATAGTTCCAATCACTCGGAACTCTCTGGCGTATGCAATGTAAGTGAAATCCAGTATATAATAGAATACTCCAAAACGAGCCCCCCTTGAAATGCCCAAGGATTGAAGTCTAAAGAGCATTTAGAAGGGGAGATTACGAAACCCGCAACGATTCTTCCAGACATGGTAACGATTGTGAGCTCTAATTCCATTCTTTGAGCAATATTGTTTCCCTATGGAAGGTTCCTTAGCCAATCCGAAACCTCTTCCTCAGAACCCATCCATGTCTGCTTTTTCTCATCCCATAGACCATTGACCGCATCATTCCAGGACCCTGGAGTGATATACCATTTCCCGATGATTGGTTGAGAATCGAGTAGCATTGGTTTCAAATTCGGAGAAAGTGTCTGCAGAACAATGGCCATGCCTTGAAGTCCACCATCAGGAAGCTGAAGGAAGAGTAGATACTCATCATTACTCCCTTTAATGATGCGTGTGTATGGTAGTCGTTGGGCCCAAGAAGTGATCGCTGCACCATGAGCAGGATCTGGAATCTTTACAAGCAGTGCCTCATGTAAACCACAGTGTTCTAAGTCATACCTATCACGGAGGATATCAGAAGCCTTTAGCTGATTCAAACGATGCACCAGTCGCTGATATTTAATTCCCAAGTGAGACCGAAGATCTCGCATAGAGTGTCCTCGTTGGTACTCACTGATAATCTGAAAATCAAGATGTTTCAGTACCAAATCAGCTCTTGAACAAGCACGCATTTCGGGGGCCATGAGCGTGCTCAAATTCTCATCATGGATTCGCCTCAAATGTGGTCCAAAGAGCTCCCAAGGCATCTCCCAGCTATTTCGTTTGGCAGAATAGTGATCGAAACATCTGTTGGAATGCATAGCAGAAACATCGAATAATTCAGTGTGGATATCATGATCTGCAAGAATCCTGAGATAGGTATTCAAAGATTGAAAGTTATTCGAGTTCTGGGGGATTTGAAGCATGGCAACAACATCAAATTCTCCAGCGACGATGCGGTTTGCAAAATATAGAAAGGGTGACTCGCTGATATAATCCAAGATAGAGGATTCGTCCTGGCTGTTCATCAGTAGGATAAGCTGCTTCAAGCCCAGTCGGGGATAGAACACCTCACAGGTCTTTCTTAACACACCATACTCCTGTAATGATACAAGTCTACGAGAGACCCATGATATTGTCTTGCCTGTTTCCGCTGCTAGATCAGCACGCTTGGTGTCCGGAAATTCCAAAAGCCGTCGGATGAGATTGAAGTCTGTTTGGGTCAGCTGTACAGAGAATCGGCGAACTCGCTCAAGCATGTGTAGGACATAGTCGTTCTCTTCAAGCACTAGACCATTCCGTTTCATCAAGATGTACTCGTTGAGCAATTTGTTGAAGTAATCAGAACCCGAAAAGCTCTGGAAGAGATTGAATGCAGCGGCGGGGTAATAGAGACCAGTGACTTCATCTCCTTTGAACTCACGGAATTCTCTCCACTTATCATACCAATACTTTAGGTTTTTAATTGGCAACCAGAGGGCACCAAACGCATAGGAGAAATCCTCTAGCACTGTTTCCTCAAATCCTTCTGTAGCCAACGCCTTTCTCATATACCCTCTAGCAAGAACACCGATATGAGGGATCTTTCCGCGCAGACACTCATTCGACAGGACAAGTTGATTGCCTTCGATCCACCCGCCAAAATCCCTTGGACGAGAATCATAAGATGGCCGCATATCATCTGGTGCACTGATGTAGTCCAATCCGAAATCATCATTTACACGGTTGGCTATTTTTTCCCAAGTACCAGTGATTAGACCAGCCCACGAATCTCGAAACATCTTATGTTCCATGCGGTAACAATGCGCAATTAATGTTCTGGAATTAGAAGAATGCATCCAAAGAAGATGTGTAGAAGATTGAACTCAGTGGCAGCGAAGGGTTATCTTATTTCATTCATAGAGTTCCGTGAGGAAAATGAGGAATTCAGGTTCATGCCCAAAATGTGGAGATACTCGCATTGCAGGACCTCATAGGGTTCACGGAGGAGAAGGATGGGCAAAGATAGATCTTCCAGGACTCTCGACTGCGACGCTTGATGCCTATACTTGTGGTAATTGTGGCTATACTGAAATGTATGCAGATCAGATGGGTCTGAACAACATCAGGAGCTCAGGGAGGTTTCTACAGACAAGAAACCAAACACAGCAATCAAGAGCTTCATGTCCATTGTGTGGGACCCCAGTTCGTCCGGGAATGATAAAATGCACAGAGTGTGGATATGACCTGTCTTAGTATACCTGCCCAGTCCAAGGTCCTTTATATTCAATCGCGAAGACGATTCCTGCAAGTATGGAGAGAATGCCAGCCAAAATACCTGGGATAAGAGCAAGAAATAGATCACCGAAAACATCTCCCGCAAGCATTAGGATAGCGATGAAGATACCGATTCCTCCACATATGCCACAGCAAGGCGTAGCCTGAATCCTTTGACCGGTATCGCGATAATACGTGGTCCTATAGCCAGGACCGTCAACGGTGGTTGATTGTACCACAGCAGAAAGCCCTCCCTTGTATGCCATGCCCAATGCAAGTAACATCACAAATCCAAATGATCCAGCAACAAATGCTCCCAACCAATCATCGAGAACAATTGAGCTTACACTTGCCTGAACGAAGAGCATAATCGAACTAAGTAGGAAAAGAAGTGCCGCATTCTTTGATCCCTGCATCAATTCCACCACAATGTCTACGTAAGAAGCAGAGTATAGCAATCAACCATATAATTGTTGGTGGAAACCCCAATGCGCAGACCGAAAGAGAGAGTATCTACCTATACTACAAAAGTGATTGGTGGGTCACTTGAGATGGCAGACAATAGGTGTCATGGTCACCTTCACTTTTCTAATCGCATCAAGCATTTTCTATCCAGCTAGTATCGCATCAGTAGATTCTCAAGAAAGGGTTGCTCTTGCACAAGATGAGCAAGGTCTCGATTTGCCAGAACAAATAGAGGAGATATTCAATGCCGTTTCAGAGCAGAATTTCAGAGCCCATGTCCAGTATCTTTCCGAAGACATAGGACCGAGGCCAATTCATACCGAAGCGAACAACGAAACAATTGATTGGCTTGTTGACAAATTGAATGAGGTTTCTGAAGGCGTGCTTGATGTCGAGGTCTTTGGTGAATGGAGAAGTGTCGTTGGCAGATACATCCCAGAAGGAGGCTCCAATCAAGTAGTCCTAGTTGGAGGTCATTTTGATACGGTCCATGTAAGTCCAGGGGCAGATGATAATGGTTCGGGAATAGCCTATATGCTTGAGCTTGCAAGAGTCCTTTCCAAGTATGAATGGAACACACAGATTTGGTTCGTTGGTTTCAACAATGAGGAATATGGCTTAGGTGGGTCTCGAGATGTAGCCCTATACATTGAACATGAGGGATTGGACCTAATGTGCGCCTTGAATGCAGATATGATATTGAGTAACATCAGACTCCCGATATACTACTTTTCAGATACAGCAAATAGCTTTGTGTGGCCAGCATGCATTCAGCTCTTGAGCGAGTTGTTTGGAACGGATGTTGTAGACCCAATCGATGGGTGGAGGTTTGGTGGTAATAGCGATCACTACTATTTCCATTACTTCGGATACAATGCAACGACCGCATTTGATGGAACTCATATGTATTGGCACACTCCAGATGACACTTATGACAAAGAGATGTATCATTATGATGTTGGAGCTGAATTCACTGCGGCAACTGCAGGAGCAATCGCATTGGCGATAGGATTCCCTGAAATCTTCAATGCAGATTTAGATGCTGATACATTGGTGGACATAGTTGAAATTGTGATAGGAAGCGATAGGAATTCTGCTGATTCCGACGGAGACTCACTTTCTGATGCCATCGAATATTCCATTGGCACAGACTTCAACTCAATTGACACTGATCTTGATTCTCTTACAGATTCAGCAGAAGTCAACATCTACCATACTAATCCACTAAGAGCAGATTCAGATTCTGACACAATGAATGATGCATACGAGATTTATTTTGGTCTGGATCCATTGGTCGATGATAGGGAAGGAGATCTGGATGGAGATGGATTACTGAATATCGAAGAGCACGAATACGGAACATTCCCGAACCAAATGGATTCAGATAATGACAATGTTTCTGATTTCGATGAAATAATGCTCTATGGTTCAGATCCATTGAACGAGAATTCGGACGGGGATTTCCTCCGTGACGATGTAGACATCTTCAAGAATAGTCCAGTCGATCTCCCTCTCTTCTTGGGGGGAGCTATTTTGGTCATAGTTCTGTTGTTTGCACTTCAGAGGAAACGGTAGTATCTACACTCCAGAACAAATCTTCTGAAGGATATTGACTCTTCCTTTCCATGCTGTACCAAGAGCCAGAATAGAGCCAACTACTACGATTAGCTCAAGTGAAGCCACTATGGTCATTCTCTTCATTTTTCCACCGAATTGTCCCTCTCCCAATAGCTGGGGAGCCATCCTAATATGCCATTGGAAACGTATTGCATTCCTCCAATAATTGATATGTGTTCAAACGCCATAGCTCTTAGGTGAAACCAGAAATGGCCTACGCAGGAGGTGCTGCAGCAGCTGAAGCAGCACATACAAGCTCGTATCGTGTGAAATTCAGAAGAGATGAGTTCCTTAGACTCATTCATATTGCCGAACCAAATATCATATACAGAAGCCACCGTATCCACTTCTTTGCATACGACGGATTCGTCATGTATTGCTTTGACTGTGAGGACGAGGATTTTCGAGTGCCTGTGTTGCATGCGATAGAGTTCTCGAATACCACGTGGTCTGAGTAGTTGCTTAGAGAATATCCTTGTAACAGTCAGCTGGATAGAAGTTTTCCTCGTCTTTGGTATGGTTCGTGTACCAGACCTGAGCAAAGAATGGGTTCTTCTTGGCGATTTCATCGTAATTCCACGGAGGTGCTGCACATGTCGGGCACCAATGACCAGTCTTTAGTACAAGATACGGGGAGGCATCGAATGAATGGTCGAAAGCACATCTCCAACTGAGTTTGCTATATAGGTCACCATTCCATGAACCCGACTCCAAGGTGCCGCCCCTGAATTTTGCAGCTTGCTTGAGGTCAGACAACTCGATCGTGTTCTTTGATTCGTCATATCCATGATCCAACCTTCGCCACTCTGCACGCAAGTATGACTCATCAAAATCATCCCAATGCCCAATAGACTCGTAGGCCTCCATTGAGCCATAGAAGGCATTGATTCGAGGAATATTCCCGCTCTCATACCAGTATCGCGTTCCGTCCTTTCCATCCACCATCGCCTCCATGGTCTTGCGAGTTGTCTTCTTTATTTGACCTGAAAGTCCAGGAATCTTGGCAAGGATTTTTGCGGCCTTTAGTTTCGCGGGTAGATGATCCAAGACCTGCTGATAGTAGATTTCTAGAGTGTCGCCCCAATTGTGAATGTACTTGTTCAGTATATGGCTGTCCTCGAAATATTGGCAATGAAAGTTACGTAATGCAAACCAATTTCGATCCATAACCTCTCGAAAGTCACCCAATCCGAGTAGATTGTAAATATCCCTCATATACTCATAATAGGTGATCCTGCAGGAAGGACCTCCGCCCATATTGTACACATGTCGCCAGAAGTCAGAGGATTCAGGAACACCAAGACAATTGATTAGACCACGTCCAGCATCTCTACTTGTGTTGAACTCAATGCAGGTATCCAATGGTTGATGAAACATTATCGGGTCTTGCAAGCTCATTGTATCAGGGATGGCGATATACGTTTGACGAAGTGATACCCAATACTTTAGCCCTGATTCGATGACTGCACGTTCGCCTGCAATTTTGCATGTAGCATAGAAGTCGAAGATACTGGGTTTCAAGGGATCGCCAACTCGACCCATGTGAATTTCCTGGAGACGGTCACCAGTTTCCGCAACGGACCCCACATAGACTAATTTGATATGATCTTGTCCTCCGACCTCATAGATAGCCTTGATGATGTGCTCCACCGCAGTGGTATTGACAGCCTTGGATGTTTCTGGGTCATGATCTGCCGCGGGTGCAATGAAAGCCATGGGAGAGAGAATCCAATCCACACCTTGTACGGCCTCAAGTATATCAGAATATATTGTGGCATCACCCCAAACGATACGAAGTCCATCTCCTTCGACACAACCAGAGCTTTCTATTCCGTGGATATTGCACTCTTTCAGATATTCATCAAACATCTCTTTATTCTTCTTGGAAGGACGGAGAAGAAGTACAATATCGTATTTACGAGCGCCTATCTCATCCCTTCTTGCCCACAGTTGCTTGAAGGCTTCGAATCCCATTGATCCAGATGCGCCAAGGAGTAATACGGACTCTTTCATAATTTGCACACAATCCATACTGGATTTTGAGAGGGGGATATCAAGCCCTAGATTAAACTTCTGTGAGTATATGATAGTCAGAGTTAAATCATAGTACGCTTGGAGCAGGTTGGGAACCAAAGGGATCGTAAATGAAAGGTAAGATAGGCAAAGACAAACAGAAACAAAAAGAGATACAGCATGTCATTGTGTCCTTGCTTGAGAGTGGACTCTCAATATTCCATCACTCGTTTGTCAATGAGAAGATTGACCCAGACCTCTTCAGTGCATTAATTACCGCTACATCAATGCAGCAGAAATTCAGCTCAACTTCGACGGATAGAGTGCTACAGGAGCAATTTCAGATAGAGAGATACACGGCTAATGTATGCCATGGAGAGTACCTCGCAGGAATAGTTGTGACATCTTCTACAGTCAATCCAGAGATTCTCAATAGATTCCTGAAATTCCTCGCTCTATTTGAGGAGGAATACAAGTTCCTAATTCGAAACTGGCATGGAGATAGGACCTTCTTTGATCAAGAGTGGGCACTCGATCAACTTACTGAGAACCTCTTTGCTCCAACCTCGGGTTATCGATTGGTAGAAGGCGCGATGCAGCATGCCGCCAACGCTAGACAGATACGGCTCATTCTTCTGATCCAAAGACATGAACAGGGCAGTTCCTTTTCAAGAGAACAGCTGGTTCAACTCTTCGAGAAGGAGCTTCAGATTCCAATCTCTTCTGCGGAAGTATATTTCGCTGATCTCAAAAAGGGAGGAGTCGTCGTGGATGCCTAAATTGACTAGAATAATCAATCTCTGTTGTAGACTACTAGTGAATATTCTTCATCCATCTTAGTGTTTCATCTTTCTCAGCCTCTGAGCCAAAAAAGCCTAGATGTCCATACACCTCAACAGCAAACTCAGCGTATGCTTGTCCTTTTGCAGTGATGATATTCCCATCAATGACAACATCCTCATCTACGATGATGCTCTCTGAGAAAATCTTTGAGGCATATTCAGGGTCATGTCCATGAGTGATGCGTCTTCCTTTGATTATACCAGCTTGTGAGAGAAATTCAGGACCTCCGCAGATAGCAGCTATTGGAATACCATTCTGATTGACAAGGGAGATGAATGATTGGATGTCAACTCTGTCAGCATATATCCGGGGTTCTCCACCAGGAATGACCAGCAAATCAATCTCTCTTGGAGCTACTGCTGCAATCTTTCTATCCGCGTGAACCCTGAGTCGACCATGAGAGGTGACAACTGATTCATCAACTGAGATGACATATAATTCCCCCTTATCTCTGAGAAGCAAAAGGAGCAAGGTTATCTCAAAGTCAACAAATCCTTCGTAAACCAACAATCCTATTTTCATATCACATTCAGTTGCCCAAGATAGCTGAGGAATAATAAGCCAATCCATTCAAGCGAAATGCAGTCGCGAATCACTCAAGATACTTGTCAAGAAGCTCAATTATCTGCGTATGATTGAAGTCCTTAGCGCAATCCTTGGCATTACGTCCATCTGTATCGCAGATGGAAACATCAGCACCTGACTCCAAAAGAATCTCACATATTTCGAGGTGTCCGTTCTCAGCAGCATAGATGAGTGCAGTAAGATTCTCACCATCTACCGCATTGATCTCAATTCCTTTGTCGAGACACATCTTTACAATATCTGTGAGACCTCCTACTGCTGCGGCCATCAGAAGCGTATATCCATCCTTCCTTGTTGATTTGATATCAGCACCCTGCGTCAGCAGCATGTCGACAACAGATGATAGACCCCATGATGCCGCAGATAATAATGCGTTCCATCCATCTTCGTCTGAAAGATGTATATTCGCACCCGCTTCCATGAGGTGCTGAGCGGCCGTAGGATTTTCTGTTGCAGTTGCAAACATGAGGGGAGTTAGACCATCTGAACGTGAAAGATCCAAGTTCGCATTTTGCGTGATAAGTAAATCAACTACCTCAGTCTTACCCTCATCAATGGCGAAGAGTAAGGAGGTCATGTTGTCATAGGTCCGTTGATCTACATCTGCCCCATACTCGATAAGTACCTCAGCATTCCTTACCTTACCGCTTTTCGACATCCTCATGAGAGGCGATAATCCATCTCCATCGATTGTGGTGGGGTCGCAACCCGCTTTGAGAAGGTATTCTATCAAATCAAGATCACCATACTCAAGTGCATAGGATAATGCATCCCATTGATGGTCATCTTTCTGATGAGAGTCGAGCCCATGAACCTCTACAAGCTCTTGCACCAATTTCAGTTGGTTGCCTTGAGCTGCAGCCATAAGTACGGTGAAGCCATCGACACGTTCAGCACCTACATCCGCTCCAGATGCAATCAGAAAGCGAGCCATCTCAGAGTTACCCATCGCGGAAGCGAGCTGAAGTGCTACCTGACCTCTTTTTGTCGCAAGATTGACATTCGTCCCCCGGATGATGAGAAGACGTGCAATGGCGTCCAAGTCAAAGCTGATAGCACCCATAAGAGCAGTCCAGCCTTCTACGTCCTGTGCATCGATGTCAGCTCCAGCATCTAATAGAGCTGCTACCACCTCTTCCGATCTTCCTGTAGTCGCTGCATACATAAGCGGGGTTCGTCCATTTCCTGCTCGAGCGTTGACATCCTCACCTAATGCAAGAAGGCGTCGTACATTCTCGATATGTCCAGCAGATGCAGCGCCCATCAGATCAGTGAATCCCTGCAACAATAAACCTCAATCTGAGTGATGCTCCTCAGCAATTAAATATTATAGAGAGGTAATCAGATTATCTGATGAAGGATATGATGGGAACTGAGCATACGTTCCAAGGCGCAGAGGAAGAGCAACTGAAGCTGGCGAAACAGGTTTCAAACATAGATAGTCCCATGGTTGGTAGCAAGTATATCATAGGAGTTGATGTTGCCTATCAAGATACCAATGCATTTGCATGTGCAGTCGTCCAAGATGGTGAATCAATGGAGATTGTTGAAATTGAGAAAAGGAAATCTATTTGCGATGTCCCATATCGGTCAGGATTCTTCTATCTTCGAGAGGCTCCATTGATCATAGAGATTCTGAAGGAACTTAAGCATCAAGGACCGGTCTTGATTGATGGGAACGGCATCCTGCATCCTAGACGAATGGGTCTCGCCTCTTATGTAGGAGTGAAAATGAATATCCCAACTATTGGAGTAGCTAAGAAGTTGATGCTCGGAATAGTAGGTGTGCGGAAAGACAATGTTGCTCCTATAATCAACGATTCTGAACAGCTTGGAGTAGCATTTTGGTCCACCAAAGGAAAAAGACCAGTCTATGTATCAATAGGACACGGGATCTCATTGAAAACAGCCATTGATATTGTAGGAAAGGTCTCACAACATAGAATCCCAGAGCCTCTTCGTCAAGCTCATCTCGGGTCGCAGGAATTACGAAAAACTTACACCTATCATGAAAACGAATGAAGACTTTCTAGTGTTAATCTATAATGGCTTCGGAAACATAAAAATGCCCCATTTGCTACTACAGAATGTATTCGCAAGGGATGGAGTAGCAATGGTTAGAGATGCTGCGTCTAGAATTCAAGCACGTCAGTTGAGGAACTATGAACTTGATTCAATCAAGTGCATACTCATAGGTTTCTTGGTTGCCTTCGTGATTTTCCCTATCATGTCCGGTGATGTATCCTGCACCTATGCAGACTCTGCATCTATTGATCCAGGGCACACAGCATTGATTGCGGCAGATGATACACGTCTTACAGTTCAGCTTACTGCTCAGTCGGATTATATAGCGATGGGCAATGTGAGTAGCTATAGGGGATTTGCATATTCGGATGACAATGCCGATTACTTGAGATTTGTAGACCCCATAAATGATGTAACATTGAACCAATCTGTTGAGTCAGGAACTCTCCAAGAGAAGACCATTACTGGAGCTGATATGGACGATGATGGTAGCACCGAGTTCCTGATATTGAACGACAATGGAACTGCATTTAATTTGCTGCTGGTTGACTTTAATGACGGATATACCACCTCATACAACGTTTCAATAAACGATCCAACTGGAATCGCTACGGGCACCTTCAATGATGACTCGAATCTAGATGTGGCGATATTTGTCCGCTATGGAGTCATAATGTTAGACATCCAAACGGATCAACTCCTAGGTAATTACTCCCTAGAAGTTGGAGATAGTATCTCTGGTTATGCAATCGGTCGTTTTCTGGAACCCTCTCAAGATTCGATTGCATTAGGTGTCTGGCCAGGCTCGAAGATAGCGAACATGAGTATGATTGCTGGAAATGGTTCTCTGATTGATAGCATAATCTTTCACGATCAAATCAATGGATTGGCAAGATTCCAGTTTGGTTCAGGACTTGACGATGTTGCAGTCATGATCTTTGATGGCAATCTGACAACAATTACACCCTCTACAATGAGTACAATTTACACCACTAATGGACTCCCCAGTCGAAGCGTTGTCACCAGGGGATTCCTCAATCATGATACTCAAGAGGATCTCATAGTTGCTCCAACAGTACCAAATCGATCTGTGTACATTGATGGGACCAATGGTTCAATTATTCGCTACACGGTAGAAATCCAAGGAGCCCCGCAAGGACCAATAGTTGGAGACCCTCCAAGCCCGATCTTGGACTATGGATATATCGATGCTGATAATCTCACGGATTTTGCAATCCTTACCGCCGTAGACGGCAATGTAGGCTTTCTCCGTGGAGTAGATGGTTCCATAGGCTATGAGGACCCAACAATATCAAGTAAACCAGGTCAGATCCGAATATATGATATCAACAATAATGGAAGAGATGATATCGCTGTAATAGAGGGCCAGTTTGTCTATATCTTGCTCAGCGATGTCCAAGCACCTATCATTATCCCTGAACCTCTATCACCTCCACATCCAACTCTTCGAGACCCCTACATTGAGATCGAAGTAGGAATAGAAGATGATACGGCAATCATCTTGGCAGAGATCTATATGCGATATGAATTTGGGAATTGGAGTCAACCAGACGAACTTCAAAACGCTGGAACTCAATACTTTGCATTCCTTGTTGGATTGCCAGAAGGATTCTATGAGTACTATTTACTATTCCAAGATACATACCTAAACATTGGTACCTTGGGCAATGAAACACATCCTGTTAATTTCACAGTTGCAGGTCATATCGCATGGTCAGAAACGAAGAATCAAGCTACAGCCCTTGAGCATCACTTGATGGATATTGGAAATACATCAGATGGTAGCGAGGTGATCTATATCCTTGATTCGGATATCGATGAAGTGCGCTTGGAACGATATTCTCCTCGGGGAGAGAATCAATCGCTAGCAATAGTTGCGAATGGAACTTTCAGCGACTTCTGGCTCTATACAGGAATGATGGATGGAGATAATATCCTGGATCCAGTTGTTATTCTCTATAATGCTTCTATAGGAAAAATCAATGTGTCAATCTATCATGGGTCATCTGGGACGCCTTGGTTCTCAAGTCAGTATCCACATCTGGATTTCAGAAGCCCACAATCCGCTCAAACCTATGATTGTGATAATGATGATATAGACGAGGTGTTCCTTGTTGCTGAGAATAGCACTACACATGATGGATTCCTCTTGCGAATGCGAATGGATGGCTCATGGACTGAAACGAAACTGTCTGGAGGTCATGCTGAATATTATGGATTGAGTCTAGCAAGTACGATTAACGATCAGTCTGTAGAAGCATGTGTGTCAATCAGTACTGGACCTGTAGATATCATAAATGCGACAAGCATGAGTAGAATCTCGACGCATAATGTCACTAGCGCCGACCACTTGATGACGATTCCTGCAGGCATGTACTCCTATCATAATGCCTCAGAACCACGAGTCAAATTCATGGTGTATCTGTTCTTAGTGGATCCAATTGGATTCTCCTGTGGATTCCATATGTTCGATGCGAATACTCCTAGAATAAATGAAACGACACTGATAACGAATCCGAATCATCTCTATTTCTATCTGGATTTGATTGATGTAGAAAACGATGGAACCGATGAAGCATATGGAATCGATTATCTAACTGGAGATCTTACGCTGTTCAGGTTGGATGCTCCTGTTGTGATAGAGTGGGACGCCCCCATCAGCACAGCAGATTTCCTCAGCTCAGTAGTTGTAGACTTCGATGGTGATGGTGAAGATGAAGTTGGAGTCTTCACAAAGCAGGATGAAAAACTGACCATCGTATCACTAGATGGCATTGTTGAACGCACAATGGTCGTAGGTCAAGGCTACGGTTCCATGCGATTGAGTAACATCGATCTCGGCTACGGAGAAGAGATTGTGGTCTACCCACTGGTGCAAAATGGAGTGACTAAGATTGGAGTGATACGAGATATCGTGCTGATTCGACGCTTGAATGCTTCTCTTTCTTACAATCCTGATGACCTTCAACAAGGAGATTCATTGCCATTATTCGTGGATGTCACCAATATCTATTCCGAGGTGATCAGCGATGCTGAGGTCTATCTCACAATACACTTTCAATCAGGGAGTTCGATCATCAATCAAACGAAGGCACTAATCTATGGGACCTCCAACTACTCTACAGCTGTCGCTGCGAACTGGCCCATGGGCATTGTCAACTTCAGTCTGAGAGTGGACCATGACCTTTACGATCAATGGGAAGCATACTATCCAAATGCACTAACGGTGAGAAGCGAATTAGATGTGATAGTCTATACTAGAGAAGTTGTATTGCAAAATAATACATTTTCTGCAGACATCACCGTAACTGATAGTCTAGGATCAAGGGTTCCTGATGCGTCTGTTACTGTTTTACTAGATGGAGATTCCTACCTTACTACCTATCTGGATCCACAATACCGATTAATCATTCCGAATGTGAATCTGATTCCCGGACAATATTCGGTGAATGCGACAGCCAGCCATCCATTTGCCGCAGCTGAATCCTCTGCTGCAACAGTCTTTAGGATAGAAACAGGTGAGCTCCAAATCAATCAAGATATACCCACAATGATAGAACAAGATGAAGCGCTCAGGGGCTGGTTGAACATAACCGACATGTTTGGCAATCCCCTAGAGAACGCGTATGTGATGATGGTAAGTGGAAGCTATGAGTTGACTCTTAGTGAATTGGCTCCAGGATGCTATTACTTGAATTCGAGTGCAACATTCAGGACAGGGAACCACACATTCGAGATATTTGTAGAGCAAGATTATCTGCAAGGAACAGATTTTGGAGAAATCCAGATTGCCACCTGGGGAGATCTTATCCTTGAGGTTCCAGACATACCTCCTGTAGAAGGGGGTGAAGATTTCGTGGTTGTAGTATTCATCAGCGATGTACATGGCACAGCACCTAGTGATACATGGGTTATTCTAGAGATAGATGGTAGGAATGTGACTGCAACTCAACTCTCGATTGGGAGATTTGCGGCAACACTAAACGCGACCTATAAAGTCGGGACATGGAATTTCACCGTCTACTACGGTTCAGGATTCAGCTATGCTGGCAAGGGCATCTATGATTTACGTGTTCTGTCCGATGCGATGTTCATGGTGGATCCGCCAGATGGTTGGAGCGTTGGACAGGGAAACACTACTACTATAGAAATTCACGTGGAGGATTGGCTGGGCACAGATATAGTAGATGCAACTGTTTCTTTGCGAATACGAGGGACATCCTATGCTCTTGAGCACATCAGTGAAGGGCTGTATCAGACTGAAATCTCAACCATGGGCTGGCCATATGGAGTTCATCCTTACACTGTCACCGTCGAACATGAGTTTCTGCATCAAGGTCAGTGGAGCAGCAATTTGACTGTAATAGCTGACCCCATTATCGAAATCAAGCCGTCATCTCTGGAGCCGGTCCAGTTCTCAACGTTGGTAATCATGATCGATGTTTCTGATCAATACGAGATTCCTGTGATAGACCTAATGGTATTGGTTGATTTTGCAGAAATGAGTGGTGTCGCAGAAGAAACAGAAATACCAGGTACTTATTCTATCGCATTCGATATCGGGAATACACCCTATGGATACTACAATATATCAGTCACCATAAGCGGAAGTCTTTCTGGACCAGGAAGTAGCTGGAAAGAAATCTTCGTAGAGGTGTTCATTCCGGGCATGGACTCATTGAGCATAGAACAAGTATCAATGGCCGCAGGATTCGCACTTCTCCTGAGCCTTATTGGCATGATATTATTTGTCAAAGTATCCTCAGTTGTGACAACATCCCCAAGAAAGATCGAAGAAGTCACTAGGAGCATTAACCAATTGGACAAGATCTATGCGGTTATCATTGCTTCCTCGGGACTGCTGTTCCTGCACTCTTGGTTAATATCCTCAGAAGGAAACTTTGGACTTGCAGTTATCGAAAGTATCATCCTGCTAGGAGCGTCAGTGCTTCTGTACGGGCTTTGGCTCTATCGGGATGCATACTCTTCTATCCTGCTTCAAGGACAGCTGAGCAAGCGTAGGATTGCCCTTGGTGTTTGGCATCTCCTTCTCGTACCATTCATTGTGTTCCTCATATTCACCTATGGAGCTTCCGTACAGATGTTTGACCGATACATCTACTTTGTACCGCAGATTGTCGTTGGTGAGATAATGATTGCGCCATTGCTTGCGACAGTGCTAGTCACCTATATGAGTAGCATTGTTGTAGTCGTCGTCAGCTTCTATCGCGAGATTCGGAAAGGACTGCGTAGAATCGAGGATATGAAAGTTGCAGGCACACCGAAACATATCGTCGATGAGGAACAAGCTCTACTTGTGGGAAGAACTGGATCATCGATTCGGATTAAGTTCTTGATGTTCTTGCTAATCCTCGGAGCCACAACCATCATGCAACTTGATTTCCTCAAGAATTACTCTATGGCAGCCATCATCTTGCTTCCTGTTGTATTCTTGGTATTGATTCCATTCGCGTCTTCGAGAATCGTTAGGAGCATTCCTGGGATGACCAAGAAGACAGATCTTGATGTTAACGAAGAGGGAGAAGAAATCACTCATGATGCACATGAACATGTAGATGATACAGGCTCATAGGAAAGGGATGACATTGTAATCATTCCTTCCCTAGAGTTGAAGTAGCTCCTACATGCTACTTGAAGAGGGTGAAGATAGCTTTGACTTTCTTACACAGACGAAGAGCGAGAGAACTAGGATTGATGCGATTCCCACACCTGCAATCCCTAATATGAGATGAGTTAGATCATCCACAATCGTGATAGTTAGCATTCCTATCAAGGTATTACCGAATTCATCACTCACAGACACCTCAATTCCGTAGACACCAGCAAGGAGGTCAACAGCATTCGTGATGATACCATTGCGATCTATACTGAAAATGGATGTGTCATTCAGCGACCATGAGGCAATTGCAGATGAATCGCTGACATTCAAATCATAGCTGAAGTTTGCATGAGAGAATCCTGTTTGATCTGTGAGTGGTTCACTCCATTCCGGAGGAGATAGTTCAGGGATTCGAATCAGCCACGCGTCCCGATTGTCTGCAGCATAGCTCTCAGTATATCCTGCGATTGCAAACCCTCCGAAATCGGACTCAATAACAGCATAAACTCCATCTGCCGCGGAACCACCATGAGTGCGTTCATGAATTAGTGTTCCATTGATATCCGTCAAGAGAAACCAAGCATCAAAATTCCCTGCACCTGAGCTCTTTGTGTAACCTGCCATGGCATAGCGACCGTCAGATGCTTCAATTATATCCCGCCCAAAGTCTGAAGCGCTCCCTCCAAATGTCTGCTGCCAAAGTAGCTGTCCTGTGGCATCAGTGCGTACCATCCAGAGATCCTCGGCACCAGAACCCAGACTTAGGGTCGTCCCAACTAGAGCAAAACCACCTTCAGAACATTCAATCAGAGAGTAGAAGACATCGTCACTGGCTCCGCCAAGAGTTACATTCCAAAGCTGATCTCCATCCTGATTGATCCGTAGCAACCATCCATCCTTGTTTCCATTACCATTACTTTCGGTGTATCCAGCCAGTGCAAATCCACCACCACTGCAGGAAATAACCGAGAAGGCTTCGTCGTCATCTGGACCGCCGTATGTCCGATTCCATGAGAGAGGTGTCTTTGCACCTAGCTCTTCGCCGGTATGAATATTCTCTGATTCAATAAAGAGAAACCATACATCCTTCATACCATGTCCGAAACTTTCAGTAGATCCTCCGATAGCTAGGTCTTCACCATTCACTGCAGTAATCGACCATCCGACATCATTCTCAGGTCCTCCATAATAGGAGTCTGGAGAGTATAGCGCAGAGCCTACTGATTGCAGATATACATCTGTACCACCTGCTGAGGTTGGATACCAAGTCTCTGCAAGACCTACCATATGGTAGAGTCCATCAGATGTCCTCGCAACAGAGTACGCAGCCTCAGTACCATTACTTCCTGTATGTGACTGCGTCTTTAAAGATGCGTCAAGGGTTTGACTGAGCCAATAGATCTGAAGCCCATAATCTCCTCCCCCAAACTCATATTCAGTCGAACCTGCAGCAAACAAGGTCCCACTCGGAGTTTCAACAAGATCCCATACCTCATTCATACCTTCGCCTGCAAATGTTTCGTTCCACAGTGTTGCAGTTGATATGAAAACATCGGATGGGAAGTATAATCTCAAATTATTACTGACCGTATCCAGAGGAATAAACCCGCTTGACTGCATCTGAAAGCAGCCCCATATTGGAATTGCGGTTGTTCCTAATAGGAATATGATTAGCATGATATGAAACTGGTTTTGCTTCACTGTAGGTCTCCTCCACGATTACCTGTGAATCAATTTCTGTGGATGCTTTTAAGATGTTGCCTTGAAGTCCAATATAATCTCGGGAATAATCAGAATGCACTCGTGAACACGTAGGAACCACCCCATCATTTGTTACCTTGCTCATACGATATATTAGGACCTTTCTTCCAAATAACCTCAGAGGGCATTTCAAATGAAATATGATTATTTTGATCCAACATGTCCAACATGCGGTAAGAAGAACGTTCAATGGAAAGCCTATGTGCACTACTATAATTTGATTTCTTGTCTTGATTGCTACTCGAATTTCAGAGCATCGGCTCCAGAGGGAGAGATAAGCATCCTGGCAGATTCATGTGCAAAATGCGGCGCAAAACCTATTCAGTACTCAAGGAGTTTGACACTTGAACCATTATCATACGATATATTCTACTGTGTTTTATGTGGAACTTATACTCAATCAGATCCGTATGGTAATGTTTGGTCACTTGAACAAGCACCTCAAGGAGGACATTTTCGATTTGGGGGGATGAGTGATGAATCCAAGTAACTCACTGACAAAATCAGCAAAGGAGAACACACCACCTGAAGCATGGGCATTGTTTGAGGATGCTCTCAAGTATGAAATGAGTGGTCAGAAATTAGAAGCAAAAGCTATGTATGAGAAAGCTCTTGAGATATACCCTGAATTCGATGCGGCATGGCTAAATCTGATCGCAATACATCAGGATTTCGGAGAAACACTACAAGCTATAGCACTAGCAAAGCAGGCTCTCGAACATATAGAAGATAGCTCATTCATTTGGTCAAACTTAGGGAATCTGTATATTCGACTATCTGGAATGGACGGGGCTGCAGAGGAAGCGTATCGAAAAGCAGTTCAGTATAATCCAGAAAATATCATCGCAGCATTGAACCTTTGCTCATCTCTCCAAGAAAAAAACGAATTTCAAGAAGCTGAGAATATCCTACAAATGTCACTTGAGAAACTCTCTGATGAAAACTTGTTTCCAAAGGAAGCGATTGTTTCAGCATGGTACCAACTTGCTGTACTAAGATATAATCTTCGTAAAGTGAACAGTGTATCTGAAGCGTGTGAGAAAATAATTGAAATTGATGGCACGAATGCGGAGTTATTAGCCAAGGTGGGAAATATCTACCAAAGAATAGGGGATGTAAGCAATGCAGAAAGATGCTATCAGATGGCTTCCGAAATCAATCCAAATGATGCTGATATCTGGTATAGTCTTGGTTTGATATATTCAGTCCAGAACAAATATGCTGAAGAAAGGAAAGTGTATGAAAAGGTGCTTGCTCTCTCACCTGAACATATTGGTGCAAGAGTAAATCTAGGTGCAGTTCTGGTCAATGAAGGAGAATACGAAAACGCAGAAGAAGCTCTACGAAAGGTCCTTGATTTGGATAAGAACAATCACATTGCATGGATGAATCTGGGTAAATCTCTTCTAGGTCAAGGAAAAGGTGAGGAAGGCGAACAGGCCCTGAAACAGGTCATCGAGTTGATGCCAGATTACACAAATGCCTGGTACCAATTAGCATGCTATTATGATCAGAATAAGCGCCTCGAGGAAACTCTTTCGGCTTTAAAGAAGACAGTAGAATGCGATCCATTACACTATCGAGCTTGGTCAGATCTCGGAGTCACTTGTATTCAATTGGGAAGAAATACAGAAGCTGAGCCTGCATTAAGAAAAGCCGCTCATTATGGACCTCACGATGTAAAATCTTGGACTAACCTTGGACTCTTCCTAACTATCACAGGTAGGTGTAACGAAGCTCAGGAGGCAATCCAACAAGCTCGTCGGATAGCTCCAAAAGATGAGCATCTTATGCAGTTGATAGCTGTCTGGGAGCAAACCTGCACAAGAAAGGAATGATCGTCCTGCAAATCAGAGCGGAATATTACCATGCTTCTTCGGAGGTCTACTCTGTCTCTTGCTCTCAAGCATATCGAGACCCTTGCAGATTAATAGGCGAGTCTCATGTGGAAAGATGACCTTGTCAATGTAGCCCAGCTCAGCGGCAATATATGGATTGGCAAACTTCTCACGGTACTCCTTCGCAAGCTCCTTGCGTCGCTTCTCCTTGTCCTTGGCCTCTGCAATCTCCTTTCGGAAGATGATGTTGATAGCACCATCAGGACCCATCACTGCGATTTCTGCAGAAGGCCATGCATAGACGAGGTCCGCGCCGATGTGGCGAGATGCCATTACATCGTATGCACCACCATAGCCTTTCCTAGTGATGATAGTGATGAGAGGAACAGTAGCCTCAGCGTAAGCATAAAGGATCTTTGCCCCGTGACGAATGATACCACCCCACTCTTGATTCGTACCGGGTAGGTAGCCAGGGACGTCCATGAACGTGATGACAGGGATATTGAACGCATCACAGAACCTAACGAAACGAGAGCACTTATCAGAGGCATTGATGTCAATGGTCCCGGCTAGGAATGCAGGATTCTGTCCGACAATGCCAACTGAACGGCCATCGAATCTAGCAAAGCCAGCCATCATATTCTGAGCCCAGTGCTCATGAACCTCGAAGAACTCACCATTATCAACAAGTTTCCGAACGATATCTCGCATGTCATAAGGTTTGTTTGAGTCATCAGGGATTATATCGTCAATAGACTCATCCACATCATCAGGTGCATGGCCTGTATCGAATCGTGGCGGATCCTCCATGTTGTTGCTAGGGATGTAACTGAGAAGGGTCTTGATCTGATCAAAGCAATGATCTTCATCCTCACTCGCAAAGCTGGCGACTCCGCTCACGCTGTTGTGAGTCATAGCACCACCGAGCTCTTCGAAGGTGACTTCCTCACCGGTTACTGTCTTAATGACATCCGGACCCGTAATGAACATATGAGATGTGCCTTTGACCATCAATGTGAAGTCGGTGACCGCAGGGCTGTAGACGGCTCCACCTGCACAGGGACCCATGATAGCTGAAATCTGCGGAACGACGCCACTAGCAAGAGTGTTGCGTCTGAATATCCAGCAGTAACTAGCGAGCGATTTTACTCCTTCTTGGATGCGAGCACCGCCACTGTCATTCAGACCAATGACTGGAGCACCAGTATCCATAGCAAGATCCATGACCTTGCATATCTTCTCACCGTATTTCTCTGCAAGCGCACCTCCAAACACTGTGAAGTCCTGACTAAAGATGTAGACCTTGCGACCGCTGATAGTACCGAAACCCGTGACTACTCCATCACCAAGGATCTTCTTCTCATCCATCCCGAAATTGTGCTCACGATGAACGACGAACTCATCTATCTCGACAAAGGAACCGGGATCGAGTAGCTTCTCGATACGCTCCCGGGCAGTATACTTTCCTGCCTCGTGCTGCTTCTTGATCCGATCTTCGCCACCGCCAAGAGCTGCCTCTTCTCGTTTCCGCTTCAGTTCCTCGAATTTCTCGTTAGTCATGGTTCGCACTTCCCGTGTGAAGGTCTATGAGCATCACTCGCTCGGTTTTTTGAATGTTCTGTTTGGTAGAGATACATTAGAAATCAGGTCGGATTTCAGGTTACTAACTTTTATCCAAGTTAAGATATACATTCCCGTTGGATGCTATATCTATGATAGAGAGGAACAAGGAGATTATCAGACGGTACATCGAGAGGGTCTGGAATGATCACAATCCATCTCTTGTAGATGAGCTCATGGATCCTGAACATGTTTGTCATGGATTGAGAACCGAGGTCTTCGTTACACGAGAGATGGTGAAGCAAGCGGTTAGTCACTACAGAGAACCATTTACCGATTTTCGAATCGACATACTTGATATGCTAGCTGAGGGAGATAAGGTCGCAAGTTGGATTCGGCTTTTAGGTACAAGACGGGAAGATGGTATGCGCTGCTATCTTGACGAGCTCATTATTCATCACATTAAAGATGGGAAGATAAATGGTTCATGGTCTCTAGGTTCAGAGTGGAAAGAGTTCAAATCGTGAAATTGCATTCATGGTGATATCCAATCTCCAAGCACCACAATTACGAAGAGAGAGGATTGATGGGAGCAATGCTCAATAACCCGTTTGCTCTGGGATATCGACAACTCAAATATGAACGAGAAAAGACCTGAGAGAATTACTATTAGATATCCACGGTATGTCCGAGGGAATGTAATCCACTGGCATCCAGAGCCAGACGCTACCAGACCATTCTATCATAAGAATAGTCCTGAATCTCGACTTCGTATAACAAGGGACACGGAGTGGGTTTCGTGCAAGAAGTGCCTAGAAGGATTGGTCAAGGACAAACATATACCACCGACGGAGCTGGATGTGGTTACTATCGCCCGACGAAAAGCGATGGCACGCGATAGACCTGTCTGATATCTAGTAGAAGGGATCACGAGGTTCCATTGTGAATGACTTAAACTCTCGTCTTATAGTGATTATCGTCCTCATTGAATGAACAGTCAGCCAGACATTTGCCCATAGTTTATAGGCAGCTATTCCCCATTTGGAGGATATATTCCCCCGTACCTTAACCCTTTGAGGGAGAATCGCTTGGATGAGATAGATAAGAGGTTGCTCTTTGAACTTGATGAGAACTGTAGGATCACCTATCGGGAACTAGCTGATAGGATAGGTATCTCTCCCAATGCTATCAAAAAGCGAATCACCAATCTCATAGAGAGTGGAGTTATACATGAATTTGTAGTGCAACTCAGAAATCGGATGGCTGATGCAACACTTGTCATATCAGCGATTACAACCGATGGCGCAGAGGATAGATCTGTGTTCTATGAAGCAATCAACGAGCACCCTGCAACGCTAGGAGTATTCCCGCAAATAGAGAAGAGCTACATTCTCTACTCTCAATGCATCGGTTTGCAGCAAGTCAACGACTTGAGTATTCACCTTAGAGGGATTGATCATGTTTCAGAGCTGGAGATGCATATCATAGGAGAACAGCCACTGCCGGATGGAAGAACTTCAGATCTTACCAAGATGCAACTTAGAGTACTGAAAACCCTCATCGACGACCCAAGAAAACAGATTGTGGAGATATGCCAAGAATCAGGGCTTTCTGCTAGAAGAGTGCGAAAGACACTAGAGGAAATCCATGAGAATGACAGCATCCACTTTGCTGTGTTCTGGAACGTCAACATGGGGGAGGGACTATATTTCATGGCAAGAGTCGAATTTGACGCTAGATCTACTAATTCCAAAACGCTTGAAGCAGAATTGAAAGAGCATCTCCCAGTTGAGTACTGGTACTCCTATGTTTCCGCGACAGAACCAGTAATGTTCAGTGTCTTCGTGGTCAAGCATACCAGAGACATGCAAGATGTGGCGACCAAGGTGAAGAATATGCATGGCGTCATATCTGTAAGAAACATGGTCCTCTATCCAGTTCAGATCTTCAAGTTTCCCTTGCGTGAAGCACTGAAGACAATCATAGATGCTGAGCTCACATGATGTATGCTTGAAAAGACTCTTTCATAAGGAATATGTCCAATAGATGTGTGGCAGTCAACAAAAGAACACCAATATTCAGGGGAGTTCTATATTGTAGGTAGGTGCGCATTCGTGAGGGGCAGAAGAATCCAAATCGGTCTGGTCTCACTCATTCTCTTAGTAAGTCCAATCATTCAAGTTCAATCTATTGATGTGACACAAGAGAGTATCTATGAAGGCCCGTTCCTTGAGAGGATTCTATTCAACATCATAACACAGGATGATTACCTATTCACAGCTTTGGATAATAATCAAATTGACCTTATCGGGGATATCCTAGATCCGTCATTATTAGATGGATTGGGACCTTTACATCCGGAGCTCATTGATGTTGTCAATAGCCTAAGGAATGGCTATGGATACATGGCTTTTAATTGTGAGAAATATCCATTGAATATCTCACAATTTAGACGTGCTATTGCATATGCAGTTGATAAAATGGAAATTACAGAAGCTATTTGGAATGGATTAGCAGTCCCCCTTGATTCTCTTGTACCTCAGAACAATCCACTTTCAGTCGAAGGGGATGTTCCTTTCTCATACTATGACCAAGATAATGAAACGGCAATGGCAATTCTAGACAACTTGGGCTTCATTGATGTCAATGAGGACGGATATAGAGAACTTCCAAATGGTACATCCTTTGATGTTCGAATAGACTATGGCACTACTTCGAATATCGTAAAGGAAATATCTATGATGTTTGAAGAAACTCTAGAAAGAATCGGTATCAATGCAACCGCATTTCCATATGATTTCTACATCTATCCGCAGCAATATCCATCCTACTTTGAGAACTTCGAGATGATCTTCGGAGGTCGCAGTTTTCCCACATTTGACTTAGATTGGATGGCTTGTCCAAACCCGCCATCAAGTCCTCTTTATAACATCAACATCAACTGGTCGAATTCTACCTACGACTCATGGTCAAGCCAACTTCTCTCATCCACAGAATATTCGGATATAGCTGAAGCTACGCTAGAGATGCAGAAGATTTGGCTGGAAGAATGTCCGTATATTGTCTGCTATCAAAACCGACTACTTTATGCCCACCGAAATGATAAATTCACGGGATTTGTGAATGATGTACTAAAAGGAGTGCCAAGTTTTTGGACCAACTACAAGCTGCGACTAGACTCGGGACCACTTGGACAGATAGGAGGCACACTTCGTATAGGAGTACCTTTGTATCCAGATACATACAACTTGATGACTAGCTCATCCACTTATTCCTTGAAAATCTTTGATATTCTCTATGATAGCTTGTTGAAACAAAGTCCTGATGGAAGTTCGATTCCGTGGTTGGCTAAAAACTATACAATAACGACTACAGAAGATGATGTAGCGATATCAGAGGGGCATTCTCGTTTGACTTTTGATATATTGGATAATGCGACATGGTCAGATGGAGAACCACTTACAGCTGAAGATATAAGCTACAGTCTTTCATACTATGTGAATTCGGTTGGAAATCCCTTGGGTCAAGATCTAGTAGGATTAGTAACAACCTACGCTCCAAACGACTATAGAGTCGTAGTGGAGTTCAATACCACTTCCTATTGGCATCTACATTCAATTGGCTACAAACCCATCATGCCCAAGCAAGTACTAGAAACGATTGGTCTGTCAGAATGGCAAGACTGGAAACCAGATCCTTTGAGTGGAGAATTTGCCACATCAGGCCCCTTCAACATCAGCGATTATGTAGAGAATGAGTACGTAGAGCTAACCCGCAACCCCGCGTATTTCTATCAACCACATGCAGTAGAAGCAACTGATACAAGTCCCACTGAAACAGCGGGAATCTGGGATACAACGAATCTAATACCAATTGCACTGGTAGGATTTGTAGCACTGGTTATAGTACTGGTTGTTTGCAGGAGGAATCGATGAGGTGTTGAAGTCAAAGCTCAGAATAGCTATGGTCATCTTTTTTCTTATGATACTCCTTCAGTTATCACCGCTGTGTGTATCGGGGCAAACCACTGAAACTCTACAAGAAGGACCATATCTCAATGGATTGGATTATGACATAATTCCGAGCATGGATAATATGATACTGGCAATCCAAGACGGAGATATCGACCTCGTAGGTGAGGCGTTGTCACCCATAGATTACAGAATGCTAGAATCTGTAGGTGATATCCAAGTTGAATCAACCCCTCGGAATGGGTTTTCTATTTTCTGTATCAATTGCGTAAAGTACCCCTTTAACATTTCATCATTCCGTCGTGCGGTTGCTTTTGCCTTTGATAAGCAAAGGGTCATAAGCGAGGTATGGGAAGGACTCGCATATCTTCAAGACTGCCCCATCCCATCGAATAATATCTTCTCTGCTGAAGGGATGCTGGATTTTAACTATTACAATGCTAATATCTCAATAGCCAATCAGTTGCTGGATATTGCAGGTTTCTTAGATGTTGATGTAGATGGATTTAGGGAAGCTCCAGATGGATCAGAGTTTGATGTTCAAATTGAGGGGTCGCTAATTAGTGATATAGATATTCAAACTGGAGAGATTCTCCTTGACGCATTTGACGAGATGCATATTGATGCTGAGCTAATCCCAGCATATTACGATGAATACCTCAATAGATTGTATTTCCACGGAGATTATGATTGTGTCATGGTGGAAAAGGACTATGGATCCAATGAGCTCGTTGAATTTGCATTCGACTATTGGACCGAGTATGCGGATGAGCCTTACCGGAACTATCCTAATTGGCGTAATGCTACCTTCGACAGCTGGCGGGATCAGCTCTTCCATGCAACCGAGTTTGAGGACGTATATGAGGCTGCTATCGAGATGCAGAGGATATGGGTCGAAGACTCTCCTGTAATCATAGCTTATCAGAATCTGATTCTCTCAGCATATCGAACAGATAGATTTGAGGGATTCATCAATTCCATAAGGGCAGGAGTTCCAAGCTGGTGGACGAACTTCAGAACACATGTGATTGATGAAACAGAGATACTTGGAGGAACTCTGAAAATAGGAATGGTCCAAGATGTGGAATCGTTCAATTTCATGGTGATCCCTTCTGAATCATCCACATACGTTCTGGATAATCTGTACGACTCACTTATTCGTCAGGCTCCTGATGGACGAGACGTACTCTGGTTGGCAGAAGCGTTCGTTGCAGAAACACACGAAGACAACCAAGCGGTTCCTGATGGCTATTCAAGATTCACCTTCGATATTCGACATGATATCTCTTGGACAGACGGTACACCATTGACAGCAGAGGATATCGCATTTACACTCAACTACTATCGTGATGCTCCAGGAAATCCATATGGCATCGATCTCGAAGACCTCGCTGCAGCTTATGCGATCTCTACCTACCGGATCGTCACTGAATTTAGAACCGAGTCCTACTGGCATCTACGTACTATAGGCTACAAGCCAATATTACCAAGGCATGTTTTCATTGACATTGGCATTGATAGTTGGAACCTCTGGAATCCAGACCCTCCGGAGGAGGCTATGGTGACATCAGGTCCATTCATAATTTCAGATTATGAGTATGGAGATTACGTCCATCTAAGGTATAATTCATTATACTTCTTTGGGCTAGACGATCATCCTACAGATTCTTCTATTCCAGGATCCACACTCACAACAGACCCTCCATTGCCAGGTCTGACAGACAATTTATTCGGTATTCCAGGAATTTCAATTCTGAATCTAGTGATCACCATTCCTTCATTAGCTGTTATGATCATCGTACTCATCAAGTGGAGATTAGAGAAGCCAGAAATGTTCAGAACTTCATGAAGTGTTGCATCATACTCAACAGCAATGGTGTCGCAGAAGGTATTCAATGATTCCATTCAAGGTAATAGATTCTATTCATCCTTTTTTCAGCCTACAGGGAAATCTAATTACTCATAACAATGATTTAGAGTTTTATGAGGGAGACATCCAAATTGTAGTGGGCTTTAGCTGTATTCAGGTGATATAAGAACATGAAAGGGGATGCTTGACTTGAATAGATGTCATAATACCGGAATACCCTATGAAACATGCGACTGCCTAGACTGCAGACCTTGGGTCTGGAGCTATAGGGGTCTGCTGGACGAGTGTAAGACAGTCAGTGATATAGTGGCGAGGTTCGAAGAAGCTTGGGCTTATTTCAAGGCCCTTGACGATGGCGGCTTTGAGATGCGCGGATCCTTTGCTGATGGATACATCCAAATTAGCCCACCAAAGAAGGCGGGTTTCTATTGGATGAGATGTCAAGATTGTGGATCCTTCTTTGAGGCACCTCGCGGCTCTACATTGTACAGCTGCAACATTTGCATCAGTAATATTGATGCAGAGAGCATGAGCTACTAGCCAGACTGAATGAGCCAATTTCATAGTTCGAGGCATCCCTTTGAAGATACATGAATGGGGCTCTTCCTTCAGATCTTGAAGGAGGAGGAGTTGAGAGGTGTAAATATCCTCTCGACTCACATGTATCTATTGTATGAATGTCTGATCAATCGGACGGATGCACTCAGATCCTTCGTTTGCAGGCGAGTTCACAAAGGTCGATACTTCGTATGCCTCTAGTGGCGCTGACTCATAGGGTTTGAGAAGTTCCACAAGTGTAGTTGGGTCTGTGCTTTCTGCTGTCAACCAATCTGCTTCATCCGTTCGTTCAAGTATCACAGGCATTCGATCATGAATCGGAGCCATCAAATCATTTGACGTCGTAGTGATGATGGTGCAGCTTTGAATTATCTTCTCTGTTGGTGATCTCCAATTCTCAAACAGACCTGCAAAAGCAAAGGGCTCTCTGGACTTGAGCCGAATGTGCATTGGTTTCTTGACTTTTCCAATCATTTGCCACTCATAGAAACCATCAGCTAGTATCAGACATCTGCGGCTCCTGAGTGCAGGTTTGAAAATCCCTTTAGAAAGTAAGGATTCAACGCGCGCATTGATCATCTTGTTGCCTATCTTGGAATCTTTAGCCCAGTGCGGGATGAGTCCCCAACGCATTTCCACCATTCTTCGACCCTCATTCTCAATAATGACTGATACAGACTGTGATGGAGCGATGTTATACCTTGGTGAAGGCCGACTGTCCACAACCTGGATTCCGAATCGCTCGATAAGCGCCTTGACATTAGTCAGAAGAGAGAAACGACCGCACATCAGTTAGACACAGGAATGGATATCTAAAAGCCTTCAGTTTTGTGAGCTATCTTCATTCTTGCGTATGAGTGAGTATATTCAACATAGCTTTATACAAAGGAAGGAGAGTGAATTAGATAGATGTGGAGGTTCTTCGCAATTGGCTAATGTTGAATTCCCGTATATCGATAAGCGTGGAAATACCAAGGTCCTTTCTGTGAACGATTCAACAACGAGAATCGATTTTGCTAATAAAGGAATAACTTCAATCAACCTTGAACCAATACGACGATGTCTGCGGCTTAGAGACCTGCTTATCTATGACAATGAATTAGTGGAGTTGGACCTCTCACCACTCGGTGGGTGTAATTTGCTTCGCTCAATAGTACTCAGAGATAACAGACTTCGATCTCTTGACCTTTCGCCACTATCAGAACACATGGATCTAGAACGTATCGATTTGCGAGGAAATCAACTTCAATCACTGAATGTCGACCCATTGGCTAATCATCAGAATCTGGAGAAGTTCCAGATTGACGGAAATCCACTCCTTGAAATCGATATTAGTGCATTGATAACTTGTCGAAAGCTAAAGGAAGTCGGCTTGGACAGACATATGAAAATTAAAGCTTCGAGGAATCTTCAGGATGCGTTACAAGGGACACTCAGGAAATACAAGAAGACAATCATCTGGATCGATAGAGCGAAAACCCAAGCACCAGTTCAGACCCAAGGTCCGGTTACTTCTGGACGAGCATCAAGCATGGCTTTGGGGGTGCTCAAGTCTGTACCTAGGATAAGCATGGAGGATCTCACTCAGTATACAAACATGACACTTGAAGAAACTCGAGAGTTGGTATTTCTCCTGGTCGGTGAAGGTAAGGTCGCAGGGCGTTACGAAGCCCAGACAGACGAGTTCATCTCACTAGAGGCTACCCAGACTATCAAGGAACTTAGATCCGATGAAGTCAAGATGCAGAAGTGTCGTCATTGCGGCAAGCCTCTGCCAAGAATACTTGTTGCTGGAGATAGACATACCTGCGAAGCATGTGGAAATGTGAATGAGGGATAGCAACTATCTCTGTCGGTTCCAGAGAATGACAATGCAAACAACCACAGCGATACTTGCAGATGTAATAGTCAAGCTAATCAGACTGAATTCGTAGAAGCCATTTGGACCAGTATCACTGGTAGTAGTCGTTTCAGAATTATGCATTCCATAGAAGTAGAACGGATTGGTGGACATCTCATAATACTCCTCATCCTCATTATGGATATAGGATGTGAAATTAAAAGGACCAGAGGTGACTACTGACTCTTCAAAGGGATCTGGGGACCAGCTCAAGATGGATGTAATATTCCTTTGAATGAATTCATGCTTTGGTAGTACAAGAATCTCAGCTATCGTTGAGAGGTACCAGTAAGATTCCCCAGTAAACTCAAGAACCACATATGATTCAGATGGTGCGAAGGCAGATGCTAGGGAAGACAGGCTAGACCGATACAGATTTGTCACATCGTTGCGAATGAAATTGTAGGTCCAAGCTATGTCATCCGCCGTGAGGGGGACTCCGTCTGACCAAATCGCATTTTGGACCACTTGAAACATAAATCTAGTATTTCCTTCAGGAATGCTCGGATTATCCGCATGTGTTTCAATAGAGTAGTCCGTAGCGAGCCATGGAATATAGTTGCCATGAATGTCACGGATGATTAGGGAGTCGTAGGGCAAATAGCTGCTGAATGATGGATAGCAACTACATGATTGGTACGGGTTGTAATGAGGAGTCAGCTGATCTGCAATTCGCAGATTGCCCCCAGATGAATCGGATAGTTTTGCGCCATAGACAGTCCATCTGCTGGCAAATCCATCCAATGGGTCTATCTCTAGATTTGGAATATTCTCCCTGCAGGCATAGTAGTATATGTTCTGATAGAATATGATCTCTGGACATTCATACACCCATATTCTCTGCATCTCAATCGCTGCTTCATAGACTTCTTCATAGCTCGTTCCGTGAAGCAGCTGATCACGCCAACTATCGAATGATTCGTTTTGCCATTTTGGCGGATTCAGATATGGTTCATAGGCATTCCCGGACCAATAATAATCAGCCATCCAGTCAACATCGTAATCGGCAAAAGTACTACCCAATATTGCCATATCAAATGACTGATGATTATAGATTCTAGGTAACAGATCTGTATAGTCAGTATAGCTGACATGCGCATCAAGACTGAGTCCCGCTAATCCGTCCAAAATTGCATGAATGACCTCTGAGGGAGGACAACCTGATTGAACCACTTCAAGATTCAGAGTTAATGGTTCGCCGTTTGGAGCTTTACGGAAGCCTGACTCGAGGTCAAGTGCAAACCCGGCTTCATCAAGAAGTATGTTTCCAGTGATCAAATCATCATCATAGTATGAGTATTCAAGTTGTCCCTCAATGGACCAAGGATTACCTCGGGGGATACAGGAATCTAGAGGAACATAAGGGCCTATGCAGGATGTGATCGAATCGGACTGCTTGTCAATCGCAAATGCCATTGCCCTACGCAATGCAGTTTCATTTAGAGGATACTTCTCGCAGTTGATAATCACTTTTCCATAGCCATTTCGAAGTATTTCCTTAACTTCCACTTCATCAATTTCTGAGAACTGTTCAACAAAGACCTGATCAACCCTATGAGATATCATGTCAACTTCATTGTCAAGTAGCGCATCAATTTCGAGATCATCATGTCCGATTAACTTGAACGTCAGATTATCAACAATAGGACCAGAATTCTCCATCTCAACAGATGCGAGATTTCGATGAGCAGTGCTCGTGAGTGATAGCAC